>NZ_SJPV01000002.1:209054-509054 GCF_007860135.1 Novipirellula artificiosorum
AACGGTAAATCACTGCAACTCGATGCACCAGTGTTTTCAAAATGAAACAACAAGCGGAAATATCCATCGCGAAAAGCAATCACTCACCCTTCCGATGCGGGGTCGGTGAGAGGTGTTCCTGGAGATCGCATTCCGTGATTCGGGACATTCATCCGGTGCCTGACCATCCAGTTAAATACCAAGCCCGGCGTTGTTACTATAACGAACATCACAAGTACAGCGAAGAACTCAATTGGAGGCAGCGCGGGTTGGTGGTATATCTCCCAGGCAGCGCCAAGGTAGGTGAGAAACGGCAAAGCAACCGCGAAGTACCGCCAGAATGTGTCAAGCTTGGGCATGCGCCACCGTCGAATTGCTAGCGCGAAAACGCCGTAGGTTGTCAGAACGCTCATCGCAATCCAGAAGACGGTCTCAATAATCGGCTCGCGGCTCCAAATGTCGTCGATGGTTCCGGCGATACAAAACAACCCGAATAGAACACCGTAAATCAAGACGCAAACACGTCCGATCGCTTTCCAAACCCCTGAGCTGTATCGGGAGTCATCAACGGTTGACGGAGGCTGATACGGATTCGATTTCGATTCAGACATGAAGTTGGCCATCAGCACACAGTCGCATCAGTGCGATAACTTGTATATCAGCTGAAGGACCGGTGATATTCCCTGAGGGGAGACCATTCTCACCGGATTCACCTTCGGTGCCGTGGGTGGCACTCACGTATTCTCGCCGGTCGACTGCGTATTCTCGCCGGGGAGGTGAGATCGCCTCTTTCAGTATTCTCACTGGTTCCAACGCTGGTGTCAATTCACATTCGGGTGTGATTGGAATTGCCAACATAAGGGCGTCTGTTTGTGGTAAGGACGATTACATGACACGTCTAAAGAGGGGAGAGGCAAACTGCCGCAGCTGCCGCCGGGGCAACGAGCTGTTCACTCAAGTGTCCAATCACACACTGGCACGCAGCCTTGATGGCGGATTCCGCAAAGCGAGAACATGTCGGAACAAAACACTGGGTTTTAGCCTGCTCTGCGCTGTAGCGATCACGCTTGAACCAAACCGAACTGAACTCGCACCCCCCCTTCAGCAATGCTGGAAGAGATATAGTTGCATATGGGAGAGGGCGGACCTTCGTATCGGAAGTCCGACCGATTGAGGAGGAGTTTCCATCAAATTGACCGTCATCGCCTGTGCGGATTACGCGACTGGCTGGTCCGTTGACGCTCGCAGATGACGTTTCGGTGGCGAGGTGCGTCATGGCTGTGTTTGAGCGATCCTGCCGTGAAGAGCGGGAACTGAAATGGGCAAAGATCTGGTTCTCGCATCTCGCCTCGTTCCATCGGCAATCGGGACAAGGCGATTGGCAATTCACTGTGGATGACGTGATTGCTTTCTCGCGGGCAAAGCTGCGCAGCGGTGCTCCGGCCTGGAAACGACTGATGATGGTAAGGGGCCTGATGGACTACCGACGACTGGTGCAGAAGCGCCCGCTGGATGACTTGATTCCGGTCCGTGAAAAGCTCCAAGAAGTCGTCGTGACGGAACGAGTCAGCGAAGAGGATGCCGAGGATATCGAGGAGGTCGTCAGCAAAATCAACTCGCGGGAACCAGATGTGATCCAACAGTACCGCAGAGCACTGCGTCGTGATGGCAAGAAGTATGCGACCGAACGAGCCTACGTTGGCAAAGTGAAGGCGTTTATGAGTGAACGGGCACTGAAATGCCTGGCTGACTTTGATTGCATCGGCGGGGCGGACGTGGAGGCTCATCTGACCGACTTGGCGGTTGATGGCAACGTGGCTCCTTCGACTCAGAATCAAGCGTTTCACGCTTTGCTGTTTCTCTTTCAACATGTCTTCAAGCGGGATATTGGCCGCATTCAGGCGATCCGCGCCTCGAAAGGAAAACAGATCCCGACCGTGCTGAGCTATGAGGAAGTTGAAAAGGTGCT
Organism: Novipirellula artificiosorum; assembly: GCF_007860135.1. NCBI lineage: Bacteria > Pseudomonadati > Planctomycetota > Planctomycetia > Pirellulales > Pirellulaceae > Novipirellula > Novipirellula artificiosorum. Next base: position 211,003 of record NZ_SJPV01000002.1, read on the forward strand.
GGGCAAAATGCAGGGCGTTTCACTGGTGATCGCGAAGCTGTTGTACGGGTGTGGCATGCGGATCAGCGAGGCGTTGGCGTTGCGGGTGAAGGACATTGATTTTGAGAACTCGCTGATCGAGATCCATCAATCGAAAGGGAATAAAAGCCGACTCGTTCCGCTGCCCGATGAGTTGATAGAGCCACTGCGTCGCATGGTGCGATCCCGGCATGTTCTGCACCAGCAAGATTTGGAAGACGGCGTGGCCTCGGTATGGCTACCCTTTGCTTTGGCTAGAAAGTACCCGTCGGCTGCAAGGGAGTTTCGTTGGCAGTTCGTGTTCGCATCGGCCCGCCTCTCGCGAGATCCGCACTCGTTCGCGATGCACCGCCATCACCTTCACCGAGACACCTTCCCGAGCCATTTGCGGCGGGCGGTTGAACGATCTGGAATCTCCAAGCATATCTCGTCACACACTTTTCGACACTCGTTCGCAACCCATCTGTTACGGGCCGGTACTGACATTCGGACGATCCAAGAATTACTGGGGCACAGCGATGTGAAGACTACGATGATCTACACGCATGTGATCAACCGAGAAGACATCCGCGTAGTGAGTCCACTCGATCGATTGGCGAAAGGATCACACCGTGAGTCCGCACTGCCGTCTACGGGGAGCGACGCCGGTGAGCCATCCGTGGGCCTCGCAGGACGGCAAGGCCAGAAGGTAACGAGCTATTGCTCAAAACCGATTGCTTGCCGAAGACTGCGAGTTCATCCGATCGAGGAGCGTAGCCAGAGTGGGCCAGTTCGTTCTAACACTTCGCCGGACCCCGCAACGAGAGTCAAGGCGAGAACCACCACTCCCACCGTACTGCCTGACGCACTCCGCCGATCGATCACGCAGCGGAGCTCATGTGAAAGCCGATCGGCACGGAGGGGCTGGCTACGAAGTTGGCTACCGTCGTTTGGTCGCAGCGCCACGAATCTCCGAAGTGGCTGATCAACGTCGTAGTGACATGCAAACGCGATTCCCGCCTGCTGGAATATCGAGATGGTCGCTTTTGCCCCGTCCCGCCGTCCTTGCCCACCCGAGCCAAAACGCTCGACATGGAGCTACGCCGACAAACCGATCATAAGTGACGGTGGCGGCGGCTTACGTTACTACCACCGAAACCAACAGTACAGCATCATCGCACTGACCGATGGCGGCGGAACAGTGAAGGAACGCTACGCCTACGACGCCTACGGAACACCTACGACGCTCGACGCTAGCCTCTCGCAGCTAGCTACTTCGTCAGAAAACAACCGTTACACGTACACGGGCCGCGAGTACGACGAAGCGTTAGGCCTGTATCACTACCGGGCGCGGATGTACGATCCGGTCGCCGGTAGATTCTGCTCCAGAGATCCGATCGGGTTTGAGGGGAGTCCTTGGAATGTTTACGAGTACGTCGGGTCGAGGCCAATCGTTAATTATGATCCGTTTGGACACGAGATATCAGAGATCTTTTTGCCGTCGCCGAGGGGCGTGGACATAAACCTATTTCCTCAGGACGATCCGCTTCATGCGGTTGCCCGGGACATGCCCTTTGATGGAGGAAAAATAGTCATCGGTGGACACGGTTATCCAAATGGAATCATCAAAGGAAGTGATAACGAACCGATATACTCACCAGAATTGATAGAGCGGGTTAAGAGCTTGTCCAAATTCCGACCTGGCATGCCCATTCTCCTTTTGGTTTGCGATGCGGGGAAGAACAAGAAAATGTGTCAAAACCTTGCAAACGGGACTGGCTCCACGGTCTGGGCCGCGGAGGCCCACTGCGAGTATCACTTCTTCACAATTACATCCATGGGTTTGCTAATCAACGTAGACTTTGACTATACCGAGTTTGTCGATGAAGATAAGAATGTAGTGTGGCCATTCCCCACGCCCCCGAACGGAAACCCAGCAATGCCCCTTAGAGGTCCCGTTCAGGGAAAGCCGTCGAAGGGCATTTCCAACAATAAGTACTCTTCGAATTTTGGCCTTCCGGCATAGATTATCCCTTATCTATGTTTGCACTGCCTAAGCCTAGTTTCAATAAACTGCATCGTGACTGTTGCACCTGTAAAACGGAGAGATAATCAGCAATGCTGACACTACGCAAATCCCAAAGTCAATGTAATGCCTCTCTTGGTTGGGAAACCATTTGTATCGCTTCATCTATTCTGCTTTTCGGTTCCTGTTCGAAGCCGGAGGATCCGATGAAACCAAGCTCTCTATACAATCGGTCAGCGACTGTGGATTCCAAATCGGGGAGGTTTATGTTGAGTGAAGGACAGCTTGCTGCGTTGCGACGCAAAGCAGAGGACGGCGACGCTGACGCAGCATACCGAATAGGGATGTTTATTGCTTGGTTCCCGAAAACAGCAATGAATAACTACGATTTTGACAAGTCAGATGAAACGTATTGGCTTCGAAAAGCGGCAGATCAAGGGCACGTAGATGCATTGCAGTACCTAGCCATATTGACACATGAAGAAGGTACCTGGGAAACGTCTGCCGTTCAAGAAATAAGCAACCCTGACGATCCCACTCCCTAACGCGAGGCAGTTCATTCTGTTCTCGCGTTTTCTTTTTGGTTGCCTAGACGTGGCAACTTGCCTTGGTCAGTGAAGACGACCCAGTGTGACTAGGGCGTCGATGGCTTCGCCTCTCTTGTGCGTTGCTCGGGTCTGTTGCTTCACCTTGAGCCAGAATGGATTTGTCGCCTGTTTGTGTCGAATTGCGAACGGTTTTGGGTTCGTTTTCACTGCCAGTGCGTGCAGCGATTCTGACCGTGCTTTTGCTCGCCGATTGTGCGGGGACATCAGGAAGCAGCGGAGAGTGATTGGCTTCATCCGTCTGCTCGCTTTTCTTCAGGTGGACCACGTGATTGCGATGACTCCTGCTCCGCTTCGACCAACTCGGCGAAACGAATGCGGACCAACTGCATGACGGGGTCATCCAGCTTCATGACGCCACACGCCAAGGATCGGATCAACAGGTTGCGAGTTTTGGCTCGACGCTGTGCGGTGACCACTCGGCGAAGGACGTCCTGTCAAAAAACTCCGATGAACCACCGAGACGGTGAATTGCGATAGAACTGTCGCGAAAAGGTTCTCTGTCTCAGAGGAGGTAGAGCGACCGGTTGACAGAATTGGCAGCGTTTCACAACGCAGAGCTGCAACGAGCGCAGATCGGTTAAACTGGACTGCATGTCAGTCACCCTCCAGCACCGAAACCTTCCTCGCGCCCACACGCACGCGGGAACCAAAAAGGACGCAAGGCGCGACGATCAAAGATCGCCAGCGTCTTGCTGTCGTTCGGCATGGCGGCGTTGCCGCAAAACGCCGCCTCAATCGCAAACAAGAAGACGAAACCGCCACAGACCTTTCGATCGATCCCAACAGTACAGCACCATCGCCCTAACCGATGGCGGCGGCACGGTGAAAGAACGCTACGCTTACGATGCCTAGCCGAATCAGTGGCGGATCGCTTCGGTATCAATCGCGAAGCAGTAAATCTCGCTTTTGTGCGCCGGTTCAAAATCGTTATCACAGCACACCCAGAGCGTGCGGCGGCCATCCGGCAACGTTTTCCCCCAGCAGATTCCCTCGGGTTTCTCTGCGGCCAAGTCGCCACCCAGACCAAATTGGGGGTCCAACAGGTCCAGCCAAAGACGTTTGGAAACGGGGAGCACCCGTTCGGGGACTGCCTCCGATGGCATCGATTCGATTCCCGCTACATCAGTGGCCAACGCCGTATCGACAAGATAAATCCGCTTCGATTTCGCTTCCGAACCAGAACGTCCATCGCGTTCGAGCACCAGGTAACGATCCTCGTCGATCGCTAAGACTTCGCTCACGCAATTTGCAAGGTCATCAAGACGGTAGTCATATTCACGCTCCACAAAACCTGACTTGCCCACCGCATCCAGAACAATGCAGCGGCAATTTAGCCCCAAGCATTTACCATCTCGGATCATCGCGTCTTGAACCAGCGGGCTTTGCAAGATGGCCATAAAGCGTTTTTGACTTGGACTCACCGCAACCCCCTCGAGCCCACGGTTGGGGTACACCCCTGTTTGATAGATTCCACCGATCGGCGACTTCAATCGAAACCGCTCGGGGATTTCCAACTCGGATTTAATCTGACCTGCCACATCGGCGATCACCAAGTGTGGTCCATACTCGTCACAGATCAGGATCGAACCGTCTGACAATCGCCGGACTCCCTCGGGATCCATCGCGGTCCAGATGTGGGTGCCATTGGCGGTATGCAAATCAGCATCGTGAGCAATCAAAGAGCCGACAACCGGAGCACCCGAGAAGGTGGACAGCATCCGTGTCGCAATCAACTGAAAATGAATCGTTTTGCTTGCGGGATCAACGACTAAATCTGCTTCATGAAAGCGGCAGGGATAGGTCACCTCACCATCGCCCACACCGCGGTCGGCGAGAAGCAGAAACCGATCCCCGACACCGGTATAGTCCATCGCGGACAAACCGCCGAAGCGATCCGATTCACTACCGTCTTCCAAGGTTTGCGTCAGGCCGCTTTTGTCATGCATCGTCCCGTCAAGCCGGACCACGCCAATCAACTCAATGCCCCCCTTGGGATGGCTAGACCGACGGGTCGTCGCCACGTGGGATGCAGCAGGAGCCTCGGCACCCAGATCCGCGGGCGTCAACGCGGCTACGATACCAGGAACCACGAACAACAACACCAGCGACTGTTTGAACTTCATCTTAACTTCCACTCGCAAAGAGTTTTCCACTGCTACTCGAACCAACGCCGTGAGCGTACGGATCGATGATCACCGGCAAACGTAGAACGCGTTAAGATTGGATGAAGAAACTCGGGCCGGTTTTACAGTTGGAACCTATGATTTATTGTGTTTCGAAAGCCGCCCCATGCAGTGATGGCACCGTTCCCACCCAGGTGTTGGCGAAACGAACCATCGCCTTCCTTCTTTTTCGCTTTGAAAGTGACCTTTGATGAATCAATCTCCCCGATTATTGCTCTTGTTTCCGCTGGTATTCGCCCTGTCGGCGATCGCTCCCTCGGCAGAGCCGCTTCGATGTGGACATTCGCATAACGACTACACTCGCAACCGGCCACTGCAAGACGCGCTCGACCATGGATTTTGCAGCGTCGAAGCGGACGTCTTCTCCGTTGATGGTGAGTTGATGGTCGCTCACGCAAAGAACGAGATTCAGGCAGGCAAAACCCTTCGCTCGCTCTATCTCGATCCGCTTCGCGATCGAATCACTCAAAACGACGGCCGCGTGTACCGCAGCGGTCCTGAACTCACCTTGTTTGTGGATGTCAAAGACGACGCAGAAGCAACGTATCAATTGCTGCGAAAGACACTGAAAGATTACCGTTCCCTGTTGACCCGTACGGTCGACGGTGACCAACGAGTCCGCGGAGCTTTGACGGTGATCGTCAGTGGAAATCGGGCCGAATCGCTAATCTTCTCCGATCCGGAGCGGCTGATGGGGATGGATGGCCGAATTGCGGATCTGGACCGTGACGTGTCGAGTGACGTCCTGCCAATGATCAGCGACCGATGGGGATCGCATTTCAAGTGGCAGGGTGAAGGTGAGATGCCCGAAGACGAACGACAACAATTGCGGGACTGGGTTGCCAAAGCTCATCAGCAACAACGTCGCATTCGATTCTGGGCCACACCGGAAAAGGAAAACGTCTGGAAGGAACTGCTTGATGCCAAGGTGGATTTGATCAACACGGATCACCTGACCCAGTTGCAACGTTTTATCCAGCAACAACCGATCGATTGATCGCTACCAGGTTGCCAGTGCGAGACTTGTTGCCATCGTCGCCGCGACCCGTTCAACGTATTGACCGTAACCTTGGCGAACAACTTCTGAAGGCTGTTCGCGTTGCACCACTTCGATGGCTCCGACCACGCGGTTGTCACGAAGAAGGGGCACTCCAATCCACAGAACCTCGGCGAGGTCCGTGCGACGATCTTGGAGCACGGAGGAACCGGATTGAATCACGCCCACTGCAAGCTCGGAACTTGCGGTTTCGTTGCACTCGGCGATTCGAACGGGTTCGGCGGATAAATTCGCCTTCCAGACCGTCGCACCGCGAGCAGCCATGGTATGGACTAACCCGTTGACCACAAACGCAGCCAAATCCTCGGCGCTGTGATCCGCCGTCTTCGCTCGCAGTTGTAGCTCTGCATTGAACATGCTGATCTTCGTCGCCACCGTCTCATGCAGCTCGACGGGTTCTTCGCGGAGCTCTCCTTCCTCGTTGCCATCCCCGCCATGAAGCGTCCTGTCATGGAGCGTCTTGTCATGGAGCGTCTTGTCATGGAGCGTGCCGTCAACGCGAACCCAAACGTGGCACCCACAGGCAGGGCAAACGGTGTCGCCAGGCGGAAACGGGCAATCGATCACGCTCTGCGTCCCACAGACCTTACATCGAAATCGTTCGCCGTCGGGATGATTAGTAGACGCGTTCATCAGTCATCGTGGTGTGGAAGGAGTGAGTAGCCCTGCACGGGGATCGGAGGGCGATTTCATGGACTCGTAAAATTTGGCGGCCGTTTCAAAACGGATGACTTTATCAGGAATCGGCGCAAAAGAAGGCAGGTTCAAGGAAAGGCAGTGCAGCCCCCCTTGCAGTTCTTTCAGACTGGTCATGTCGACCGTTTCGACACGATGGTTCGGCAACAAGGATTGATAAGCTCGTTTGGCTCGATCGATCAGGAAGGGCGGATCGGATTGAAACACCGGCATCAAAACCAAATCGTTGGCGAGGATCACGTTGGTATAAGCACTCCATGATGTCCCGTTTCTTGGCGGAATATCGAGACGATGCACGTTGAGCGGTTTGCCTTCGACGCGGACACGCGCAAGCCGGGCGGCATTACGGTCCAAGATCGCGGCATTGATCGGGTCGCTGCGTGGATCGAGTCGTGCAACAACGAGCTGATCGAACGCCAAGAACGTTGTGAACATGTCAACGTGCTTGGTTGCTTCCTGTTGCAGCGGCTCCAAAACGACCAACTCCGTCAAGTTGCAGGCCTTGGTGAACTCCTCGATCACCATCTTGCGACGCTCGATTTCAGGATCGAGTCCAGGCCACGGAGAGGGAAACTGAATCGCGTTGTCCTCGAAGATACGCTCGGTGGTCAAAGCCAACCGCCCGCCATTGCTAAGCAAGTTGCCGCCCTGAATGGTCCAACGCACGGTCACCAACTCGCAGCCGCTTCGCTCGGCCCAGATAACCGGTAACGCATCATCCTTGGGCCGTGATCCTTCGTAGAAAAAATCGATCGACTGGGTGCCTGTTTCCGTTTCCGCCAGCATCGGACCAAAGTCACGCAACCAAATGGTGTCCAGTTCGATCTCGCAAAAAAAGACATGCTCGTTCGGTAATCCACTTGGCTGCAACCAACCCACCACCCTGGCCAATTGATCTGGGTTGTTGCACAGGATCAATACATTGGTGTGACCGGCGGCTTTTTCAACGATCTGCTGTAGCACATAGGCATGATGAGGCTGCCAATCGCTGATACTGAGCAGCAACGCTCGTTGCGGCTCAAATTCGCCCGGCAACCGAGGGTAGCGACGATGCGCATTGGCTTTGCCCGCTTCGATTGCAAGCTGTTCGACGGCCGAAACCAAGGATCGAGGTTGAGAGGATCTGGCGACCGGATACGCCGCGTACCCTTGACACAGTGCCGATTGACACAAGCCAAGGGTGACTCCGGTCAACCAACAAACGATGCAAACGGCCTTGACCATAACAGACGACGCATACAACAGGGATAAAAACGCCCCGACATTGCTGCGGTGGCTGACCCGATCATTGTAGTTCGTGTTCACCCACCGGCTATCGGGCAAACCGCAACAACGCAAAAAAGAGGTCAATTCTGAGTGGCTTCTCGCAAACGTTCCGCGAAATCAGGAAGTGCAGCTCGAACACGCGTCCAATTCGGAATGGCAGCGGCACCGTTCGGATCGGCGCGGAAATCATCACCGGCCGCCGTCACACATTCGGCGAACGCTTCAATTGCCGCTTCTTCACTATGCCGATCATAAAACAAGTCGTTGACAAAAGCATCGGCGGCATATTGTCGAATACAATCTTGAGCAATTCGCATGTAAGAGGACCGCAGCGTCGTGAACGTCGCCCCTCCCAGCACCACGCCCTGGCTGGCCAAGGTTCGATAAATGGTTGTCATGATATCGGTCGCCATCTTGATCAAACCCGCAGTCTTGTTGTCCAGTGACATCGTTTGGTGCTTGTGTTCATAAAGCCTACATAGGTCGGCTTGGCAAACCCGTTTGTGCGAGGTATTACGAAACACTTCGGCCAACGTGCCGACTTCCAGCCCCCAATCGCTGGGGATTCGATTGGTGCGTGCCAAGTTTCGCGTGAGTGAAAATTCACCCGCCAACGGATAGCGAAAGTTGGCAAGAAAACGGATGAATTTGCTATCGGTAAACGTCTGCAGTAGAGCCCGGATCAACGGTGCTACGAGTAAACGCACAACCCGGCCGTGCATTCGGTCGGTGACTCTCGCGTAGTAGGCTTTGCAGAACTCGAAATCGAGCGCCGGATGTGCCATCGGCAAACACAATCTTGCTAACAGAAAACGATCGTAATCGACGATGTCGCAGTCATGCAGTACGAACGTTTCGATTTGAGGGTCAGCCAACAAGTAGCCAAAGGCCGTCCAAACACTGCGTCCTTTCCCCGGTGTATCGACAGGGATCCCCGCGTCGATCAATTCCGAATACAACGCTTGGATCTTATCGCCATCCGTCCAAATCACTCTCGCACGATCACCGAGCGGCGCGATTTTCCGGCAAGTCTCCTCGTAGTCGGCCAATTCCGGAGCAACGCCAAGCGATACAGCAATCGTATCGATGTAGTCCGCCCCTGAGAGTTCCTGAACAATTCGTTCAAACGGTTCGGCTCGCATGTCCGATGCCGTGACCGGCAACACCAAACCGATCTTGTTTTGCTGAGTCGATGCACGCAGCGTATCCTCCAGCCGGGAAAGCTGACCGGTACGCAGGTCATGGATCGTGGTGATCAAATCATGTTGATAAAAATCGGCCATACTTCAAATCTCTCGGGGAACGAGGATGCCATCAATCCAAGGGTGACATCACCATAACGCACGGCAAGAAAACGGTATAGTACGCAGTGTCGTGCGGCCTCACTCCAAGCGAGCTACCGCTCGGGGCCCCCTATCGCCGCTCGTTCAACCCGAATGGCCTGATCATCGGCCGAGAAAGGAACCACTCGTGACTCGCGACGTACAAATCACCCTGCAGCCAGCCAACCAAGTCTTGGTTGCCGTCGCAGGCAGCTCGCTACAAGACTTGCTTTTCGAGCAGGGCATGGAGTTTCCTTGTGGTGGCAATGGCACCTGTGGCAAGTGTCGCGTCCGCGTGATCCGAGGCGAGCTTGACACCTCGACGGAAGACGTCGCTCAATTGGGCCAACAAGCGGTTGCCGAAGGATGGCGGTTGGCGTGCTGCGCCAACGTTTCAAAGGATGTATCCATCCAACTGGCTCAGTTTGATGCTTCCGTCTTGATGGATGACACTGCTGTCGCCGTTTCCCCCCGCCCTGGTTGGGGCATCGCAATCGACTTGGGAACAACCACCATCGCCGCTCAATTGGTCGACCTGTCGACGGGGAATGTGTTGGCATTTCACTCGGGTCTGAACCCACAAACCCGCCACGGCGCCGACATCATGAGCCGTGTGCAATACGCGGTCAACGGCAACGGCAACGGCGGTGATCGACTGAAAGCAATGATTCACGACGCCCTTGGCAACATGGTTGAGCAACTTTGCCGAGATGCCACCGCCAACCTCGAAAGCACTCAACCGTTGCTCGAGATCATCATCGTTGGGAATACGGTGATGCATCATCTGTTTTGCGGTCATGACTTGTCGCCACTGGCCGCGTGTCCGTTCGATTCACCACGTCTTGCTGAGCAACGATTAACCTCAGCGGAGCTGGGATGGAACCTGTCGAACTCTGCTGTTGTCCGATTTCTGCCTTGCTTGGGCGGGTTCATCGGCAGCGACTTGTTGGCCGGAGTGATCGCATCGGGCATGGACCAATCGGATCGATTGCAGGTGCTTGTCGATCTGGGGACCAACGGAGAGATGATCGTATCCGATGGACATCGCATGCTAGGTGCCGCTACCGCAGCGGGGCCAGCCTTCGAAGGCGCCAAGATACAAATGGGCATGCGTGCCGCAGCAGGTGCGATCGACCGGGTGCGCGACGTTGGAACGCGATATGAATGCCATGTGATCGGAAACGTGCCCGCCAAGGGGATCTGCGGAAGCGGTTTGATCGACGCGATTGCCAGTGCTCGACGAATCGGCGATGTGGACCCCAGCGGGCGATGGGTTCGCGGAGGGGTACGTCTGAACTTAGAAGATCCTGTATCCCTGCATCAATGCGACATCCGAGAACTACAATTGGCCAAGGGAGCGATTGCGGCAGGTGTCGAAATCCTGCTGGGAAAGCTGGGCCACACGGTGGATGACGTCGCTGACTATTTCCTGTGCGGTGCGTTTGGGAACTATTTGGATATCCACAACGCGGTACAGCTCGGGCTGTTGACGTGCGACGAAACGAAGGTCAGCGCGATGGGCAACACGGCGCTACGCGGAGCCAAAACGATTTTGCTATCGGATGGTGGGACCGACAACCGGATCGCAAGGATCTGCTCTCGCGTGGAACGGTTTGGATTGAGCGAAGACGTTCATTTTATGGACGTCTATGTCAGCCACATGCATTTCCCTTCATGAGCCGATGATCCCCTCAATGGAAGGGGGCACTAAAACCGCAGCTCGCCACCAAGGCTTAGCCCTTGTGCCCAATAATCGGTTTCGACAAAAGAAAATGCAGGGTGCTGCGAACCGCTGATGGGCAAATTCGGCTCGGGAATCAGGTTGGGGTTCACGCGGGTATCGATCTGGTCACCCGCTCGAACGACGTTGGGAAAGTAGATGAGCGAATAACCGATCGTGCCGTGCAAACAACGTGTGAACCGAAATCCGAGAGTCAACCCAATTTCAGGGACCATCGAAAAATCCGTGCGTTCGTAGGTCCCGATATTGCTGGTTTGCGCGAGCAAGCCACCGGAATAGGTGTCTGTGACGCCAAGTTCCGTGATCGCAGTCGAACCGCTGATGCTCACCTTTTGCTTGTTGTTGCCAACACCGACGCGCAACATCGACTCGAGCCATGCCCGATTGAAGTTCGCCTGATAGACGACTCCAAGCTGCAACCCATTGAATTGATTCTGTGTTTCAAATGCTTCCGAAAGCGCAATCGTTCCCGGTGCACTGGGAACTTGAGACTCGAGATTTTCCGTGACACCCAGTCGATCATCAAGTTCTAAGTAGCGGTAACCGATGATCCAATCGACTCGGTCTTGCGCCCCATCCGGAGGACAGATCGTTGGATAGATTGGCAACATGGATGCACGCGCATTGATCAGGAACGATTTGAGATCGGAATCGGATCCGACGGCAACCGAACCGTTCACTAAACCGGGAAAAGAAACCAATTGAGCGGTTTGTCGATCGTTGGTCGTATCGAAAAAAGGTCGAGCAAGGATCGGAGCCCCGCTGCCGCTGGCGGAATAACTATCATTGTCTCCATTGAGCATAAAGTACTCGGCCTCGATGCCCCAGGTCCCCTGCGCGGTCAACCAGAGTCCAGCCCGTGTTCGAAACCCATTGGCGATATCGTTGTTGATTTCGTTTCCACCGAACAGGACGGAAGTTCCAGACATCCCCAGGATGCCGGCTTGATTTTGTGGTGTTCCCGCGGGGCTGGTCGTGACCAACGGTGGCGTTTCCATTCCGTCAGCCCGCCAAGCCAGGTACTCCGCACGCCAATACAATCGGTCCGACACCGTCGGAAGGGAAAACGACGGCATCTGCGGCAGCCAGTTAGCCTGGGAATTGTAACTCGACATGGCATAGGGATCGCTAATGGGCGGCCCCCCCGCAGCCATGTTTGGATAGCCAGGCGGGTACGGACTTTGAGCCCTGATGGTGCCGGTGGCAGCAATCGCGAGCACCGTACTCACGAAAATCGCGATCATGGACAACCGAGCGGACACAGAAGCAAACTCCCTTTTCAGATACTTTTGCCAGTTTTTCTCAAGAACGCTGGCAGCTGTTGCCGACACTCGGAAATTCGCCGCCTTGATGTCAAGAGGTTTTCACCGGGCAAGGGAGCGAAAAAACCCGGTGAGACGATCGACCAGGACGCCAACGGAGAATGCGGTTGATTGGCCACGTCGAAGGGACCAGCGAGACCTTTACAAGGCTACTTTTCTTCCATCTCCTCCTTCACCGCTGCCAAAATCTCGACCTGCCTCGATTCGCCATCGCCTAACACGACCGTCGTCGGCTCGGCGGTATAGTGCGCCGAACGTAGGCTGACGACAAAGGGTTCGCCGGGCGTGATTTGCTTGAACGTGGTGTTGAATGGCTCGCCCGCGGGATTGGATTGGAAATAGCGAGGCGCCATGAAGTGGGCCTGTGGATCCCGATTTGCTCTTTCCGCATCCTCAATTCTTGTTTGCGTTTCGGGGCCGTAGTGACCGTTGACTTGAATCGCTTCGGTCGGTGCCTTGCCGTCGGCCGTGCGAACCTTCACCGTCAACGTGGCCGCCGGTCGTACCGTCACCCGGATGGCTGGGAAGTCGTCTTCTGCTTTCCCTAACACGATCGCCTCGGCAGCCGTCGGCGGATGATCGAGGTTCATTTGATACAAGGCTGCGTCTCCCATCGAACAGCGAAACGCCAAGTCACGGATGTACCGACCTTTGGGGAACACAAACTCGAATTTCCCAGGCGATCCTTCAATCGGCTCCGCCATCACGGCATTTCCGAAATCACCTAGGGAACCGATCGACAAACGGGCGTGACTCATCGGCATCGCGTCACCGTCGACCACTTCCACCGGGATCTTGACCAGCGGCGCTGCCTGAATCACCGCCTTGGGATCAGATGAACTCGTCGAGTCCTTCAATTCATAGCGAATCGACGGAATCGGATAGGGTAGCTTCGTTGTGAGCGAATCACCGCTTCGATTGTCATGGTAACGTTTGACGGGAATCAAACCATACTCGCCCGCTGGCAACGGAGTGAACCGGAACACACCTGCCGCGTTCGAAGTGGCAAACATCAACGGTACGCGTGTCCCGGTAACCGCTCGAACCACGATTCCTTCGATCGGCTGGCCCTCCGCATCGATGACCTTTCCAACAAGCGACAATCCTGGTTTCAATCGAATCGTCGGTTGTTGCCCAAACGTCTTGGTTGTCGCTTTTGAGTTCGCTTCATACTCGGTTGGGAACCAATGAATCCGCTGAGGCCAAGTGTTGCGAGTGAAAAGCTGATAGTTTCCATCGTTGTCGGTTCGCGTCCAGAAGCCATGCGCGTAGCCACCGTTCCCATCACCGAATCCTTCGCGATTTCGAGCAAACATCACCGGCACGTCTTTCGCGGGTGATCCATCCGGATGGATCATTTTCCCAAACACCTTCACGCCTGGTTCCAGCTTCGCATGTCGGTGATCAATTTGTTTACCAACGGGATCATCCGGCATACGCAGCGGCCAGAAAGAATCACGACGGGGCAAGTATTCAGGGTGCGAGTATTCGATACCGACCAACGCCATGGCAGCGTCGACGATTGACTTGGGGACGCTGACCTTGTAGTGGCCGTCTTGATCGGAAACGAATGCTTTCTTCCACAGCGTCTGCTCACCGTCAGCGTTTACATGGTGCGTTCGGAACTCCCAAGAAATCTTCACCCCTGCGATTCTCTCGCCCGTCTCTTTGTCCTCGGTGGTGCAATCCCAATGATATTGATCCGAGACGTCCGCTTCGGAAACAGCTGGCTTGAGTTCAAAGTCCAGCTCGACGTCACCCTCGTCCGGTTGAAGTAATCGCGAAACCGCTGGTTCAAATGCCTTTGCTTCGATTCGCACGGAGTATTCCGGATAAGGATAGTCGAAACGACTCTGAAAACGCCCCTCTCTCCCACGTCTGCTGCTCTCATGGTCCCACATCATCGGACCACCGGTATCGAGCTTGTAGCCGTCAATCACCTCGAACTCTTTAATCGGTTGCTTCGTGTCCGCATGAACGACACTGCCGGTGACGATCAACGGCTCAGCAAACTGCAAGACATACGGTTCGTCGCGAGCGGTCAGTTTGGTATTGCGTTTGTCCATGTACCCACGAGCGAGCAAATCGAATTCAATTTCATCTTCCGGTGCGTTCTCCCAAACGAAGACTCCGTCGGCGTCGGTTTCGCCATGAATTTCAGCATCGGCTAGCGAACGGTGGCTTCGCCATGTATCGGCGAAAACATGAACGCCCGCAAGCGGTTCGCCGTCGGGTCCAACCGTACGAAGACGCAGCGTTTTCCCCGGCTTGAGTGTGATCGCGATCGGCTCCATTGCCTCCCTGACCTGAACGACTTCTAGCTCGGGTGCAAACTGTTTTGCAACGACCGTCAAAATCATCCCAGCGAATCCGGAGGGTTTACATTGCTCGAACGCAAACTCCCCGGCCGCGTTCGTCTCCGTTTTCGGATAGTCGGATCCGAGCCGATCACTACCCTGAAATACCACCGCTCCTTCAACCGGATCGCCATCGGAGTCGACGATTTTCCCCGCTACGGTGACTCCCTTTTTCATCACCATCCGATGAGTGCCGTCCCGCAGTGACTCGATCGATACCTGCCCCGCGGTTTCGCTGAACATTGAATCGCTGATGAAATCGGGATGGGTCAGTTTCAATGAAACTTCCGAGAACTGCTTCGGCATCACGTCACAAACCCAGCGGCCTTCGGCATCGGTTTGCACCGGATAGTCGTAGACGTAGGGTTGCGGGCGAATACGCTCTTTCATGCCCGTGGAATCTAATACCGATACGGTCGCTCCTTCGATCGGATTTCCCGCTTCGTCATGGACTTGACCACGAATCACCGTTCCCTTTGGCAGCGTAAAATGGAATTCGTCGCCAAGTTCGGTGTCCAAGTCGGCATGGTGCCAGGCGGCTAGATGAGGAACCCGGCGGGGTGCGGTGGCGTCGAGACGCAGATGTCTTGCGTCGTGGGGAAACGACACTTCGTATCGCCCATCGCCTCGTTGCTGGGGCTCGATCTTTTCGGCATCGTACCAAGCACGCAGCGCTGCTCCATCGATCGGTTTGCCATCCTCATCGCCAACGCGAACGACGAGCAAACGCTCCGACTCTTGTCCCACATTGACTGCCGTCGCTGTTTCCGACGGCGGATCGGCATGGACGAAACGGATCGCTCCGAGCAACAGAAACGCACAGGAAGCGCCCCCCAGCTTCAACGCGATGGTGCGGCGACGCAGGGGCAATTGGCGAAACGTTCGCTTGACTCGATCGAGGCGACGGCGGACATCACTGATGCGAGCCATGGCCAATCCAACCGGGCGAGGATGGCGAGCGACGCTGAGCGCAACCTTCGCCAACGTCCGCGAATAGAGGTCGGTGTCACCCAGTCGCCGAGCGGATTCGGCGTCGGCGGCGTCTTCACAGGCGGTCAGGTGTGCCGAACCGATGCGCCAACAAAGCGGATGCGGCCAAAGCAGACCGCTGACGACGTTGACAAGCCAAGCCCAGGACAAATCATGACCGTAGAGATGCGATAGCTCGTGAGTCAAAATGGCCGTCATTTCGTCGCGGTCTGCGGATGCAGCAATCGACTTGGGCATCAGTAAAATCGGTCCCGTCGTGGTCCAGCCAAGACAGGGCGAACCCACCCGATCCACCTCTGCAACGCGACACGTTCGAATCCCCATTTCGTCGCAAAGTCGCCACGTTTCCTGCCTGATCCAATCAGGCACTGCTCGGGAATCCGCAACCATTTTCTGCAGCCGTCGCAGCGACGTCACCCAACGCAACAAAAACGCCGCGACCCCCATAAGCCAAATCAGCCACAGCCCGTTCGGAATGCTCGCGATCGAGAAAACCCGTTCTGCTGCGGTTGCCTCCGTGCTGCTCGCGGATACAGGGCTCCGCACCGGAGAAGGCTCTGCGGAGACCGCTTCTGGCATTCGCATCGGCGATTGCCAAAGCGGGCTCGGATAGGTGTTGCTGATCGGTCCGAGGGTAAACGAAGCGTGCGGATTGTGCTCAAGCGAAACCGACGCGGTGGTAACGATCTTTTCCGGCGCTGCGACGGTCAAGGAAAGCGACGTGAAACGCAGTGCGTCCAGACCGGAAACGACCAAGACGCCAACGACCGCGGCTCGCCACAACAGCACTCGCCAGCGAGGATTCTTGTCGCGCAGCAGCAAGTGCAGGATCCAGGCGAGTAGCAAAACCACGGTCATTTTGCAAAGAACCGTGAACCACCAGGGGGCGTCGACAACCGCATGCGTCAGTTCCGTGAAGCTCGTACGCGTGATCATGATTCACTCCGTTTCTCTTTGAGGGGAGAACTGTCTTTTGCTAACCGCTCCAATTCAGCGATGTCATCGTCCGACAGTTTTTCGGATTGGACGAGATTGAACAGCAGAGTTCGCGTCGAACCTTCACAGAATTGGTCCGCCAGTTCACGGAGCATGCTGCGGAACGCGCGATTGCGATGCGTTCTCGCTTTGTAGAAGAACGCCTTGCCGACTTGCCGCCGCGAGACGTGCCCTTTGTCGACAAGGATGACAAGAACCGACCGCAAGGCCGGGTTCTTGATCTCGCGAGGGAACACCGCCTGGATTTCGGCCGGCTTCAATTCGCCATGCTCCCAAAGAATCTGCATGACTTCGAGTTCGCCAGCAGTGAACTGCGACATACTTGGCTCCTGTGTGACAAGGCAGCTGATGTGCAGATTCTCCTACACATTCAGCCTGCGGTCAACCCGCAATGTGCAGAAGAATCTGCATTTCTGGAAAAGAATGCCCCTGAAGCGGCATCACGGGGCAGTACTCGTGACAGGGTGCCGAGATTACGGATTCGCGTTTGGCCCCATGGATGCGTCAAGCTGGAAAACCTGCCCGTCAACCACGGTCGCCCTGCCTCCCTCTGCAAACAGCTCAATTCGATCGCTGCTCGCACTCGGAAAAATGAGGTCGGTGAGGACGGTTTCCCCCTCACCTCCAAACACCTCAACGCTGCACCGATCGACGAGCAGTCGGAGCCGCACTTGCCCGTTCGGGTCGAGCCCGAGTGGCCCAGCGTGCTTGCCCGAAAAATCCTGGTGAAACTTCACATTGCCCGATTGGGTCCGATCCACGCTCAGCGACTCGGTAGCCATGTCGTAGCCAATCTCGGTTTGTTCGTGATCCCCCTTCAGCACTCGGACACCGAACCTACGAGCCGTGCCAGGATCGATCACGAGCATCAGATCCAGTTGCTGGCCGCGCGCGCTGAGAGTGGTATCCCCATCCTCGATTTCCATGTTCGAGATCAGCATCGGTTCCTTCCGCAGTGACTCAATCGACGCGACGGGGCGTTGGCACAGACGCAACTGGTCGCCGATGCGCCGAAGGCTCAACTCTCGCGGAACCGACATCGCACTTCGCCACGGGTAGGTTGGGTTCAGTGCCGTCGACCAATTGTTCATCCATCCGACCCAGACCCGACGTCCATCGTCGCGAGGCAAATTGGAATAAGTCACCGGAGCGTAGAAATCTCGACCATAGTCAACCCATTTCGAGTCGGTCGAGTCCGCTCGAAACGTCTGGCCATCAAACATGCCCGTAAAGTACTCGCCACCGGAACCTCCCGCGACGGCACCGTTTCCCATATCGGCCTCCAACACCCAACGTGTATGCCCAGGTTCATTTTCGATCGGCAGCTCGAACAAATCAGGACATTCCCAGTTGGATTTGGAACGAACGCCTGCGGGACCAAACTCACTGAGCAGGGACCAGTTCTTCA
Organism: Novipirellula artificiosorum; assembly: GCF_007860135.1. NCBI lineage: Bacteria > Pseudomonadati > Planctomycetota > Planctomycetia > Pirellulales > Pirellulaceae > Novipirellula > Novipirellula artificiosorum. The sequence goes on from NZ_SJPV01000002.1 coordinate 228,972, forward strand.
AATCGGGGGAAGCGTAGAACTGCAATCGTTTTTCACGTGCCAGCGAGACCACCATGCACCACTTTTGCGAGGGCGGGTGCCAAAACACCTTAGGATCACGGAAGTCCTTCTTGCCCAGATCGATGACGGGATTCTCTCCATACTTGGTCCATGTTCGTCCACGATCATTGCTGTATGCGATGTCTTGCGTCTCACGTTCATCGCTGTGCCCGGTGTAAATGGCGATCATCGGTGGTTCGTCGCCTGTTCCAAAACCGCTGGTGTTGTTGTGATCGATGATGCAGCTACCCGAATAAACCATCACTCCGTTTTCTTCGTACATTGCAATGGGCAGGTGTTCCCAATGGAACATGTCTTTGCTAACCGCGTGTCCCCAACTCATGTGTCCCCAGACGTTGCCGAGCGGATTGTGCTGGTAAAACAAGTGGTACTCACCGCCAAAGTAGGTCAAACCATTCGGATCGTTCATCCAATTTAGTTCCGGAGTAAAATGGAAACCGGGACGGAACGGTTCTTGGAAATAGTCTGCTGAACTCCGGTATTCCTCGATGCGCCAAACTCCGGTGCCCGCGCGAGGGGATTCACTTTGCAGGATATGATCGACACAGATATGCCCCCACTCACCGCTGGCGTTATCAAAAATTCGAATTTGCGCGGATTGGCCTTTTAGCCCGGCAACGTCCCAGCTGTGCCATCGCAAGGTTTCAGAGTTGTCGCCCGTGGCGGTCCGGATCGCTCGACCGTCGACGAGCAACTCTACCGCCGCCTGATTTTCTCGCTGCCCGTTTGCCTGCTTGCCGCCTCCAACGAGCATCACGATATAGCGCTGAGCGATTTGAAATTCAGCTGACGTCAGTGATCCGACGTCTTCGTCCGAGGTGGCAAACGAGTTCGCCACGCCGCCACCTCGGTACCCAAGGAAACCGAGAGATTCGCCGCGAGCGGGCCTCGTACCAAAGGCGCTGCCTTCAATCGCCCACCCAGAATAGGAGTCACCTTCGAAGTCAGCGATGATGACGTCTTGGGCGACCACAGGAACAGCAGCCAGCAACACGAGCAGCAAAACTAGGATCATCGTTCAGGCCTTTTCTAAGGGCGGCGTGGGCATCTTTTGCGTGCTTCCGCTTGGAGTTCGCTGTATCGGCGGAAAACAAGAATTCTCGGGATCACGGGTCGAGAGCAGGGTGATGGCAAGCCGAGAGGCGTTAAACCGGCGATTGTACCGTCCTCGCTCAGCTACCGCGAGCTTCCGAGCGGCCACGTCCAGCGGGTTTGAGGGCTTCTAAACCAACCACAATCTGTCTATCCTCTTAGGCCGTAGCGGGTGTCACGGCGGCACCTAGATAGTGGAATTACGAACACACTCCGTGCAGGGTGCCCCCAGTTTTTGGGGGCCTGAAGGCGGCTCGGCACGAGTGCGATCACGGCAAAAATGGCTCGGCTGGCGAACGGGGTTTGCCCCGAGCGAACGTTCCCTGAGGAGAGAATCGTGAGTGGTAGAATCTACGTTTGGTTGCTGGCGGCGCTGCTGTCTTGCGTCGTCATTCCCGTCCCCGTTGGCTGGACGCAAGACGCCACGGTTGGAAACCTGGCTGCCTCCGAGCCGGTCGTTGCCGATACGGTCGAAGCGCCGCTGGACATTGAAGCGGCAATCGCCAACGCGGCGTTGGCCGGGCACAACGCCTGGATGCTAACCAGCTGTGCCCTGGTGTTGTTCATGACCGCTCCAGGATTGGCGATGTTCTATGGTGGGCTGGTTCGCCGCAAGAACGTTTTGAGCGTCATGATGCAGTGCATCTTCTTGATGGGGATGATGACGGTGTTGTGGGCTCTGGTCGGTTACTCCCTTGCATTCGGCGGCTCCGGTCGCTGGCTTGGAAACATGGACCACTTGTTCATGAACGGTGTTCAACGCTACTGGGATGACGCGGCCGGTATGCCGGTGACGCCGATCTTTTCTGCAGACATTCCGATTCCGATGCTCACGCATATGCTGTTCCAAGGCATGTTCTTTATCATCACACCTGCCCTGATCTGTGGTGCCTTTGCCGAGCGAATGAAGTTTAGCGCGATGGTGATCTTCTCGATGCTGTGGGGCCTGTTGATCTATTGCCCCCTTTGCCATTGGGTTTGGGATGGCGGAATCCTCGCCTATGGTGAAACCGGAATCGCAGGCGGTGCATTGGATTTCGCCGGTGGGACGGTCGTCCATATCAGCAGCGGTATCTCGGCATTGGTCGCTGCCATTCTGATCGGTCCCCGGATGGGATACCCGCGTGAGCCGATTCAACCCCACAATCTGACTTACACCGCACTCGGTGCAGCAATGCTCTGGGTCGGATGGTTCGGATTCAATGCCGGCAGCGAATTGCTGTCCGACGAACTAACCAGCAGCGCATTTGCCGTGACGCACTTCTCCGCGGCCGCCGGCGCGCTCGCTTGGGCGTTAACCGAATGGGTCGTGCTTGGGAAACCAACCGTACTGGGCGCCAGCAGCGGCGCGGTAGCCGGTTTGGTCTGTATCACACCCGCCGCGGGTTTCGTCCAACCGATGCCAGCGCTGTTGATGGGAGCCCTTGCCGGAGTCGTTTGCTACATGGCATGTAGCAAGTTGAAGCATGCTCTGCGATACGACGATGCACTCGATGCGTTCGGCGTGCACGGCGTCGGCGGGACCCTCGGCGCGTTGCTGACCGGGATCTTTGCGACCCGCGCCTGTTGGGATATTGCGGAGGGGCAGCCGCTTGGGCTCATCGAGTCGGGGAGCCCCAGCCTGCTGATCGGACAGGTGGTCGCCATTTTGATCACCTATGCATTCGCCGGAATCGGTAGTCTGATTCTGCTCAAAGCGATTGATGGCGTGATCGGGCTTCGCGTACACGCTGAGCACGAACAACGCGGCTTGGACATCATCGATCATGGCGAAGAGGGCTACACGTTCGCCTAAGATGAAGCCGTAGCATATTGCCAGCAATGGTTTTTTGAAAGAAACCCTCCATCCCGCGAGTTCGTCTCGCGGGATTTTTTTTGCAAAAACGTGGCGTGAAACAGGAAAAAAACTAAAGTAACGGAGCTTTCTGTTCCATTGCCCTTGCCAAACTCGGCCGGATTCAAGCACCATCGCCGACGCAACGCGACCCCTAAGGAAACGAGCATGGATGCACGAATCCTAGCCGCGTCGCAGAACACTACCCCAAACGTCCATGGAGGGACGCCTGGTGAATCGAAATTGTATCGCAGCTGCGACCGCTTTGGTGATTGGCATCTCGTTGGCGTGGCAAGCCTCCATCGTGCAGGCTTCACCATCCAATGCCATCTTGCGCAATGCCATCTTGATTGACTTCTCGTCATCGACGTGTCCCCCCTGTCGGGCGATGCAACCGGTGCTGGCACAGCTGGAACAATCCGGTGTTCCGGTTCGGCATGTCGATGTTCAATCCGAACTCGACCTCGCACGTCGATACGGGATCCGTCAAACACCAACCTTCGTGGTGGTGGTCGACGGAAAAGAAGCCACTCGGTTGGTTGGCATTCAATCCCTGGCCCAACTGCAATCGGCGCTTACGGTTTCCCCCGCTGGCCTCCCAATCGACACGGGGTCTCAGTCGAGACCACTCGCTCACAATCCCACCCCGCAAACACGACTGGCGCCAATGGGGGCGGCGGCTTTCAGTTCAAGTTTGACCGCGTCAGCGGCAACCGCCGAGGCGATGCCCAGCGTCAGTGTTGCCGATGCAGTTGAACGAGCCCAAGCCGCGACGGTTCGCTTGCGAGTCTACGACGGGAAAGGCTACGGAGCGGGTACAGGAACCATCGTCGATACGCACGGCGACGAAGCACTTGTGCTGACCTGCGGACACCTGTTCCGCGAAACGAAGGGTCAAGGAAAAATTGAAGTCGACTTGTTCGTCGGTGGCGAGGTACGTACCGTGATCGGCCAGGTGATTGATTATGATGCGGAAGACCGAGACATCGCATTGGTCGCGATCCGCCCCGGCTTTGCCATTCAGCCTGTGCGAGTGATCGGAGCGAACGAGAAGGTCCAAAATGGTCAAACCGCCTTCAGTTTTGGGTGTGACCGCGGTGACGATCCTTCACGGCGAGACACACGCATTACGGGAATCGACAAATACGATCAACACCTCGGTGTTTCGAACCTTGAAATCCAAGGCGCCCCGATCGATGGTCGTAGCGGCGGCGGGCTGTTCGACGCATCCGGCTGTTTGATCGGTGTTTGCAACGCTGCCGATTACAAAGGCGATGTTGGGATCTACGCCGGCCCTGGTACGATCCACTGGCAATTTGACCGCGCGAATCTGTCGAAACTCTATCAGGAGCCGAGTGGCATGTTGGCTGCTCAGAACGCGGCACCACCGCAGCGGATCGCGAGTTTGCCGAACCACGCAGTCGCTCCCGCAAGCCTACCTGCATCCGCAATGCAGCCATCGGCCCTTACGGTCAACCCGAACCAGGAAGTGATCATCATCATTCGCAATCGCGACAACCCCTCTGGCCCCTCCAAGGTGATGACGGTTGCCGAGCCAACAACCGAATTCATGCAAATGGTGGAAGGCTACGCACGCTAGCCCGGGTTATTCGTTGGAGTGGTAGGCTTTAGCCGATTGCGTGCTGGACCCTTGCTGAATCGGCTAAAGCCTACGACTCCAACGTGCCCTGCTGGGGAGTTCATCTCCCCTACTTCACCACCACATCCTTGGCGCCATCCGCTTCGTCGGATTTTCCATTTTCCGGTTTAGGGAGTTCCAAGACCGGTTCTCCCCAATCCGCTGCGAACTTCTCGTTACAGCTTTCGCACTTGATCGTGGTCCCCAGCATGGCATCGTCGATCACCACCGATTGCTGGCAGTGGCTGCAGTGGACGCGGACGTTTCCCTTCTCACCGGCCATCGCCGTAAGATGTTCTTGTGTGATGTCGGCCACTTCGATGTCAACCGGTTGAAGGGTCGTCAAAAGATCGCGGCTCACCTCCGTCATGACCGCCAATCGATTCGCCAAACGCCGAACACTGCGTTCAAAGCTATTTCTTGCCGTCCGTCCGTTGCCGAAGTGGCGATCGCGATTGATGTAAAGGTAGGTGAAACCGCGCAGCAACCGACGTCGTGATTCGGTAGGAATCGAGTACTTGGATTTCTTTGCGATCAATTCAAAAATCCGGCACAACGCTTCAGGTGGATAATCATCAAAGTGCATCGTCGTTCCGACCCGCGAACTGAGACCCGGATTGCTGCGAATCATTTTTCGCATTTCGACGGGGTAGCCCGCCAAAATGACGATCAGCCGATCGCGTTGATCTTCCATCCGCTTGAGCAGCGTTTGCACCGCTTCGCGGCCATACTGATCTTGCCCGTTTTCGTCGATCAACGTGTAGGCTTCGTCGATAAACAACACACCATCGAGAGCTTCATCGATCTTGGCATTGGTCTTGGGGCCGGTTTGCCCGGCGTATTCCGCGACCAATCCGCTACGGTCGGTTTCCACCAAATGGCCTTTGTCCAAAATGCCGAGCGCCCCATAAATGTCTGCGATGATCCGAGCCACGGTGGTCTTTCCCGTCCCCGGATTTCCCACAAACGCCATGTGTAAACTTGGCCGAGTCGTCGGCAAGCCTTCTTTTTCGCGTCTCGCTTCCATCTTTAGAAAATTGGTCAAGGTCTGGATCTGGTCCTTGATCGCGTGCAGCCCGATCAACTGATCAAGCTTCTGCCGTGCTTCGGCCAGTCGCTGTTCGGGCGTGCGATCGTCAACCGGTTCCAGATCCGGCGACGTTGCCTTGGCATCGGTCCGCGGCGCCGGCGCTGCACCCGGACCAGGCGTCGGAGTGGGCTTCTCGGCTGCCGCGACTCCCGCTCCTTCGCGAAGCCGCTTGGCCTCCGCTCGCAGCCAAACGAGTGCATCGCGAGCGTTATCGGTGTCCGCTTGGCTGTTGTGCTCCACAACCGGCACGCTGCCGAGCTCCTTCATCTGTTCTCGCATCGAGTCCAAGTTCGAATTGTCGGCGACACTCATGTCCCCATCGACCGACGCGAGCAGATTCGCCATCCTCATCACCAACGTCTCCAGTTCACCCCAACGGTCTCGAATCGCAGCAATTTCTACGAACGGGCGAACCAAATCGGACCACTGGAATTCTTTGGATGCGGTGACCAACCAATCGACTGCTTCGTGCAGTTGGTTGCCCATCACCGATTTGCCCCACAAGTGCTCGAGCAAGACACGCCCCAGTTGGCGTTGCTCCATCGATCGACTGCTGGCGTCCGGAACGACGGCGGAAAAAACCTTCATCAACAGCCCTTGATGCAAATCATCCATTTGACTTGCGATCGAATGGGCGTCGGGTTCCTCGCCAAGCCAACCGTAGCTGCCCCGGATCAACTTGCCACTTTCGATGTACAGCGACTTTGTTTCATTCAGCGTTTCGCGATACAAGCGAATCGATTCGATAATTTGAGCATCGGTAAGTCGTGACATCGCGAGAAGACCAAAGCGAGGAGAGAAGGAAACAGTTCTGCCACCATCTTAGCGAATGCCATTTCGCTCGGCGACAACGGAAAACTCTATTTGCTTTTTCGACGGCGTGTGATCAGCGTGTGCATCACGTCACTGCGCCGCACCACCCCTTGTAGCTCATGAGGCTCTTCACGCGTGACGACGGGAATACAGTCATCCGTTTCAGCTTCGAACAGTTCAAAGGCACGCGCTGCGGGATCATCCGGATAGAGAATCGCATCGGTCTCGCTGACCAAGTCCTCGGCTCGGACCAACTGCGTGACGCTGTCGTCAAACATCACATTGCTTAGCAGCGGATAGCGTATCACGCCAACGACTCGCATCCGGTCATCGACAACGGGGTAGGTGTTGTCATGGCTATGTTCAATGTGCGAGATCACGGCATCAAAGTCGGCCGATTGATGTATCCCTTTTGTCTTGCGCAGCAAATCGCTCACTTTGACCTTGCCTCCGACTTGGTCCACCGCGCCTTTCGGGTCACTGTGCCGGCCAAGTCCGGTTCGAAAACGATACCCCAATTCGCGAACCTGTTCCAACGGCGTACGGCTGGTGTGATGAATCGCTTGGGCAAGCGGAACTTCGCCCGTTCGGAGCAGCGATTGCCGTATAAAGAGCGGGCCAATGATTTCAAACAAGACCACCGACCCAAGGATGATGTCCTGGATCGGTTTACCGAGCTCCGGATCGCGAGCCACCGCAATGGACGATAGCGCGATCGCAGCCCCAGCTTGGGCAAACAAACAACTTCCGAGCCAATGCCGAACTTCGAGCGGTTGACGCGTTGCCCGAGCCGCCGCGTAGACACCCAACCATTTCCCGAGCATCCGACACACGATGTAGATCACGCCAACCATACCCGCAGCTGCGAAAGCACCGACGTCAAGCTGAGTTCCATGGACGGCAAAGAAAACCACCGCCAACAGGCCTGATAAGTGATCGAGTTCGTCAACGATTTTGCCCTTCATGTCGGAGGTGTTCGCCACCGTCACCCCCATCACCAAAAAGGTCACCATGTAGGGAATGTCCAAGGATTCACAAATGCCAAGCAAGAAGGTCGTGGTGGCGACCAGCAAGACCAGCCAACGGGTCATTCGCAGCAGCCCGCACCCGTAGCTGACAACCAAACCGCCCGCCAATCCCAACAACACCGAACCGGCAATGTCCAGCAACAGCACCCCCATTTGTTCTGTCAACGGGATTTCGAGTTTCCCTTGAATCAAGTGGATCGCCAGGAAAGCAAACTCAAACAACACGATACATGCGAAGTTATTCATCGCGACCAAGAAACCGGTGCTCTCGGTGACCGGCCCTTCGGAGCGAAATTCCTTGAGCACCAAAATCGTTGTCGCGGGAGCAGTTGCAACAGCGAGGCACCCGAGTAACAAGGAGGTGCCACCAGAACATCCAAATAATCGCAACCCAATGGTCACCAACCCACACGTGCACAAGATCTCGGTCGCGGATACCGCCAAGCAGTGGGCTGCAATCCGACGAACCTTCTTGAAGGTGAACTCACAGCCGAGGTTGAACAGGACGATGGCCATCGCAAATTCAAGCACCGGCTCGAATCGTTCCACATGTCCTTCGGGAATCAGGTCCATCACACTTGGGCCAACCAGCAAGCCAACCAACAAAAAGGCGGTCACCTTGGGAAGATGGAGTAAGTCGGCAAAGACGCCGGCGGCAAGGCACGCACCGAGCAGCAGCCCAAGCGTGCTGGCGATATGAAAATGGAAATCACCCATGATGCCGCTTGAGAGCCCTCTCCAGATGCATTCGGAAAACAGAGCTTTCCGAATGCTCGTTCAAAACAATTTGACGCCCGTCAATCATAGACCGACTCGGCAGAAAATTGCACGTACTTCCGCACGTTCTAAGAGATGTTATGCCGAAAAAACAGCAAACCTTTCCAACAGGCTGTCAACGATCGGCTTCAAAATCTCGCCAACACCAGGAATGGCCAACACCGAATCGATCTTTTCCTTGATTCCTGGCAGTATTTTGCTAATCGTGGCTCCAATCGTCGACTTCATCGCCTCAGGTGCCTTCTCGTACATCGCTGCCGAGGCACCAAGACTTTCGTTGATGGTTGTCAGTTCGGGGAGCTGAGCTTTGGCAGATTCAATATCGACAATGTTCCCGAAAACATCGTTCAGCTTCTCCATACTCCCCGTCAAATTCGTGCCGAGATCGGCCATTCCCGCCGGCACTTCAGGCACGCCGCTGTCGATCTCGATACCACCCAATGGATCCACGACATCCCGATCCGCCTTGTCGGGGCCATCCTTTAGCAGTGAATAACCGAGCCATCCTAGCAATCCCAGGATCACCAGGGGCAACAACACCTTAACCAAACCGCCACCACCGCTATCGGGTGATGTTGTCGAGCAAGCTGCCATCGTAGTCACCTTGATCGAGTGTCTCGTTGATCTTCGCTGCGCCACCAGGTTGTGAGACCTGCTTCATCAGTCCACCGAGAACGGTGGGAAAAATGGCATCCAATCCTTGGGTCGTTGCCTGGGGACTTTCGCCCAAATGGCTACCCAGTTTGCCTGCCAGTTGTCCGGTAACTTGGCTCTTCAGCATTTGCATGAGATCGATCGCCATAACTATTCCCCCGCAGGTGATTGAAAACCGGCCGCGGAATCGTTCGCACAATACGGAACGAACACGCCTTGGTTTTCGAAGAGAAAAGAGCCAAGCACAACGCAAGGCCGACGCACTCAGTATAGAGGCCGGCAAATGACTGCGTCGAGCAGCAAAAAGATCCTGGAGAACTGGATTCCAACCTTCATCCAAAATGAAACCTGGATCCAAATGCCAAATCCCGCTGCTTGCTGGCCCAAATCGTCATCGCCTTGGCCCGGTTGTGACAATTTGCACTACGTCGATAGGCTAATCCGGCGCGATCAAGTCTGTCGGTTGATTTCTTCGACTTGCTCGTTCAACGTGCAGGTATCGTAGACGTAGCCAATCCCAAACAGCCCACCGGTCAACAAATAGACCACTCCCGTAATGATCTTGCCCATGTACAGGCGGTGGACTCCAAATAAGCCCAAGAACGTCAGCAACAGCCAAGCGACGGTAAAGTCGACCCGCCCATTTCGGTAACGCCGATTCGCTTCTTCTGCCATCGCAGGGATGAAGAACAAATCAACAATCCAACCGACCAAGAATAGCCCTCCGGTGAAGAACCAAAGGACACCAGTGAGTGGCTTGCCGAAGTAGAAGCGGTGCGCCCCGATGAAACCGAGAATCCAGAACAGGTAGCCGACGAGCACCGGGTGAGAAACATCGACAGCGTCATACGAGGGGACCGCTCGGTCAGAGCGAGACGGATTGGCTGTCGGAGCTGTATTTTCCATGGTTCTTCAACGGACAGGGGCATGTGACACGTTCGCTCCGGAAGCGAACGCTCAACCCGTCTATTCGCCTAACCGATCCGATTCTTTGCAAATGACGGTGCCAAATTGTACCGCAAGTTCTGATCCGGAATCAAAGAAAAGGGTGCTACTGCTGAATCGTGAGCCCAAAACTTACAATATGGGCATCGAGCGTATTGTCGAAGGTCGAACCGGGAATCGCGCCGATCCCGGGAAAGACGATCTGGCCAGATCGTGTGTTCTCGAAGAAATATGAGTAGGCCACGTTTGCCGCGAGATTGTCGGTGAATCGCAACGACGCCCCCGTGCTGAGGATGTGCTGGAACGTCAAGGGTGATGCAACGTTGTAAAACGCTTCACTGTTTCTGACCGGGTTTTGGTTGTACGAGTATCCTCCCCGAATCGTTAACTGCTCACTCACAGCTCTTTGGATCCCCAGCGATGTTGACATCACGCTGCTGAAGTCCAATCCGCCTAATTTCCCCGTCGCATCGAATACCGCTCGGTCGCCGAATCCATCGGTGTTCTTATAGTCAAAGTAACGAACATCCAACGCAAAAAGCCAATTCTCGAGTCCGTCGTACGCCGTACCCAACGAAAGGATCATAGGCAGGTCGACGTCGACGCTCAGCTCTCGCGGATTCCCCAGCTGGTCTTCCGAATGGAACTGAAAGGTTTCCATCCAAGTCGGACTCTTCAGCGAGGCACCAAATCGCCAGGCAGGACTGTGGATGTAGTAGGCACCCAATTGGAACCCACCACCCCAATGGTAGCGCGTCCCGCTCGCCGACGAGTAGCTGCCGTCCGCATTTGCCGAACCGAAGACAAACGGGTCGAGACTGATCCGCCCCGCCGTCAGGGTCGGGCCAGCGGCAACGGACAGGTTGTCCCGCAAGGCGACCGATAGGACCGGAGCGATTTGCAGGAACGACGCGTTCGAGTCCACGCGCCCGAGACCGGTTGGTGCCAATGCAGGGTTGGTGGGATCCACGGGCAGGTTCGTTCCGAATCCGGCAACCGCGTTGATCCCCAATCCGAGGGTCACCTTTGGATTCTCGGTTTTATGCACCCATCCGATATTGGGGAGCGGAAAGGCACCGGCATCGGCATCGGTTGACCCGGCAAAACCACCCACCGAGGAGGCGACGGTTTGGTTGGGGAAAAGCACCCCCATGCCCAACGCCGTTTCCGACCGTTCAAGCCCGCTTATGGTCGCCGGATTCCAGTAAATCGCGCCAATGGAGTCGATCGGAGCGGCGACGGCTGCCCCACCCATGCTGCGATTGACAGGCCCACTGGACGAAAAGATGGTGCCTTGAGCAAGCAGGGCTTGAGCGCTGAATATGGCACCGAAAAAGGCCACCGCAAACATCAAGCGATTTGGTTTCTGCATTTGTCCCTACCCCGACTCTCCTACGAACGGACGTTCCCTCACCCCTTCTTTCGGCAGAATGTGCACATCCCCTACAGTCATCCTGTGCCGCAAAGTGGTAAGCGGTCATAAAAACAAGGCTCGTTGCCTTGTCGTGAGAGCCCGAAAGGCATCGTTCCAGCTGGCGGACAACGCATCGCAAGGGGCGGCACTGAACTTTCGACCATCTCGACTTAGGCGTCCCCCACGCAAAAACGCACCACAAAGTCCGCACGGTGCGCCGACCGGACTTCTCGATCTGGGTCGGTAAACAGTTGCAACTGCGACGTGGGTCGCTACGGTAGCCACAGGGACAAGGATTTGCAGCTGCGATCAGCATAAAGTCGGTAGGGAACGTCGTGCTGCGTAGCGCACGTTTAGGAAATGATGCTGTCTTGACGTTGCCAATCGTTTTTTCATAACTAAGCATCGGTCTGTTTACTGGAGATCAGGATGGGGAATCGATCTATCATCGGCATCGCATTCGTTGCCACCGTCAGTTCCGGATGCATGATTGTGGGTCTCGATGACAAGTTCACTCTTGCTGAGCGTTTTTCAAAAGAATCGCCCATTGAATCTTGCGTTCTCGTAGCCGAACCGATAATTGAACATGACGTTTCCCGACTCTATTTTCCATTTGTGCGAATAGACAACCGACGTCTGCCGCATGATTTGGTCGTCAACCTTTACAAACAGACTGGTCTCCAAGTGGGGCCCGACTTCGAAACCGTCGTTTTTGAGTCGATTAAAATGGTGTATCCTGACGGGCGTCGCAAGGTTCTACTCGCCGCGGATCAACCGCATTCGCAGCGTACTTTCCCAGTCGCCGAAGCGAAACAATTGTTGACTGAGGAAACGCAAGTCAGGTTCGCTGGCGCGGTGGATCAGGCAGATTCGTTCGTGTTGACGTGTCTTGGAACAGCGGTTTCGCAATCGGGTCCCGGCATTCCATTTGAAACGCGATTGCGTTACCGGTATGACGGCAAAAATTGGGACTGGATGACGCTTTCCCAAGAGTTCGGCAGTTGCGGCGGCATCTGACCCCCCTTCCCCAAAAAGCAACCCGCTTCGAAACGACGAACTCTCCAACATCATGCACGGCAAACCAGTTCGTGTCCGCCAATTCGCCTCACACTCGGGTGTTCTTTTTCTTGTTCCTGGTCCTTGCTTGTTCCTGATTCAAAATCCTCAATCCAATTACCCCGTTCGTCCCGATCAGGTGATAGAGACAATTGCAAGCGAACGTGTCACCTAAACACTCGAGGCAAAAACGGACGTGCATCAGCTTAGCATCAGGTCCAAAAATCCCGATCCAAACTACGATAGCCAATCGCTTCGGCGAGGTGGACTTCCTCAATCAGTTCATCGCCAGCCACATCGGCGATCGTTCGGGCAACACGCAAAATTTTGTCATGGGCTCTGGCGGACAACCCCATCTCTTCAACACTGTGACGCAGCATGTGCTGGCAAGGCTTGTTCAAAGCACAATGCGTTCGCACCTGGCGACTACTCATTTGCGCATTGTACCGCACCGTGCCGTTGCCGAAGCGGGCCAACTGAGCCTCGCGAGCCTTGATCACATCCGCTCGCATCTGCTCGCTCGTTGTTCCGCCACCGCAGCTTGAAGACAATTCGTCGAACGGAACGGCTGGGACTTCGATGTGGATGTCGATACGGTCCATCAGGGGCCCAGAAATTCGCCCCATGTACTTCTCGATCTGAGTCGGTAAACAATTACAACTGCGACGCGGGTCGCTACGGTAACCACAGGGGCAAGGATTTGCAGCTGCGATCAGCATGAAGTCGGAAGGGAACGTAGTGCTGCGTAAGGCACGCGAAATCGTGACCACGCCATCCTCAAGCGGCTGACGCATGACTTCCAATGTCTTGCGGTTGAACTCAGGCAACTCATCCAGAAATAGGATTCCATTGTGGGCCTTGCTGATTTCCCCCGGCGACGGCGGGCTGCCACCACCCACAAGGCCCGCATCGCTGATCGTATGGTGTGGGCTACGAAAGGGCCGGCAAGCCAGCAGCGGTTGACCGCTCGGCAGTTGCCCCAGCACACTGTAAATCCGCGTGGTCGCAATCGACTCCGATGCGGTCAACGACGGCAATACCGTTGGCATCCGCTTGGCCAGCATCGTCTTTCCGCTGCCGGGCGGACCCACCATGATTAAATTGTGATTGCCAGCGGCAGCCAGTGACATCGCTCGTTTGGCCGATTCTTGACCGCGCACGTCACCAAAATCGATCTCGTAGACACTAAACTGCTCGAATAGTTTCTCCACACAGCTTGGCACCGGATCGAGCTCAATCTCACCAGAAAAAAAAGCGACGGCTTGAGCAAGGCTTTGCACCGGAATCACTTCGATGCCCTCCACCACCGCCGCTTCGCTGGCGTTTTCATAGGGCACGACAATTCCGCGAAGGTCCGCATTCTTCGCCGCTTCGATCGCGATCGATAGCACGCCTTTGATCGGTCGCGTCAATCCCTCGAGCGCCAATTCACCGACGACGGCATACTTTTCGAGAAGATCGATCGCCAACTGTCCACTTCCAGCCAGCACTCCAAGTGCAACAGGCAAGTCGAACGAGGCAGCTTGTTTGGGGAGATCACCGGGGGCCAAATTGATCACAATCCGGTCATGCGGTCGGATGAAACCACTGTTGACGATCGCCCGTTCCACGCGATGCGTACTCTCTTTGACCGCCGCATCCGGCAATCCCACCAGAATCGTCTTGGGCATGGCCGCAGGCGAAATATCAACCTCCACATCGACTGGCATCGCCTCGATTCCCAGCAGCGTGAATGTTTTCAGTCGTGCCAACATCTCGACAGTCCCTCGATAGGGTAGCGTTTGTCTGTGTCGATTGTGACAGTCTACGCGAACAGAAACAAGCAGGTGATCCAATCGCCAAGGCTTCGATTGCAGCTCCCCTCTGTGCCAATAGGTGAGCCAACATTGAAGTATTAATCTAGGCTCGAGGACAAGTTCCGCGTTCCGTCATTTGCTTCAACTTCAGTTATCGAACTGTCGCAACCGAACGTCAGGACCAGGCGATAGGCAATCACGGGAAATCTCGACCGGCATGTGAACTCAATTCAGATAACACACGCAATCAATCACTGCTACTTTTCTGGCACATCATCAGATTTCTTCTCGAAATTTACTCCAAGCTCTACCGCCAACATTGGGGGGGTCCACGGCCCGTTCTGATCTTTCACTTTGACGGCTTCTTCAGCAAACCCAATCCGCTTCATACCCTTTTCGTTTTTCTCAGCAATCCTGAATTCGTCCGGTGCAAGATACTCAACAGTCTCTACCCGTGAGGGTAGGGTACCGCCGACTCCCTTTTCGATTACGGTGAAGAGTTTGAACTTTTTTTCTAAGTCATCCCACGACAGTTGTTCTTCGACCTCCCCGTGCCAGCCGAACATCGTCGTGTAGTGCTTCCAAAAGGTGTACCTCAACACGATTGATTTGCCATCCTCAGCCGCAGTAACAATAAGTGGGCTCTCAAGTTGATAGTGCCAATAGGGACCATCGGCTGCTGAACGCGGGCCGGTAATCACCCAGGTTCCGATTAGCCAAGAAAGGGCTCTGAGTTCCTGTTGGAGCGGCGGAGGTGTGAAGTCAGCGTTCTGAACTGCAATGGAAAGTTTCAACCTATTCTCTGGACTGTAAAGTGACCTTCTAAAGTCCTCGGACTTTGATCTCCCGATTCTCAGAGTCGAAGGATAGATGTATCCAATCCAAACGCCATCCTCTCTGCGCATCAACTTCGTTTCGAGCTTTCTTTTGGTTTGGAATTGATCATGCTCAACACTCAAAACCACATTGCCATCTTCCCAGCGAAGACGTTCCGTTACGTGGACGGTATGTTCCTTGATGTGGCTCGAGTGCGGCGAACCGTAGGTGTAGGAGTATGAGTATGTAGTAACAAGTTCACGCCCGTTCTCACTTGGCTCGACGACGACTGCCGAAAAGGCCCTGGCTTCAAAATCGTGCCCAAACACCTCAAGTTTGTCTGGGGTCCAATGGCCAATCATCCATTCAAACGGCTCCAACTTCTCATTAACCGCTTGTTTTGCCGACTGTGCTGCTACTGGACCCGCCACAAGGCAGAAGGCTAGGCTCGCAATCACTGCCCTCATGCTAAAGACTCCGATTTCTGGGATAACAATTTGGGTTGAATGCTCTTTAACCTAACAGATAGAGTTAAGAATGAGCAAGAAATTGATCTCCAATTGGCCCCAGCCAACGCCGTCACCGATCAGCCGGCGGCGACAAGAGTTGGCCCGTTTGAAAACGCCCCACTTCGCCGCTCGCGTGCATTGGAGGGTCATGCGTTACCTCAGTCGCGCGGGGGCGTCACCCAACATTCAGTTCATCCCCGTAAGGACTCTCGCTGATCCAAGTCCAAGCAATCCCAGACTGGTGACGATCAGACCCATCCCGATGATACCACCACCGAATATCACAAAGCGAAGGCCGAGCATCACGACGGGCGACTCCTTCGTCAGTTCCTTCAGCGAGACCTTCTCTCCTTTCAGATCCATCAGCTCGAATTCCGGGGCAACTTCACCGACCTTCGGTGGATGAGGTGGCTCTTTACCTGGCGTTGCTTGACGCCGCCGCTGTGCCTGAGCGGTTGACGAAAAGGCAACGGTTACCAAAACCAGGAGTAGCCCGAAGGTGGCGCAGCGGTTTTTCATGGATCGTCTTCACGTTAAGGGAGGGTTTCACTCTTTGGAGTGAATGTCCAAAGCGGAGGAATGTACGCCTATCTGTTTCAGACAAGAGTCGGACACCTGTTGAACCCGCGGTCGAAACGGAAGTTTCGTTGAAAAATGGTGAGGCAAATGAAATCGACGATGCGTTTTGAGAGATCGTTGAAAGTTGAGAGCAGCAGCTTTGGTGACTTGACCACCACCCTCGAATTAGAGATGGTTGGCGCCTGATTATCATACGCACCGAAAATGCGACCGAGCCGATGAAGCCGGCGCGTGGCTAGGAAACGAAAAGGCTTCCGGTATCGGCCACCGGGTGGCGCAAGCGAAGTGGCTGAAACTCGCTTCGGTGTCACGCACCTCCTGCAGTTCGGGGATCACCCAAAATGCTGAGGATGGTCCAACCGCTGGCTCGAAGAATAGATGGCAACTGCAGTCGGTCGTTTTGTCCGACGCGCGTAAGCCCAACAGCAAGAGTCAAGTGCTTACCTTGAATAGACGATCCGGAGAGCCTGTTTGGATTTATGACTTTCCTTCCCCACTGGTTCATCCAGAACCTGGCCATCCTTCTTGCCCGTGCTCCCACACTGACGACAACCGGAATCCCAAAGAGATCCCTTGCTCACCCACCGATGGCCTCTTTCAGCACCTCAACCATGCGTTGCTGAAACCTCTCCACTCTCCCATGGGCTTTGGCCGCCTTGTCTCTGGCCGCCTCTGGATGCTTGGCCAGTTCTAACACGGCAGGCACATAGTTCTCACGATCTTCAGGCTGATCGATGTCAAACAGCCAATCCTCAAGCCCGATGTCGCGCCACATCGTCCCCTTCACGCCCTGTTCCGGGAAACGGCCGACGATGGCCGGAATTCCGTTCCCGATACACATGATGGGAGAGTGTTGCTCGAGCCCGAACACGCCGGCAGACCGAAGGTAGGTACTGAGCGCTTCGTCGGTGAGCCAGAAGGAATCCTTCCACACCACCTCTTTCCTTATGTCTTCGGGAAGCTTGTCGATGATCATCTCTTTCCCGAGCGACACCTGCGAGATATCTTCCGGGCAGACCAATACTTTCATGTCCGTCTCTCGAACCACGCGGATGATCGCCTCGCGCAAAAGCGCATGATCCTGTTCTTTCATCTCCTCGTTGCGATTCTGGTTCATCGGTTCAACAGGAGCCTCCGGTTCAAAGGGAGTTTCGACCTCCCAATATTCTTTGCCCAGAGGAAGGGGGTATCGACGGTACCTGGGAATACAACACAGGAACTTGCCATGCTCCAAGCCGTGAGCCGTGAGGAAGCGGTTTGCCGCCGAATCATTGCGCACATCGGTACTGAAGGTGGCATCCGGTCCAAACTCCATGATGGGACACTCCAATCCGTTGTCCCGAGCTCTTTGGAGGGAGACGGTTTCACGGAAAAAGAGGAATTCGGCCTGGTTCAGAAGGTCTCTCTGCTCCACGGCTGTCTTGTTACCGAGACCAATGCCAAAGACCCCATAGGGTTTGCCCGTTTCCTCGTGCCACTTCTGAAGGTCTTCCTTCTTTAGAAGAACCGGTCCCGAACCATGCAAATAGAAATCGCACTCCTGATAGGCTCTCTGTATTTCCTGCTCTTTTTCGATGATCTGCAGATTGGGAAACCTCCGTTGGATCATCTCCTTCACCCCATCTTTCACATTTTTTGGCCACAGAACAATCTCCACCTCCGGCAGATAGGTGCTGATCAGATTGATCGTGCCAAGGGTATGCGCGATGTCGCCGATGTTGATGGAATGCCATGATCCTCGTAGAAGAATCCGAGGCCGTTTCTGAAGTTTGAAGGCTATAGCCGTACTCGGAAGAGCAGCACTCGAGACACCCAGCAAGGTCGTCTGAATAAACGTACGTCTACGTAAGGACATATAGTTGATTTCCTCAAGTGAGATAAGCTCGAAGTCTCGGTCGCGCGTGCAAGGGAATAGAGTTTCCGTTGAGAGGGTTGAGAGGATTGAGCAAGCGACTTGCCAGTTCACTGATTGTAGTATCCGGCGCGTCGCGTTCAATCTCGCGGCCAAAGGTCGCGTGCGAATGCTGCAAAAAGAACGTTCAAAAACAGGTGTTAACCTACATCGACGGACGGCAGCGAGAAGCAACAGCAGTTCGCTGCGGGAGGTGGCCCGCTCTGGTCACCAAATCTATCAGTTGGCGAGGAGCCGGTGTGGCACGCTTCGCAGGATGCGGAATGCACAGCAGAACGACCTTCGTCCAGTTGCCCTATGGCAACTGGATAGGTTTGAACCATTCGCAAGCCGTTGAGCGGAAAGAAGTTCCGAAACTGACTTACTGAGAAAGTCGGGGTGACAGGACGTCAATTGAACTTTTTTTCCGCGGCGTGCGGCTTATGAGTGTCGACATAGGCATTCTCCCGCAGGCACTTACGTCAATCTTGGCTTGAAGTAATTCTCCTTCTGGTACGGCTTGTCAGCAATAGTGACCGGGGTCGATGGTCGATTCGGAAGTCGATGCTGGGCATTCCGGACGCGTATTGATGCGGCGCGAATTCATCGGCAGCAAAACTTCTCCGGTATCACTCGTCCACCTTCGCGGCTTTCTTTTTAGGCGGTTTTTCTGTTTTAGGGACGATGACATTTCCCTTTTTGTCGATCCCGATTTCTTCAACTACCTCGTTCTTCCTCGTTTCACGCCAGGATGGATTCGTCATCTGATCTTCGCAGATGGCCGTCTTTGTGGCGTGCTGGCGCCGCGCCGCCTGCAATTCTGCTTCCAGCTTTGCGAGTTGCTCTTCCAGATCCGGCGGGTTCCTTTGCTTGAGCGAATCGACGTCACGCTGATGTCGTTCCTCTTTTCTCTGGAGCTCCGCATCTAGCCACTCGAAATACGCAGCGTAGACTTCCGACACCTGGCCGCCGTCGACTTCATCAACGTACCGCTTGAGAATTCGATCCATCTCTTTGACTTTCTCCGGCAGTTGCTGGGCGAGGTCCTGCTGCTCGGCATAGTCCGTCGCCACGTTGAATAGTTTGACATCTCCGGAATTTAGATGACGCATCAGTTTGTAATTACCAATCCGAATCACGCTGATCGGCGGGTGGTAGTGGCAAGGGTAGTGGAAGACCAAACCGGGAGCGTTCCGAGGAACAACGCCGTCATCGCCGCGCTCGAACACGTCTCGCAGGCTTCCGCCGTCAACGCCGGCGGGCAGCGGCGCGGAACTGCCGGACAGATCGTGCAGCGTGGGCAGCAGATCCCATTGCACGACGGGGACGTCGCATTGCGAACCAGGTTTGATTCCGGGGCCGGAGACGATGAACGGAACACGCAGGCCGCCTTCGTATGTCGAACGCTTGCCCTCTTGCAGTGGGCCCTGGAATCGATTGCCTGCTTCGTCACGACGGCCGTGACCGCCTCCGTTGTCGGACGTGAAGATGACGTACGTGTTGTCGATTCCTTTTGATTTCTTGAGCGCGTCGAGGATGGCCCCGAGACTCGCGTCGGTCTCTTCGATCATCGCAGCATATCGCCACTCCGGAAAGTGCTTTTTGTATTCCTTGTCATCCGGGCCAACATCCGGATTTCCCGCTGCAACCCACCGTCGTCGGCAGCTCTCGATCGCCGCCGGGCTGGCTTGATGGGGAATGTGCACGGCGTAGTGCGAAACCATCAGGAAGAACGGTCGCTTGCCGGCGTGTTCTCGCACGAACTCAACGGAGCGCCGCGTCAGGTCGACGATTCGTTTTGGATTGTCGTCCGGAATCGGCACTTTCTTGTTGACGTCGATGTACGAGCCATGACCATTCCCATTAGGTCCCCTGTCAAATTCGTCCGTGACGTCGTAGCCGGCGTGGTCCATCCGGCGGACTGACATTCCCTTGCCAAAATGAGCCGTCACGTAGTTTTTGTCGGCGGCTTTAACCACGGCAGCCATCGAGACTTCGTCGTCCCAACCGCGGGGTCGTTGTTTCTTGGAGAGCACATCGAATACGTTTCGGTACTGCAATCTGGCTGATGTCATGCCGAACTGAATGCTGATACGTGATCCCGTGCATGTTGGGGTTGGTGCGTAACCGCTCGTGAACCGCATTCCCTGTTTGGCGAGTCGCTCAAGTGCCGGGGTCTGATAGAAATCGCTGGCCGAAAGCGGTTCATCATCCATCATGCGAACCGAAGTGTCCGCCCACCCAAGGTCGTCTACATAAAAGATGACGAAATTAGGCGGCGACTCGGCGGCGCCCACGCTGGGAACGAGACACAAACACAACAGCACGGCGATGGTGCAGTGCATGAAACAACGTAGCATGATCACACTCTTCCTTTGATTAACTGTGATTGACGGATGGTGATGATGTGAGACGGCCTCATTCTCATTCTTTCTCGAACTCTGCGATCATTTCGAGGATTCCAACGCAGGTATCTTCTTTTGGGGTCATCCGCACACGGATTGCGTCGCACCGGATGGGTGCGGCGGGGTGAACGATGTTGAACTGATTCGCCCGTGTGTCGTACCGGTCGGTGGTGTACAGCTCGAACGGAGTCCACTCTCCATTTTGCTCAACTTCCAGCGACCACTCGGCCGGAAACTTCACGTCAAACTGGTCCTGCATCCAATAGACGCCGACGCTTCTCAGGCTCTTCGTCGCGTGGAAACGAGCTTCGACCCACTGCGGTTCGTTCTTCTGTGGGCGGCTTGTCCAGCGAGGCACATCCTTACCGCTGGAGAATCGCGGCTCCTTGCCGTCACCGATCGCAGTGACCGTGTCGTCGGCGAACGTGTGCGACGCCGTCACTTTCGAGAAGATGCTTTCCTTGGGCAACAAATGGGGATCGAACACGGCCAGTTTGGGATCACGCGGGAACCAGACGGTCATCGAACTGACGCCGCGGTTGTTCCACGCATAGTACGGCGTAAGTACGAGTGGCGAGTTCTCGATAGACTTGTCTGCCGTAATCGCTTGCGCGTCGATCTTCACTTGCAGAAACGAACCGGCGTCGATCGTCTTTGTCGAGACTTCTGCGTCTGCGACCTCCGGATGTTTTGCGAAGAAGAAACGCTGCGTCGCGCCGCCGTTGTCCACTCCTTCGGCGCAGAGCACGAACGGACCGCGCGTCAGCGCAATGCGATTCTGATTGGCCTTCACTGCCGGATGGCATTCGGTGATGTGAACGGGCATCGGCAGTTTCAACTGCACTCGATCACCCGCCTGCCACTGACGATCAATCGCGACAAAACCCTTTTCGAGTTGTAGCGAAGCGTCCTCGCCGTTGACCGTCAGACGCACGGGTTCGTTGTTTGTGTCCACGTAGCGGTACAGGGCACCCGGGACAAATTGCTCGCGAACCCAGGTCGGTATTCGGAGCAGCACGCGAAACCGTTTTTGCTTCGCGGGATTCACAACCAGACTGATTTCGCCGTCATTGGGATAAGCGGTCTGCTGCTGCAGCTTGACCTTCACATCGTCGAGCGTGATTTCCGTGCGGCTCTCGGCATAAAAGGTAATGTAGACATCGCGGTCGTCGTGCGCGTACGTCATGCCGGGAACCTGCGGCAGCAGTCGAGCCATGTTGGATGGACAACAGGCCGTTCCAAACCACGGGGCTCGTCCAGCAGTCCCATGATTGAACGGATGCTTGCCGTCGGCTTCCAGCGGATTGACGTAGAAGAAGCGATTGCCTTCGAGATTGACCGCTGCGAGCACATTGTTCAGCAGTGCCACTTCGGCCACATCAAGGTATCGCGCGTCCTTATGCAACAGGAACATACGATAGTTAAACAGCACGTTGCCCACGGCCGCGCACGTTTCGTTGAAAGCATCGGCGTTCGGGAGTTCATATTGCGGCCCGAACCCTTCAATACCATGCACGGCACCGAGTCCACCGGTAATGTGCATGCGCGTGTTGGTGATATCTCCCCAGATGTGATCGAGGGCCTGACCGTATCCGGGCTCGCCCGTCAGCGTGCCAACATCGGCCATCGCCGAATAAAGGTAAGTCGCGCGAACGGCGTGTCCGACGGCTTCTGTCTGCTGTGTGACCGGGGCATGCTGCTGTGCGTAAGTCGGCGACATCACGCCTTCCCCATCCGGCACGTAAGTCAAGCCGCGGATTTCAAGAAACCTCCGGGCCATATCCAGATAGAGTTGCTCGCCGGTGACTCGATACAGCTTGACCAGCGCGAGTTCCAGTTCCTGGTGCCCGGGAGCCTGGCGAATCGGCTTGCCATCGTTGTATCTCGGATCGCCGAGAAAGAAGACCTCGTTGATGTGGTGAGCGCTCCTCTCGGCAACATCGAGCAGCTTCGTCTTTCCAGTCGCCTGGTAATACGCGATTGCCGCCTCATACAGATGCCCGACGTTATAAAGTTCGTGGCTATGGACCACGAACGTATAGGGCGCGTCGCCCATCATGTTCTTCGCCGTGCCGACACCTGTCGTGTGGGAGGGATACAGGTAGCCGTTTGCCTCCTGCGCACCGGCAATGATGTCAGCGAGTTCGTCGAGCTTCGCTTCCAACTCCGGATCACGTCGCAACTGCAGCAGATAGGCGGCTCCCTCCATGACCTTGTAAAGGTCCGAATCAATGAACCGGTGAGCCCGATGATCTTCGACCTTTTTCCCAGCCAGAAAGTCGCGCGCGGCCTTCAAGTGTTCGGCACCGGGTTGCGTGCGTTCAAAAGCAAATGGCACCAGCGTCTTCCGCTGCGTTTCCAGCCGCGGCCGCCAGAAGTCGCTGGTCATCTCAACTTCGTTGAAGGGCACCGGCTTGAGCGGGTAGTCGGCAGTCGCCGTGCCAACGAGTAAGGCAAGAGTAATCGAAGGCAAGAGTTGAATGATGTATGACCAATGCACAGGGACTCTCCTTGTTAAAAATCAGATCCGGAACACGCGGCGTGAATGAAAATCTTCTTGCCGCTCGAAAGAGTGCTTACTGCAAAGTTGGCAGCGAGAGGCCGAAGCCGGGTTGGTTGGAAGGGTGGAATTGAGCGTTGATGATTCTGTTTTCACCGAAGTCGACATCGCCGCCTTGCGTCGTGACGCCTTCGATCGTGGGAGCGTTTCCATAGCCGCCGACGAAGTGGGCGGTGTAGACGGCTTTCAGCGCGGTGCCCCAAGTGTGTGGTGATACGCCGATGCCTTGCCTGGTGAGTTGCGGCATTTGCCTGCGCCACTTGGTGAAACCGTGGCCGCAGATGTCTTCCAGGCGGACGTTGAGCGTGTGGTCCTTCTGAAGCTCTTCAAGGACCGGGAAATCGGGTTGGGCTTCGCCGTCGGCGCGAAGGGTTTCCTTGCGGCCGTTGGCGACGAGGTAATCCTTCAGACGAGTCCAGTCGGCGACGGTTTCGTGGAACGGTTCCTCGATCCAGAAGAGCGGGACGTCGGCGATGCCCTTGAGGAAGCCGATCATGGTGTCGACGGTGAAGCCGTTGTTGCCGTCGACCAGGATTTCGACGTCCGGAAAAGCCTTGTGGATGGCGTTGACGACGTCGATGTCGCGCTCGAGGCCCGCCTTGGCAGGCATCCACTTGTTGCCGCGTCCGATTTTGACTTTGAACTGGCGGTACCCATAGTCGTAATCCCAGCGGCAGTTCTCTAGAACTTTGTCGATGCCAGCGGGTTTGTCTGCCGGGTCCAGGTCATCGAAGTAGATCATGCCGGAATAGACTTTGGTGAGATGCGGTTTCTCTGCGCCCATCATGGCCCAGACAGGTTGATTCAGAATCACGCCCGCGAGGTCATGCAGCGGAATGTCGATCGCATGATGTTTCTCTGAACGGATGCCAGTCGCCGGGTCGATCAATTCGGCAACGGTTCTTCCTTTGACGAGTTCCAGGAGCTGCGCAGAGCTGCCGGTTTTCCCCTGAGTTTGGCCCCAACCGGTCGCGCCTTTGTCGGTGTGCAGGACACCGACTCGCAACTTCGTGGGCCCATTCCCGTGGATGCCGCCACGAGAATTGCGGCCGACCTGGCGCGGCCAGGGAACGCTGACGGTCCGGAACTCGACGCTTTCAACGCGGTGTGCGGAGAGCGGCGAATCGGCGGCGTGCGCGAACCCAGGCAGCGCAGTCGCAGCCGCGGCGACGGCCGTGTGGCTCAGGAATGTGCGGCGGTTCATGATGCGTTGGATCATGGGCGGCTTACCTTACGTCATTGTTGGAACAGGAGCGTCGGTCCGACGGGCATTCGATATTTCGAGTAGGAGTCATGCACGTCTTCGAAGGCCGGGAGACCACCGCGATCGTCAATATCTTCGTTTCGAACGAGGATACTGCGACGGACGACGACATCCGGATGCACCAGCGGTGAAAGACCGTCGAAGCTGACCGGGTCGTGAAAACGATCTCCGTCGGCAACCTTGGTCGACATCAGAAGAATATACGTAGATTCGTGTCTCAAGCGAACAGGCTCTTGAAGGGGGATGCAGCGGAACGAGCCTTGCAACTCGCCGGTGTCTCCCGACGATACCTGGCATCGGACAATCTCAATCGGTCCGTCTGATTCGACGCGGAGAAGGCTCAGGGTGTGCTTCGCGGCCATCTGGCGTTTCTTATTCTTGGCCGGCGGTGTCGAAGGCTGGTCGCGCTGGTGCTCCGTCGGAACGGACCTGGCGGGTCGGACAGAAGTGTCTTTGTCATAGTCATCGAACATTCCGAGATGAGTGACCAGCTTATCACCGCCGCCCGTTCGAAGCTGGAATTCAAACCCGATTTCTCCGGTCACGTCGTTTCGCAGGTTATGCCAGCCCGGGTGAATGATCAGATGTGGACCAGAGGGTAGATTCAAATCTCCGGCGTAACCGCGATTATGGATTTCAAGAAGTTCATCTGCCAGATGGTGTGCGATGTCACTGGGAGGTCCGTCGAGCGTGTCGGCGTCTTCATAGAGGTCATGCTTCAAGTCGTAGACCACGGTTGGAAGGGAATCGCCTCGCGACCCATCGGCTGACCAGGGAGCCCAGGGCATGGCCAGGCCACCGTTGACGATGAGCTTATGCGTCCCCTTCCGGATGGCCAACGCGTCACTGAGATACGGTGGTCCCAGATGGCAGAAGAAAACGCGTGGGCGAGTGTCCAGTGCGTCGGGAGCGTCCTTCCAGTAGGCAAAGACGTCGTGACTGTCCTGGGCTTCGTCGGGAGCAAGCGAGTGTCCAACGATACGGGCGAGCGTCGCATACAGATCGGTCAGCGTCACAATCGATCTGTTGAGTATTCCACCTTCGAGAACTGCCGGCCAGGAAACGAGGAAGGGAACTCGGATGCCGCCTTCCCAGAGTTTCGCCTTCTTGCCGCGCAGACCTCCGCTTTCCTGATTTCTGCCGAGGTTGTCACCTATGTTCGGCCCGTTGTCGCTGGTGAAGATGACGAGTGTGTTTTCAATCAGCTTGTGGCCGGGCCAGCGAGGATCGTTGGTCGTCATGAGCTTCTCTAGAAGCTTGCCAAGGACAACGTCGTTTTCCAGGACCATGTCCTCCCGATCGGCTGCCTTCGCTGCGTCGCTGTATTGACTTTGACCTCTAATCGGCGTGCCCGCGATTTCATCTGGAACGGCATAATCTCCATCGGGATTCCGTTGAAAGTGATTCGCGTTTGGCACGTAGTACAGAAAGAACGGTTCGTCAGGCCTTTTTGACTGCCGATCAATGAACGACTCGGCTTCACGCAGGTAAAGCGGACCGAGCTGTTTGAGATCCCATTCCGGTGAGGCCAGGATGCGGCCCTCGCGTTCCTTCATACCGATCAGCTTCATCCGTTTGCGATCCGTGAAGGCGAAGCGGTCGTTGCGGATCAGGACACGCGGCTCGGTATCGAGCGGGTCTTCGGTGTTTCCCGGCACCCCGAAGTATTCGTCGAAACCGTGATGAGTCGGGCCGTCGAGCAGTGGCTTTGTAAAGTCCACATCGTGAAAGTAGAAATCGTCGGCCGGTTTTCCTGCGCCGTCGTCGAATGACATGCCAACGTGATACTTGCCGATTCCGGCTGTTCGGTAACCGTTTGCCTGAAGCATTTCAGGCAGTGTCGTCAACGCCTGCTGGATCATGGGTGTATTCGGGCCGTGAGGCAGCCAGCCCTGATACTTCAGGTACGACCGATGAGCAAATCGGCCGGTCAACAGCGAATACCGAGTTGCACTGCACATCGAGGCGGGCGCATAACCGTCAGTGAATAGGATGCCAGATTGTGCAAAACGTTCGAGATTTGGAGTTCGCAATGTCCTTTCATTCGGAGGCGCACTCGGGCTAAGACGGACTCCCAGGTAGGCGCTCGTGTCTCCAATTCCCATATCGTCCGCCATCATGATGATGATGTTCGGTTTGGAAGGTCGTGAGGGCGATGGCTGAGCGCGAGTCTCTGCGACGCTCGATACGAGAATTGCAAGCAGGATTAGCGGAAGTGCGTGTTGAGCATTAAAGGACATGGTTGGTCCGTCGTGAGGCAGGCTGCGGCTCTAGCCGATGATGTCCTTTGCAACTTTGCAGGTTGTGTCGAGGCCGACTCCGTTGTAGTTGAGCTGACGGTAGTCCAGACCGCACATCCACAGGATGGTTGCGTGAAGGTCGCGCACATGGATCGGATTCTCGACGGCCGTGAATCCCTGCTCGTCCGTGGAACCATAAGCAAAACCGGGGCGCACGCCTCCGCCAGCCATCCACCAGGTGAAGGCGCTGCCGTTGTGGTTCATGTGAC
Organism: Novipirellula artificiosorum; assembly: GCF_007860135.1. NCBI lineage: Bacteria > Pseudomonadati > Planctomycetota > Planctomycetia > Pirellulales > Pirellulaceae > Novipirellula > Novipirellula artificiosorum. Next base: position 255,703 of record NZ_SJPV01000002.1, read on the forward strand.
CAGGTCCGCCTCGACCCATTTCGCCGCCCCACACGACCAGCGTCTGGTCCAGCAGACCGCGTTCTTTGAGATCGGTAATCAGCCCGGCCAGCGGTTGATCGCACGCTGTTGCGAGATTCGGAATTAGTCCGCGGACCTGCGTTGGAGTATGCGTGTCCCAACTGCCACTGCCGCCTTCCAGGTTCGGTACCTCCATGCTGGGCACAAGAACGAACCGCACGCCCCGTTCGACCAGTCTTCGCGCGAGAAGCAACTTCGTACCCGTACTTCTTGTCGGCTGAGGATCCAGGCCGTACCGTTTCCGAATCGACGGATTCGAAATTTCTTTCGACAGATCGAATGCTTCCGGAGCAGCCGTCTGCATGCGTTGCGCGGCGAGAAACGATTCGGTGCGTGCATCGATATCAGGCACGTGTGGATGACGTTTGCTGAATACAGAGTTCAGTTCGCCGAGTTCGGTCAGCCACCGAGACTGCTCCGCTGGCGACATTCTACTGTCGAGGTTCGCGATCGGGCGTTCCAGGTCGCGGACGACCTGTGCCTGAAGCGACGGTGGCAGGCCACCGGCTCCAACGGACCTTGCTCCACCGAGCACTTCGCCGTCCGACAGCGCCCAGTTGTCGCCTTCCGCCCGACCAGTCAACAGCACGTGACCGGGCAGGCTGCGGTTGCCGCTGCCCAGACCGTGCAGCATCCATGCTCCCAGACTTGCACCCAGCTTGCTGGCACTGGTGAAAATGTGGATGCCGCCCTCATTGTGCGTGGCCAGTGCACCGTACCCGCTGCGGATCAGGCAAAGGTCATCGGCCACGTTCTGAAGTGCCGGAAAAACATCCGATATCTCCAGCCCGGACTGACCGGACTTCGAAAACGAGAACGGATGCAGAGCGGGATCTTTCACGCTGCGAGGCTTATCAAACGTGTGCGCCTGCGATGGTCCCCCTTTGCAATAGTAGAAGATGATGCTCTTCACCTTGCCGGCATGATGAAGCGGCACCGATGTCGCGGGAACGATGTCGTCCTCGGTCCACAGCGAGCCTGTGGCAACGATACCCGAAGCGGCGGAAACGTGACTTAGAAACTGGCGGCGTGTGAACATGGCGAGATTCGGATGTTGCGTTGGGCAGGTTTTTAACCTGCTGATGTTCTGTGTGTTGGCAGGTTAAAAACCTGCCCCACATTCATGTTATTCGATGTAAAGGAATTCATTTCCACACAACAGCAGCGTGATAAATTCGCTGATATGTTGCGTAGACGTTGAAGTGGCATCCTGTTGGCGGCGTCGGGTGACGAAGGCTTTCGCAAAAGTTCGCTCCTCGTCGGTAGGCGGACGGTGAAGGATGGCTGCGTAGATCGTGTCCAGGACGTCGTCTAATTCCGTGTGCTTATCGAAACCCTGACGCGTGGCAACTTCTGCAGCGATTTTCCTTGTGGTCCCTGAATTGTTCATCAGGAATAACGCCTGTGTCGCGGAGATCGAGGCGCTGCGACGATCAACAAGATCGTAAACAGTCGGGCGGTCGAAGTGTTGAGCATAGTCCGCGGCATTCAGCTTGCTGGTCGGTGCGAAAGACTGGCCCGTCAGCAGCCCTGCCATTGTGTTCAGAATCGGTTCGTATTCCAGACGCCTCACTGAGTGCCTCGCAAAGATTCGATTCTCCGGGTCTTTCTCGTACTCTTCATCCGACACCACGGAGGAACGACGATAGGCATCGCTGAGAACGATTTCACGAATCAGCTGCTTCAACGACCAACCCTCAGCGACAAATCGTGTCGCCAGTCCATCGATCAGTTCGGGCAATTCAGGACGCTCACCAAGTCGGCCGAGTTCCTTTGGTGTTCGACATAGACCTTCACCAAACAGATTCTGCCAAACTCGATTCACCGCCGTGCGCGCGACGAGCGCTGACTGTGTGGAGTCGGGGGCAGTCAGCCAGTTGGCGAGTTGCAGGCGTCCGCTGTCAGGTGGGTCATTCGGTTGTTGATGGTTGTGGCTGGCAGGTTGTAAACCTGCCCCACTCGCGAAGAATTCCGGGGCGCCGCGCGGGATGAGTTCGTCGGGGTAGAGCACGTCGCCACGCAACAGCAATCGCGCGTCGCCGACGTAATGCGGATGCAGCCAGACTCGATCGGGATTATTGCTATTGAACTTCAGTCCGTCGGCTTCGTCCAGCGGCTCCAGATCCTCAGCCCGTCGCAGTCCACCGTCGGCCCGCACGTAGCGATGTGTCTCCTTCGGCGCTGTCCACGGTTGCGCGATGTTGGCGACCAGCAGTGCTGCGATTTCCGCAATCCGTTCATCGGCCTGAACAAGTTCTGCCACTTCGGGATCGGTCTTCGCATACCCGCCATATCGCGATCGCTCAGTCCACTGATCACGCTCGGTATTCCAATACTCCAACTGACGATCCAGTTCGACAACGAGTTCGTCTTGTTTCAGGTCGCGGGCTCGTTCGATCAGGCCGATCTGGCTTTTGTGGCCGCCAATGAAGTAGTTCAACTGTTTGAAGGTTCGAAGATCGAAAACCGGTGGCCGATGATTCAGTAGTTTCTCTTCAAGTTCGAGCAGTGTGGTGCGAATGTCGGCAGCCAGTTTGGTGGAACCCGCGTCCCGCGCGGCAGCCAGTTCTGCGCTGACGACAGCGATTTCGATTTCGCGCAGTCTTTTGTCGACCGGAGCCAGAATCTCGGGACGCGACTGTTGCCATTTTTTGACGCGACCACCGCCGCCCACGTTCAGCTTGATACCAGCCTGCCGAATGAACCCGTTCAATCGAGCATTCTCGCTGACCAATGAGCGATATTCCGTAACGGCCTCATCGGCCTCGGCGCGAGATGCTGCAGCAACCGGCACGGGCGCGTACCAACTGCTTTGAAAGAATCCCAGCAGCGCGTAGTAGTCGCGCTGCGAAATCGGATCGAACTTGTGATCGTGACACCGCGCGCATTCGAGACTGATGCCCAGCAGCGATCGGCCGAGAAACTCGACGCTCTCGTCCAGCTTGTCCATCAACACAAAAGTGTCGGTGCCGATTTCTTCAAACGTCCGCTGCCCGTTCAAGGGCACAACGGCCGCCAGAGCCTGATCAATTGAGTAATCGCCACCATCAAGAGCCGGCATCTTGTCACCAGCCAGATGAACGCGAGCGAACCAATCCCAAGGGCGATCTTCGTTGAAACATTCGGCGACCCATTCCGAGTAGCGTTCCGAGTCGAAGCCGGGGCCGCGATTGCTTTGACCGTTCGCGCCGTTGCGTGTGTAGTCTTGCCAGTGTCGCCCCCAACGCAAGCCGTATTGCGGCGACTCAAGCAGCCGAGCGACGACTTTGTCGTACGCACCCGGCGACGAGTCCTGCACAAACGCAGCAATCTCTTCCGGAGTCGGCGGATAACCGATCAAGTCGTAAGTCACGCGTCGCAGCAATCGGTACTTGTCCGCGGGCTGTGACGGATTGAGTCCGAGCCGTTCGTGATGCAGCTTCAGTGTCGCGTCGATGTTCCAGTCCGTTGGCAGGTCTTTCGGCAGCGGACGAAATGCCCAGTGCTTGCGATCGGAATCACTGATCGTGAACTGCTTCTCGCGAGCCAGCACCTTTCGGTCGGCAGGCCACGGCAGCCCTTTTGCGACCCACGTTTCGAACGCCGCGACTTGAGCATCACTCAATTTGTCGCCGCCGCGAGGCATCTGCAGTTCGCCCTCTTGGCGAACCGCTTTGATGAGCAGACTCTCATCCGGCTTTCCCACGGTGGCCGCCGACCCACGCGCACCTCCGCCGAGAATCCCCTGACGAGACGTGAGCCGCAGTCCGTGCTCGGGTTCGTCACCGGCATGACACTTGAAACATCGCTCTGCGAGCACCGGCCGAATCTCCCGCTCAAAAAACGCAACGTCGTCGGCTGGAAAGACGGGCGTGTCATCCTTTGCGCCTTCGGTGATCCATCGTCGCAGCAATTCAATTTCTTCCGCTGGCAACGGATCACCGTTCTCCGGCATCGCAGGTTCTTTCGCGCCGGTCAGCACCTGAACCAGCGGGCTTTTGTCAGGTTCACCTGGCACGATCGCCGCCCCAAGTTCGTCACCTCCTCGATGCATCGTGGCAAGGCGTGTTAAATCCAGGCCTCCACTCTGTTCTTCGTCGTGATGGCATTTGTTGCACCGCCTTTCCAGCAGCGGCAACACGTCACGATCGAAGCTGACCGGCTCCGCTGCGTGTGCAGTGGCGGCAAGCAATAGCATCGCGCTGCAAGTGATGAGTTTCATGGTCAAAGCTTGCTCGTGGGGCAGGTTTGCAACCTGCCTAGTTCACTGGAGTTCAGATTTACTTGCTTGAGCTCAAACAAAGCAGGTTACAAACCTGCTCCACCTATTTGGCTGCAGTGTATGCTTTTGCTTCGGCTTCGAGTTTCGCGAGATTCGGATCGGCTTCGTGCTCGTAGTCCTTGACCGCTTTGCCAGCGTCGGCGACAGCTTTATTGCGAGCCTGAAACTCCGGATCGCTGTTCAGCGATTTGCGTTTTGCATTCCGCTTTTCGACGGCGGCATCCACGCTTTCGAAGGCTTCGGGGAAGCGGGCTTCGAGGGCGGCCTGAAGTCGGGCCGTTTCGGCGACGAGCGTGGCAAGTTGCTTGTCACCGGCGGCTGCGAGCTTGGCGCGGACCAAACCCAGTTCCGACGGGAACCGGTTTCTGTTGACTCCGTCCTCTTTGAGACGGGCAAGTTCGGGCGTTGTGGAGAGGACGTAATCGTCCTCCGCGCGACTCGCTTTGTGAACCTGAGTTTCCATGATCTTGAATTCGGGGTCGGCCTCCTTGATGTGTTGCTTCTTCTTGGCGATGAGTTTGCCAAGTTGCTTGTGGGAGATGAAGGCTTCCGCGTAGTCCGCGTGAAGAGCGGCTTCGAGCTTTTCGTGTTTGGCCACGAGATCCCGGTAAGCCTGGTCCTCCAGCGTGAGACGGGATTTGAGGTTCATGTACGCGAGTTTGTAGCGATCGGCCGGGTCACGATCGACGGGATCGCGGTTGGCCTGGGCCATCGCGAGCTTTTTGCGAGTCTCGTTCCAGTCTTCGCGCTGGCCGCCGGCCTTCCAGACACGGACGTTGTCGATCGAGGCACCGGGGAGATCGAACTGGAAGGCAAAGTACTGGCGAGTGCGGTCAATGATGGGATGTTTGCCAAGGACGAATTCGTTGTCGCTCAGGTGCGCAACGATTTCGTCGCCCCAGTATTCGACCGTCATGGTCTGCCACTGGTCGGGGTGAGGTTTGCGGACGCATTCGCCAAGTTGAGCGGGCACAAGCCCCGCGTCGCGATCGACGGGTGTGTTGACCTGGAAGTGTTCGGGGTGAATCTGAGTGACGCTGTTGTAGCCACCGCCACTGCCTGTCACGAGTCGCAGGTCGGTCGTTTGACCAGCGAGTTTGAAGTCGAACTGGATGATCGTGTTGTGGAAGGAAGGGTCTTTGAGAAAGACTCGTTTGGTTTCCGTTGGATCGACATTCGTACGCAACAGCGCGCCGTCACGCAGCGCGAACTCGGCCTTGAAGAACCAGCGGTCGCTGACCGTCGCGGGGTCGAAGTCGTCCGAGAAAATGAGTTCGCCTGGAGTACACATCAGGGAGATGGGTGGTGCAGGCGGTTCGGCAGTTGCTGGCGTCGAAATCACAAACATACAGAGCAGAGACAGGATGAGCCGGGAGGTCATAGTGTAGGTTTTCATATTGGATTCAGGCTTTCGCATGTTTGAGTTTGTCGTCGGCTTAGTACTCGCCCCACGAGTATGAATGTAATACTCGAAACTCACACAAGGGCGCCAAGACGCAAAGGGACACGAGCGATCTTTGCGTCTTGGCGCCTTTGCGTGAGATCAATGAATCTGTCGAAACCGAATCCGTTTCATGGGACTTGTTCTACGGGTGATAATTCACGCAGCTATGTCACGTTCCGTTTGGATACTTGAACGTGAGAGTTTTAATGATGCCGGAGAAGTGATTCGGAGTTTTGTAGTCCCCAACGGGCTGAACTAGATCAGCACCAATCTGGATGGAGTCGCCGGGTTCGTGCTGGATGATTCCTGCTTTCGCCTTCCCGACAAGTTTGCCGTTCACTTTGAGAAACATCTCGCCATTGGCATTCCAGTTGGCTTCGAAGTCGGTGGAGCCTGTAATCGGCACAGAAGAACGAACCACAGAGCGTTTACTGTTGGTACACGCGACAAAGCACAAATGGCTTTCATCAAGGTAGACGCTATAGCCATCCTGATGACCACCATGAGCCAGGATGACTCCGGATGAGGAACTGGATTGGAAGATGCCTTTGATCTGGAGCGAGCGGCCTCCAGCCACTTTCGGAGCACGGAACGCCGGGAGGTCGAGCCACGATTTCCCGTTCAACTCAAGCGAAGCCGTGTCACCTTTGACGCCGTGGTTCACAAAACGCAGGAGCTGGTTACTGGCGAGGATCGCGATCGTCGGAACCGGGGCAGTGAGTCGAGCGTTTTTGTCGAACGCGAATCCGAGATCGTTGGCCCAGGCGACGACTTGAGCGGCCATCGCGGCGGCACGCTGTGAGTCTTTAGTAAGGAGATTGCTTGTCTCACCTTCATCGGCTTCGAGATCGTAAAGCTGAGCTTCGCTGCCGTCGGGATTGACGAGGAACTTCCAGCGACCGTCGCGCATCGCGAAGGTGGGGCTCTGGTGTTCCGGTTTGCCTCCCTTGAGGATCGCGTGAGGGTGCCCGTATTGCCAGAAGACGGGTTTTGAACGACGCGATGGTTGACCAAGCAGAACGTCACCACGGTTCACACCATCAAGGTCATCCTCGACCGGAACTCCGGCGAATCGACACAGGGTTGGAGAAACATCAATCGCGCTCATCACGCTGGTGGTGTCTTCGATGCCGGCTGGAATTCTGCCAGTCCAGCGAGCGATGAACGGCATGCGGATGCCGCCTTCGAAGAGTGACCATTTGCGGCCACGGTACGGACCGGTGAAGCCAGCCGGAGGGCCTGTCGCATACTTTTTCGGCCAGTCGGTGGGACCGTTGTCACTGGTGAAAAGGATCAGAGTTTTCTTTCCGAGATTCAGCTCATCAATTGTCGAGACGACTCGACCAATGTGCTTATCCATCTCTTCGAGGACTGCGAAAAAGTCGCGCACGTAAGGATCGTCGGACACGGATTTGAATTTGTCGGCGCTGCCGGGAAGCGGCACGTGCGCATCGTGAACGTCGTTCGGAAACAGTCTCACGTAGAAGGGGCCGTTCTGGTGGCGCTGGATGAAATCGATCGTGCGATCGGTCTGGACCTGCATCCTCTCCCAGCGCTCGCAAGGGATGATCTTTCCGTGGCCCAAGGCACGCCCTCGTTCGATGGCGTTTGGGTTATTTTCGATAATGCGGTCGCCAAGTCCTTCGAATGAAACCAGGGATTCGTCGAACCCATACGCCTGAGGCAACGGAGCATCGTCGACGTCGCGACCGCCTCCCATATGCCACTTGCCAAAATGAGCGGTCGCGTAACCAGCGGCTTTCAGCTTCTTTGCGGTCGTCGGTGCCGACGCATCGAGGTAATCAGCCATACCTCGATTTGCATTGCCAGCCCGAGTGTTCAGGAACGAATGGATCTTCCAGCGTCCCTGATATTGACCGGTGGTAAGCGCTACTCGTGATGCGGAACAGATCGGCGAGTTGACGTAGAAGTTTGTCAACTTGATGCCTTCCGCAGCGAGCTGATCGATGTGAGGCGTCTTGATGAGCGGATTGCCAAAGCAACTGGGATCCGCGAATCCCATGTCATCAATGAAGATGACGACGATGTTGGGCTTCTCGACCTTCGATTCTTCCGCAAAAGCCGATTCAAGACCTGCCGAAAAAGCGACAAGAGCGAAGATGGCCAGGGCGTGTAATTTCATTGTGACCGGAGTCCTATTTTTTGTCTGGGCTTTACTCGGATTCAACAAGCACGCGCAATTGATCAAGCTTCTGCGGCGCCACGTTCAAATCGAGAATCAACGTGCGCTGGTCGGCGGCAAGAATCACACTGTCGAATCCCGGACGCTCATCTCCTGCCGGTCGGGGCTCGACCGCCCGTGGGGTCGGGTAGTTCACGTCCGGATTTCCGAAGATGGCCTCTGATTCTCTCAGCAATCGTGTCTCGGTAATCACACCAACAATGGGTTGGGCGAATGTAATCTGACCGCGAATGCTTCGCTTCTGGTTGGGGAATTGTTCGGAGGGGATCGCGTCGAACTGCAACAGGTAACTCGTGACTCGCCGCCCGACCGGGAGCGTGCGTTTTTCCCGATACCGCGACCTCGCGTATTCTCCGGGATCTTCCAGGTCCACGCGGATCACTTCTTTCAGAACGACACCGCTGCGCTCCGGGAACACCACGATGTGCTCGTTGTCTTTATAGTTGCCAGAATGAAAGTCGGGCCCCGGGGAAACAAAACGAATGGAACCTGTTGTCTGCAAAACACCGGAATTGACGGGCCATGCGCCTTCAAAAGGCGCGACCTCGTAGTCCGTCGAATCAACTGTTGGCGATTGCTTCGACGCACGGACCGCCTGCCCTTCGCGGACGAGTGCCGGCTGGCTTGCCGTCGCGCCTTTTCTAGTTACCGAGACTTCGCCGTCAAACACGCACACATTGGTTGTTCCATCGTCTCCCACCGAAACTCCAAAAGCCGTTCCAAGATCGACAATATGCGCCGTGTCCGTAGCCACCGCAAAGCCAACCGCAGATTCCGGGATTGTCGCCGTGACAACTCCACGCAGCAGAACGACCCGCATTTCATCGACGACTTCGATCTTTGCTGGACCTTCAACCGCGATCGTCGCTCCACTGGCAAAGTCCAGCCGAACAACGCCACGCTGGAGAGTCAGGTGGCCAGCCTCGATACTTTCACCCGGCTCAAGGGCAATCCCCGTTTCGCGGTACGCGCCCACGGATTGTGTCACAACAGCGATCCGGTCGGAATCGCCTGAATTCAGAACCGACCTCTCCGGCCACAGGAAGAAGACTCCGGTAGAGAGCATCACAATCGCCGCGGCCAGTGCCACAACTTCAATCCGCAGCCGTCGAATGACGCCGTCCTTGACACTCACGCTGGACTCGGCCGGTTGAATCGTGCCCGCAGGAAGCGCCGAGGGAAGAGCCGTCTCGAGGGAGCGATACTCGACCAGGAGCTGGCGTATTTGACTGCTCTCACGTAGCCGGCCTTCCAGTTCAAGGAAGTCCGCGTCGGTCAGGCTCCCCGAGCAGTAGTCGTTCACAAGCTCAAGATCACGTTGCTCGGCGCTCATATCAGACCCTCCGCAGCGGTGACGCCAAGCTTCGCCTGAACGCAATTGGCAAGCCGGTTCCGAATGCGGGCCAGCGCCTTGTACAGGCCGGTCGGAGATCTTCCGATCTGTTCCGCAACGTCTTTGATTGCAGCCCCGTCCTCATAGACGGCCTTCACAAGCTGCAACTGTGCCGGTTCAAGATTCGCCACACACTCTCGGAGCAGCCGCAGCCGCTGATCCTGAGTGACGGTGACACTTTCCGCCGTGTTGACCAGCAAATCAAAAACGTCTTCGCTGAACCGCAGTCGATCCGTCGCTTGCCGTCGTCGATACTTCAGAACTTCATAGCGGGCAATCATGAACGCCCAATCAAGGAATCCGGCCTCAGCACTCTGGTCAAACTGCGCAAACTTCCGCCAGAGGACAATGCTCGATTCCTGCATCACCTCATCCACGCCTTCCCAAGCCGGCAGCAGAGAGGCCACGAATGCGCGCAGATTCCCCTCATATCGGGTAAACAGCCTGAGGAAAGCCTCGTGTTCGAAGGGAGTTTCGTGGTTTTCGTCCATATCAGAAGGATACTCCAAGATGTTCAAAAATTGCCCGGTTGAATGCAATCGGATCGTGCAGAACATGGCCTTCGTCCGCTTTCTCCCGCGAGCGGAGGCGAGGCAGGCACGGCCATCAGCGGTGTGAACAAGCAGCGACTGGTAATGGCGAGCCAGTTTCAGCGGATCGCCCGGTGCGGTCCAATGGTCGCTCCAGCGACCAGTATCTTGTCGAAAGTGGTGACTGGATTTGAACTCTGCAACGTCCTGCCGCCAATCGAGTTTCAGCAATGGGCTGCGTGCAGCGACCAAAATCGCGAAGCCCTTTGAACTCGTAGAACGAAGGTCGAAAACGATCGTAAACCGTTGTGGGTTAAAACAAACAGCTCACCACAAATCAATGTGGCGAGCTGTTTTGGATTTCAAAGTCGAGGCAACGGGATTTGAACCTGCTTTGATCACCGGGAAACCAGCTACTCACAATAGGTCGTCTCCTTCACCGTTCGGCGCGGAGGTGCAGTTCACCGAATCCAGGAACGGCGATTTCTTCGTGAAGTCGGTTGCATCGGCCGAACGGAGTTCGGTCGGGGTGAAACTCGCGTCGGTGTCTTCACAATCCGGGCACCGACACGCCGAAATGGCCCTCACCGAAAGTGCTCCGGCTTCATCGACCTGGCGGCTTCCCGAGTCTGGATACCGTGAAAGCATCGGTGTAACTGCAGCTCCGCCAATTGGATGTCGACGACGCGCTTCTGGCAGCACCGACGATCTCTCTTGCAGTCTAAAGTGGCTCGGAGCGAACGAGGAGTTAGGAGTTAAATCGGTAGACTGTCAGCCACAATACGACCAATGCAGTCAAGAGCATCACGTTTCGAATGGAAGTCTGTCGTTTTGACACTGCTATTCGGCCTCTTTCGACTTTGATCGGGAGCAAAGGTACTTCGCGGTCTCGATTTGGAGGTTGAGACCGACGAGTGAAGGTGGGAGATGCCAGCAACCCATGCCCGTCACCGCAGTTGCTTTCTCACCCGATGGCAAGCGACTTGCCGCAGGCAACGATCTTGGCGAATTGCGAATCATCCAGATTGACTAGTCACGTGTTCCACTGTGCCAGATCCGGAGTACTCCATCAAAGAGCAGTCGATGCGAAGCTTTTCACGCCGTCGGCTCCGTTTTCCGGCAATCCAAGGCGATTTCAATCGAAGCAGTCAAAATCTTCTATACTCACGCTGGATTGAAATAGCATCATTGAGGGCTCAAACCGTCGTAGCGGGACAAACGCTGCGAGATATTTCATGGAGTTCGACAAGGGTTATCGCCGCCTTGGAAGTGACTTTGCGGCTTCGCCTCCTTCAGATCAACAATCGGAACCATCCATTCACGAGAAAGAACGATGCAATTGCACACACAACCGGGCCCTCGGCATGAAGCGACCGATTGCCTTGGACCGGGCGAGCGGTTCTCACGGCCACGGCGCCAGTTCTTGCTCTTTGCCGTAGTAATCTTCATGTCCACCGTCACGGGTTATGCCGCCGAGAACGCCACCGCTCGATCTGAAGAACGCCCGACGTCGAGCGAAGGACCCCACTGCGTGATCCAGGTCGCACCGGCCGCCACAGACATTGAGCGTTTGGCGGCTACCGAACTGGCGGGCTACTTGAAACAACTCTACCCCGGCACGGGGTTTGAGGTGCAGACCGATGGAGCAGCCGACATCCTGGTGGGAACGCCACTTTCGATGCCCCGCTTGAACGAGCTTCTGGGGAGTCGAACGCCGGAGGCCCCCGAAGGCTATCTGGTCACGCACGCAACGGTCGACGGACGACCAACCGGTATCCTCTGCGGCACCGATCCGGCGGGGGTCCTGTACGGTGCCTATGGACTGCTTCGAGATCTCGGAGTGGGCTACCTACTCAATGGTGACACACTGCCCGAACCGACGACGAAGCCATTCCCGCTCTCCAATTGGAATCTCAGTGACCGGCCACTGGTACCCACACGCGTGGTCTTCAACTGGCACAACTTTCTGAGTGGCTGCTCGACATGGGACGTCGAGCAGTGGCAGCAGTGGATCACCCAATCGCAGAAGATGGGTTACAACACGGTGATGGTCCATGCCTATGGAAACAACCCCATGGCAGGGTTCAAGTTTGAAGGCGTGCAGAAACCGGTGGGCTACCTCAGCTCCACGCAAGTTGGACGCGATTGGTCGACGAACCATGTCAATGATGTCCGCCGACTCGATGGCGGGGAAGTCTTCGACACGGCAGTGTTCGGATGCGACGCCGCCGTGAATGGAACGAATCTGCAGCGTACCCAAGCCGCGCAAGCATTGATGGCCGAGGCCTTTGCAACCGCCGAAGCCCGTGCCGTGGACCTCTTTTTTGCAGTCGATGTCGACACCACGTCGGCTAACCCTCAAGCAATGATCGAGCATTTGCCGAAACATGCACGGTTTGAGATCGGTGTGAAAGAAGCCGCCTGGATGGGCCAAGCCTCAGGCAAAATGTGGTTGGTGAACCCAGAGACGCCCGAAGGCTATGGGTTCTATCGAGCCCAGGTGCAGCAGTTGCTCGACGCCTATCCACAGATCGACAGCCTCGTGGTGTGGCATCGCAAAAGCTCAACGCCGTGGATGGAGTTCGCGCTCGAGAGCATGCCCAAGGCTTGGCAGGAAGAATTCGCGGCAGAGGTTGCTAAGACGCCAGACGCCATGGACTTTTATCACTCGCATCATCTGTTCGCACAGGCCAAGATCGTTATAGCCTTCCAGCGAGCGGTGACGGAATTGGGTCACGATGACGTAAAGATCGCATTCGGTTCCTGGGACTTCGACTTCCTGCCGGCTGCCCATCGGTTCATGCCCAGTGATGTGGCCTTGATTCCGTTGGATTGGATGGTCTTGAAAGATGCGTCCGTGTTCGACACCCACGAGCGGCGTTTGGCGGTGGCGAAAGTCGCTGCGACACGGCCTGTCATTCCGATTGCTTGGGCGCATCACGACGATGGCAACTACGTCGGCCGACCCTACACGCCAATCCCCAACTTCCACGACTGTCTGACAGAGATGAAGTGTCAGACAGCGGGCTTTGGGATCATCCATTGGACGACCAAGCCACTGGACCTTTACTTCCAAAGCCTGATCAATCAGGTGTGGCGGTCAAGCGAGAATGAATCGCTGGAAAGGACATGTCGCCAGATGGCCCAGCAGTTCGTTGGCGATGAACAAACGGAACCGTTTGCCGCGTATCTTCAGGACTGGGTGACGACCATGCCAAAGATCGGACGTGAGACGAGCGACTTCTTCATCGACCACGAACTGAAAGACCTGCCGGGCACCGAAGCCGCCCAGCGGCGGAGACTCAAGTTGCTCAACGCGATCGATCGGTCCGAGCTCGACGCGACTGGCAATGCATGGGTCGACTACTTCACGGGTTTGGAGAAATTCATTCTCGATATTTACCGGACGGAAAACGCATTCCATCTTGCCAAGAACCAGCATCTCGCCGGCCAGATCGACGCGGCTCGAACCACCATGGCGACTTGCCAACCCGAGGAAGTGATTGAGCGATTCGCCAACTTCTCTCAGCATGGCGGGCTAACGCGAGGCGAAAAGGGGCTGATCGTCTCAATGAATACGCGGTGGCTGCCGCACTATGTACGTTTTCGGCAAATGCTTGCTACCGAGCCAGTCCGTTACAATTTCGCCCCCACCTCGCACGACCTGCTCGCCCAGAGCCGAGGCGTCTTCACGTTCCACTTCGACGACCAAGGGGACATGTGGCAATGTCTGGGATCCGAGGAAACCGATGCCAAAACGTTCGCCATCGATGCGGTCCGCACACAACGTGACACTGCGAAAGCAGACGCGATCACCGAAGCGATCTGCCGCACAGGAATCGAGTCGGATAAGCCAATCGAGCTGACTCTGCAGCCGATCCTACCCAGGGGAGGTCGCAGTGGATTGACGTCGGAGAAGCTCGCCGCGGGCGAATACCTTCTCATGCTGATGACCATCGAGCCAGACGAAGCAGCAGGGGTGGGCGATCATGTCGTTGATCTACGAGTCGAGGTCGCCCAGCAAGGGGCGTCCAGCCGCTATCAACTTGCACCGACTCGTGCAAAACACCTCCGTTTGCAGTGCCGCGGCAGCGACAAGAGCCAGTGGAATTCGATTCACGAAATACGGTGCGAAGCTCTGGATCGAAGCGGCCCCGTCACGGCAAGCGGCCAAAATCCCCATTATGCACCGGAAAACACCGTTGATGGCAAAAACGATACTCGATGGGCTGTCGAGGGATCCGATCATTGGATCCAGTTGACGCTCGACCCGAAACGTTCTTTCGATCGCTTAGAGATTGACTGGTACGACGGAGCATCGCGGCTGTACGATTTCGACATTCTATGTTCTGACGATGGCGAGACTTGGCAGACCGTGTCGCACGGAGCAGATTCTCAACCACAGGGCTTGCTCGCTCTGGATCGAATCGACGTCGTTGATGCCGCAGGTGGATCGAACAAAGCTCTCACGTTGTCGTATCCAGTAAAACTAATCAACCCGTCCACGTTGCGTCTGACGCTCACACCGGTCAGCGGAAAGGTACGGATCTGTGGGGCGATCCTGACTCCGTTGAACGAGTTGACTTTTCCTCGCGTGAGGCGATCGAGGAAATTTCCAAGCGAGTGAACTTGGACGACCCCGATCAGCACCCCATTTCCGAGGCCAGCGGAACCGGCACCTTCCTGCTGGCCGCAAGCGAGATGTTGAAGCTGGCAGAGACGGGCGTGTCAAAGACGAAACCCACGGGACGTTGATACCGATTAAGATTCGCTCCGTGGCACCTTTTCAGCTTTGCGGAGCGGCCCATTTTGTCAAATGTGCAATAGCTTTTGCTGGCGTTCTAAAGCATGCGAAACCAAACTCGAAAAAAACTTCCTGTTTTCTTTTCAATCAACACGCAACCTTTTTGAAAAAACCACGAGAACGGAGCTAGCACGGGCGCTATGCTGTGATTAGTTCTTTCCCCATTTAACTGAGTCACGCCCATGGCGATGAAACAAGCGAACCGCCGATTGCATCTCGATACCGTTTTGGGCGAGGACGTATTGCTACTGACCGAGTTTTCAGGCAGTGAAGAGATGAGTCGGCTGTTCCGCTACGAGTTGGAATTGATTAGCGATGATCCCGGCATTAAACCACAAGACATCGTCGGCACACCGATTGGATGGAGTGCCGAGCGCGGTGACAACTCGCGTCGGCATTGGCATGGCTTCGTCAGCGGATTGGCTCGCGGTGACGTCGACGACCAAAAGAGACGAAACTACCGTGTCGAAGTCGTTCCCTGGTTATGGTTTCTGACACAAACCAGCGACTGCAAGATTTTTCAAGAGATGAACTTGCCGGCCATCATCGACGAGGTCTTGGGCGAATTTTCGTTCGCCGACTTCAACACCAATTTCCAACTCGACCACAAGGACTGGGAGTATTGTGTTCAGTACCGCGAGACCGACTTTAATTTCCTCTCGCGTTTGATGGAACAAGAAGGGATGTGCTATTACTTTAAGCACTCCGAAGGCGCGCACCAGATGGTGATCACCGACCATAAGAACGGCTACTACGCATTGCCTGAGTCGAAGGTCGACTTTCCTCGCGAGACCAGCGCGATGGCGATCACGGACCACCTAACCAGTTGGCAGCGTCAGTACCAATTTCATTCTGGAAAATACGCGCAACGCGACTACAACTTCACGACACCCAGCAACGATCTGGCTACCGACACCGGTACGATCGTCGACTTGCCGAAGATCACCGACTTCGAACTCTACGATTACCCCGGCGAATATCCTGATAAAGGCGTCGGAGGCGGTGAAACCAAGCTACGAATGGAAGCCGAAGAGACGCGTCACGAGATCGTCAACGGCAGTAGCCAATGTCGCACCTTTCAAGTGGGCGGTACCTTCGCGGTCGGCCAACATCGCGACTCGTCTGAGCAAGGCCAAGAAGTGATGATCACTTCGATCCATCACGCCGGCAGCGAGCCGATGGGCTATGAAACCGGTCGCGGTGACAAGGGCTTTGATTATCGAAATGGTTTTGCCTGCATTCCTTCATCGCGAGTTTATCGCCCCGCTCGTTCGACGCCGAAACCGATCATCAGCGGAATCCAAACCGCGGTGGTGACGGGTCCGTCCGGCGAAGAGATTTACCCCGACGAGTTCGGCCGAGTGAAATGTCAATTCCACTGGGATCGCTACGGAGAAAAGGACGACAAGAGCAGTTGCTGGATCCGAGTCTCGCAGGTCCATGCGGGTGCGTCGTTCGGCGGCATCGACATTCCGCGGATGGGCGAAGAGGTGGTCGTCAGTTTCTTAGAAGGCGACCCTGACCGCCCGCTGATCACCGGTCGTGTCTATCATGCCGACAACATGCCCCCCTGGGAATTGCCGGCAAACAAAACCCAAAGCGGTTATCTGTCGCGCAGCAGCCAAGACGGGGGCAAGGACAATGCCAACGCGCTGCGGTTCGAGGACAAAAAAGGGGAAGAGCAAGTTTGGCTGCACGCCGAAAAGAACCAAGACATCGAAGTCGAAAACGATGAAACGCATTGGGTTGGACGAGACCGTAGCAAAACGATCGATCGCGATGAGGATTCGACGATCAAGCGAGACCGAACGGAGAAGGTCGGACGCCACGAGCGGATTGCGGTCGGCAAAAACCGAACCGAAGAGGTGGGAAGTAACGAGAACGTTACCATTGGCAACAATCGAACGGTCTCGGTCGCAAAGGATGAGTCACTTGGCGTCGGCAAGGACCAAAGCCTCGAAGTGGCCGAAAACCAGACGATCACGGTTGGGGACAATCAAGAGCTGACCATCGCAAAGAACCAAACAATCCAAATTGGTGCCAATCGAGAGGTGACCGTTCAAGATGAGAATAATGTCACGGTTGGGAAAACGATGTTGCTTGACGTCGCGAATGAACTTGAAATTCGGGTTGGTAAATCAAGTCTGATCATGAAGAAGAATGGGACAATCATGTTGAAGGGTAAGGACATCACCTTGCAGGGATCAGGAAAAATAAACATCAAGTCCGCTGGAAACATGACGCTAAAGGGAAGCAAGATCGCACAGAACTAACGCGCGCCATTTGAACATCGATACGAATTCCATGCTACAGATCAAAAACCATACCCCTTTTCAACCACAACTTGCCGTGTTTGCCAATCCGGCGGGCGTCGAAAGCGTTTATGTAGCGGTCAAAGCAGTATTCAATGTCGTCGGTCACGCGGTTCGCTTGGCGGACGAGCAACCCGAGCTGGTTGTTGGCGACCAATACGATGGCGATCCAACGCAAACGAGCATCAAAGCGGCGGGCGAAGTCACGCTCTGCAAACCCTCCACCGACGTACTCATCCATGGTCATGCGTATGCGCCCGGCGGACGTGCACGAGAATCTCGGATCGCAATTCAAGTCGGCTCGATTGAGCAGTCGATTGATGTCATCGGTGATCGCGTTTGGGATCGTCGCCGAGTCGGTCCGCCTCAGGACTTTGATCGAATTCCTTTGGTTTATGAGCGTTGTTATGGTGGAGTTTTGCGACGTCAAGACAGGGATAAGCCGTGGCCGTCGGTGCCGAGCAATCCAGTCGGAGTTGGACTGAGCGAAGAGCCAGGCTCTGCGATGCCAAACTTCGAGAATCCGAATCATCGACTACGCAGACCAGGAACTTCGGGAAAGACCGTCGGTTTCGGGCCGATTTCGCCAAGTTGGCAACCTCGACTTGGCTATTGCGGAACCTATGACGAGGCCTACTTAAAAAGTCGTGCGCCCTACTTGCCAACCGATTTCGACGAGCGTTTCTTCCAGTGCGCCGTGCCCGAATTGATTCCGGAAACCTACGCCGTCGGTGGCGAGTCGGTGCGGCTTGCCGGCGTAACACCGAACCAGTCATGGGCCTTTGATTTACCTCGAATCGACCTCGAAACCATCTCCCTGTTCCGAGGCGAGGAGTCTCCGATCTCAATCAATCTGGACACCTTGACGCTGTATCCCGATCAGCAACAGTTTTCCATGATCTACCGAGGCTTGATGGTTGTCGACAAACACTTGACCGACCTGGCACGAGTTGACATTGTGTCACGCCAATTTGGTTTGCGGCAATCGGTTCATTCCGTTGCACCCGATAAACATCGCGATCCGATTGGGGTACACGGATGAGTGACCGAATTGTGATCGCGGATGTGGAAGTGATTTCGCCGATTGGCTTCACGGGTGCGGAAACAGCAGCATCCGCAGCGGCGAGGATCGCGAGACTGCAAGAAAGTGGCGTGCTCGATCCGAGTGGAAAAGCGATCACCGTGGCGAGTGTCCCGGAGGAAGGTTTGCCGGATCTTCGAGAGGATCCTGTTCTGCAATCCTTCGCCACGATGCCTTCGCGTTTAATACGTTTGGCTGATCGCCCGCTCCGTTCCCTCGCCGAGCGACTTCAAGAAAAAAGAGCGGCGGCTTCCTCGCTTGCCCCCGATCCTGCCGCGTTTTTCCTTGCCCTTCCCGAACCACAACTGGCCGGCGACGTGGATTCCGCCATGCTACTCGAGGGCTTAGGTCGGCAACTGCACGATGCCGAACCCTCCCCTTCGGCTCGTCCCCTGGGCATCGCGATTGCAACCGGCCAGACAATCGCCGAGGGGCGTTCCGCCGGCATCGCAGCTTGCATCGCAGCTGCTTCCGCCGTTGCCAATGGCAAGGCAACGTTTGCAATCGCCGGCGGTGTCGATAGTCAACTAGGGATCGAAAGGCTGTTCGAATTGTGCAAGCAGAATCGAGTTCGCAGCGATCGACAGCCCGATGGACTCACACCCGGCGAAGGTGCTGGTTTCGTGTTGCTGACCCATCATTCGACCTGTCAACAACTTGGATATGAACCGCTGGCGGTGTTCGGTGGCGGAGCTCAAGGTTTTGAGCCGGGACACTTTGGCAGCGATGATCCGTACCTTGGCGATGGGCTTGCCCAAACCATCACCGCGACCCTTGAAAGCGCGAAGGACAGACCGCCAATCGGGTGCGTCTACTCAAGTTTCAATGGTGAACGCTATTGGGCAAGAGAATTAGGAGTATCCATCATTCGCAACCAAGACTCCTTTGCACAAGACCATTTAATGGAACATCCTGCCGAGTGCTTTGGGGATCTTGGCGCGGCCCACGGTGCGGTCATGGTTGCCTTGGCGGCGCTGGCGATCGGCTCAGGCAAATGCAGCACTCCCACACTTGTTTATGGCTCATCCGATTTTGGTTCCCGCGCTTCGGTTGTGATACAATCACTTCCGTAGGATTTTCTTTTCCTTTTCCTCGATTGCATCACGAGAACGATCATGCCGACCACCGTCCACAACACGACCGGTTTTGTTCACAAAGGGAGCGGAGGAATGAGCTTGGTCTTTCCGGATGTTTGCAAGACACCCACGCCGGGCGGTCCCGTTCCCATTCCTTATCCCAACCTCGGGAAGGCCTCGGACGCAATGGGGACGACGACCGTAAAAGCCGATGGCAAGACGATCATGGTCAAAGGAAAGAAATACGTACTCAGTTCATTGGATGAACCGGGTTCGGTCGGCGGCGTCATTAGCAATACCGTGAAAGGCCCCTGTGAGTTTCTGACCTATTCGTTCAATGTGATGGTCGAAGGGAAAAATCTATGTCGCATGAGTGACGTTTTATGGCACAACAAGAAAAACATTTGCGGATAAATCATGACACAACTGGGTGAAACCGTCGCCTTCGGCATGATCGGCGACGATGAAATTGAATGCACCTTTTCGCACGACAAAAAGGGAAAGGTCAGCAACAAGCTTTCAAAGAATGCAACCACCCTGGGGAGTCGTATGGAGTCGGGGACAAGCACGAGACTTTGGAAACAAGACGGCGATGATTACAGCGAAGCGACCAACAAGGAAGCCGCTTTAGAACAAATCAAAGTCAAAGAATGCGACGATCGCAACGGAGTGGATGTTCGTTTGGACGGCGGCGAGACCATCAACTTGCCGTTCTCGGTTGCCGCCCACCATTTGATTCCGACGAAAGCTTCCTTCACGAAAAGCAGCGTCATGAAATATGTTTCTGCTTCGGCAAGCGGAAGCAAAATCGAAAGTGATATCGGTTATGATGTCAACGGTTCCGAAAATGGGTTGTGGTTGCCGACACATCACGGGTTGTCCAGTGAAATGGGCAGCAAAGGTAGTCGCAAGCTACCTGGCGAAAGCAAAAAAGTTAGCTATGGCTCCGTTTCCAAAGAGGGAGGCGGCCAAGTGGCGAGTTTTGTGACACTCTACACGAGTGCCGTGATGGAGCAAACGAAGCGCCAATTTCATGACGGACATCCCAACTACAGCAGTTTCGTTACCGGATGCCTCAATAAGGTGGCGGCGGCGATTGCCAAAGCATCGGAGAATTGCCAGAAATGCAATGAGTCCGATGGTGACAAGTCCCCAGCCCCCTACATGCTGGTGCGTCGACTCAACGGAGTCTCCCAACGACTCGTCACTTATCTGGTGGGCGACCCCAGCGGTTGGAGGCCTCCCTTATTTACTTCGCCCCATGCAGAACTCTACTGCGTCAATGAGATCGCCTTTCGCAAGGCGATGGCAGGCCGATCATGACAGATCGTCAACAGTCCAATCAGCCGCCGTACTTCATGCTGACTTGCTATTCGCCGGCAAACGCCGATTACATCGACATTGAATCGTACCCAGAAATTGATGGGATTGATTCGTGGTTGCTCGGAACGCCCCTTTCCGTTGACTTGAGCGAGCCGATTCGATTGCAGTGGGATAGAGAAACCGAAGGACCGCCCAAAAAAATGTATGCGGACAATATCCCGCTCATGCATCGCGACCTCGTGACGACACTGCAGCAATGTGGTGTTACGAACCTACAATTGTTTCCAACGGAGATTGTCCATCCCGAAAACAAACAAGTCGAACGCGACTATTTGGCCACGAATATCCTTGGACTCATCAAAGCGGCTGATTTGAGTGAGTCAAATTATCGCGATCCGTCCGGCAACGGCCTCTATGACATGGACTTCGATTCGCTCGCGATTGATCCGCAGAAAACGTTCGGTGCGAAGCTGTTTCGTTTGGCAGAATGCGTTACCGGCATTGTGATTGCACGATCGGTCAAAGAGTCCTTGCAGCAAGCTGGCGGATTTGGCCTGCAATTCGTCGAACCCGCCGATTGGATTGGATAGAAAACAATGGCTTCAAGACACAATAACGAAAGAGAAAGCAAACCATTGGGGCGAGATGCCGATCAAACGGAGATGACGGATGACCTGCTCCATCAAGCGATTGTGCATGCGTCTTCTCAAGCTGCCGAACCCGCTTCGGCCGTGCCTGTTGCGGCTTCACCGATCGGTTGCGGCTCGGTGTTGGGCTTTTCGGGCGATGGCGATGTGATGGTTCAGATCGAGACACCGTCGAATGCGGCCCCGATTGCATGTGACGTGCTGATTCCAGCCGGAGGCATTCAGATGCAGTTGGATGTGGGAGATCGCGTTCTTGTTCATGCGCCGCTTGACCCGAATACTCGGGGATGTATTTTGGGGCGGGTCGGCCGATATCAACCGAGTCGCGTCGTCGGACCTCGGCAACCGGACCACGTCGTGATCGAAGCAGACGAACAACTGTCACTACGATGTGGTGACGCGTCGATCGAAATGCGCAAGGACGGAAAACTGATGATTCGCGGGATTGATGTTTTGTCGAAAGCGAAACGTACTCAACGAATTAAGGGTGGCAACGTCGCCATCAACTAAGTGCAGTTTCAATTCGCCCTCAACGTGACTGTGATACCGTGCCAAAACAACTTGCTCCGATCATGCTCGACGTGCTGGTCGAACATCTCGAAGAGATCGGTTTCTTGTGGACGCGACGACAGTCGATGATCCAATCTCCAAATCATCGCATCGGCGATCTTTCCGAGATCGACGGGCGAATTGAAGCCCACCTCAACGGATTGAATGTCGGTGGAGCGAACGGTATTGAATTGGCCAGGCCACTACTGACAGAAGAAGATTCGGAAGTGGTTTTTGCCGCATCGGCTTGTTTGCTTCGAATCGGAGCCGGTAAAGAGATCATCAGGAGTCTGCCGGACATACCGTTACCCGCATTGGATGGCGTCTCCGATGCACTTTGTTTTTTGCCCATTCCCTCGCTGATGACTGAGTTGAAAGCCGCCATCCCAACGAGCAATTTGGCCGTCGCCTCGATGATTGCGGTCGTGCTTAGTTGTGCTGGCGAGACGGAGGCAGCCGAGTCGCGCCTTGACGAGTTCCAAAACGCTGACGATCCGGCCGTGCGGCGACGCTCCATGCAAATACTTGCTTGGCTAGGTGACTAACCTTATGCTTCAACGTCGCACTGCGTGAAGGATCATTCTGTCAGCACGGATGCATCGATCACGAGACACGGGGAAATAGATTGCGAGTCGTATTGTTTATCGTTGATGGCCCCCATTCGGGTCGGCGGACATCCGTGCTGGTTCCAGGGTGTTTGCAAGTTGGACGCACCGAGGCTGCGGAGTTTGTCGTTGCAGGGGACACACGAATGTCGTCGGTTCATTTCCAACTCGAATGTGATCATCAAGCGTGTCGTCTTCGTGACCTAGCTAGTACCAATGGAACGTTTCTAAACGGAGTTCTGATCTCAGAATCCACACTAAAAAACGATGACGCAATCGTCGCCGGGGCGACTTCATTCAAAGTTTCGATCGAGCAAAAAGCCTCGGTGACGGTCCCCCAAAAAATTGCTCCGGCGATTTCGCCATCGACGCTTCCCGATCGTGTTCCAGAACAGAGCTCTGTACCCATAAGCAAGCCTCGTCCGGGTGAGGCTCGGAAGGACATTCGATCGACGCAGCGCAGTCCCGGACGGCTTGTTGCGAGCGATAGCGCCGGTGCCGTGTTGGAAATTGCCACAGGAATGGATGCAGGACGCAAAATCATGCTGCGTTCGGGGCAAACGGTGACGGTAGGCCGGACGGAACAGGCGGATGTGGTTGTTCGTGATCCTCAAATCTCCGCCAAGCATTTTATGCTCAAGAACTCACGGAGCGGCTGGCAAGTTCTCGACTTGAACAGCAGTGCCGGGACGTATCTCAACGGCAACCACGTGACGATGCAGCGGCTTTCATCAGGCGACCGAATCGCTGCCGGAAGTACGGAGTTCACCGTCAACGTTGGGCTGTCAGCCGTCGGCGGCGGCGAGTCGCCATCCGACTTGGAGTGCCCATTTCGAAAGGGACTCTACGATGAAGATAAGATGGTTCGTCGCGAAGCCCTATACGCTGCCGCCTGGACTCGGCAACCTTGGTTGCTTGATTGCTTGCGAAAGGAGGCGGCAAAGCCATCGCTTGATAACTTCGATTTGCTCTACATGCTCGCCGTGCTTGCCCGCCCCTCGGATCAGGCGACCGTGTTGACGCTTGGCGGACTTGAGACCTTGGGTGCGAAACGTTTTGAAATACTCGCCGCTTACGGTCATCCCCTGGTCATCCCAACCTTGCTGAAGGGAATGGCAGGCAAAGAGATGCGAAGTGCGATTGCCGCCGCTGCCGCATTTACAAAAATCACCGGCGTCGAAATTGAATCCGACGTCCGAGTCACGCTCCCGCCGCAGGATGGAATCGAACCGGATGAGTTCGAGCAGGAGTTTCTCGACGAAGGGTTCTTGCCGGATTGCACCAAAGCACAAACTTGGTGGCAAGAACATCAAAGCCAATTTTCGGCGTGTATTCGGATAGCGACCGGTTTGGATGTCAGCTCCAAGCCAAGCGATGCGGTTTTGTCGCAACTCAACCTGCAATCACGTTACGAAGCTTGTTTGCGTGGAAAATACGACGGATCTTGGAAAGGCAAAGTCACGGACGGATCGCTGAGGAGATGCTTGTGACCGTCGGCGTCTACCAACGTCCTGGACGTAGATGGAATTGATCGTTGGTAGCAGTCCAGCCCGAATGATTCGTTGGAGTGGTAGGCTTTAGCCGATTGCGTGCTGGACCCTAGCCTGAATCGGCTAAAGCCTACAACTCCAACGTGCGCAGTCTGTTTTTTACTCAGTCGGTGTAAGCTGATTGCATACAAAGGATTACGGGGAATAGGTTTGGACGATGAATAACCCGGACTACCACCGGCGAAGCAAGATCCAGCCCGGATGGTTCACGAACACGGCTTTGCGATGGCTTGGTGTTCCTTTCAGTATTTTGACCAGGCGTGCAAATTCGAGGGTATGCTTGAAGGGATGCGGAATCGAACGCTGGTTTTCCCGATTTCGCTTCGATTTGACGAAACCTCGTTTTGAGAGAAGGATGAGTGGATGGGTGTTATGGCACGCGAACAGGGCAAATTCTACGTGATCACGTCGGATCGCACCTTGGGCGATTCTCCAAGCAAGAGTGCCCCCAAAAGATCGCACGACGGGGTTTACCAAGTCTGGACTGGGGACAAATGGTCGACGATCAATACAGACGCAATCACCTTTGAAGCGATCGAGGAGGCCGACGAGTACATCCGCAAAAACTCTGGCCAAATCATGGAAAATGGCTGAAACGAGTTGCGGATCGAATCGAATGATTCATTCATGCAAGCGGCCACGATTGACGGGACAACAGGTTTGCCAGGACAAATCGTGTTCAACCCAGGCAGGAACTGGGACCAATGCTACAGCCGCGACAACAGTTCGGCCTTCTTGGTCGCGAACTCCTCTTCGGTGATGTAGCCCTTCTCTTTCAAGCCGCCCAGCCGATCCAAGGTTGCAAGGATGTCCTCCTGACCGCTGGGACTCGCGGGAGGCCCAACCGGCGACGGGTTGACTTCACACGATGATTCCGAGACTGCGTTATCCACCGATGCAACCTTGGACGGTTGCGGAACACCGGCGGGCGAGATCACCGGCAGCGTGGAGAGGTCGACGGTTCCAAACTGGCTGGTGAAGTTAATCGATCCCCCCACACCCTGTTGCTGCGAGAAACCGCCAATGTTGTGATTCAAGGTGTCATAAACCCAAACGTCGCCACCGGTCGTGACCGCCAATCGCCGACTTGCTGGGAAGTAGGCATAGCGGACGTTGTTCTGTGACCCGATCGCCGCAGGGGGGCCAAATTCGCTTGGCCACCAATTCGACGACGCGTCAGCAACGAACAGGCTGTTGGCCGATCCGATGGTTCCGGCCGCCTGCGATTGCGCCGAAGATCCACCTTGATTTTGCGACTGAAAGGAACCGCTAAAAGGCACCCGTTGATGCGTGGCAAGCGCGTTGGAAATGTCACTACAGAGATTATCAACTCGACACTTCAACTGGTTGTTGAAAAGATCACTTACCATCGTCATCCCGCCTCGCATCCATTGGCCCGATCCACCAAACTCGGGATGACTGAACTGGGCCATGGTGCCGTTTCCGTTGTAGACGGCAAGCAACATATGAGTCACCGCATCGATAGAAAGGCCATGTCGTTGGGCGAGGTCCTGGACCAGTTGATTTCCTTCGTCGGACAGATTGGGCACGTTAAAAGAGACTCCTAAGAAGTGATGCTTGACGAGTTTGGATTTGCGATCGTCACGAGTTGAGATTGAATCGAAATTGTCCCAGCTACCTCCTCGATGGGGAAGCGGCCGGTCGATGGTTTTACGCTAGCGAGACGGCAGGCGGCTCGCCACCGGCGGACGCAGGCGGGCCAGCGTTGTCGGAATCGTTGGCCCACACGGTTTTTTCGATCAACAGGGCATCGCCCGTGAGGGTTGCAAACGAGACGTCGGCAGCATCTCGCCCCACACCGATTCGCACCAGCCCGCTTACGGGCACCATTTTGGTGGGGTCGAAAAGATACCATTGACCGCCCAGGAAGGCCTCCATGAAGCCGTGGAAGTCCGGAGGCTGGAGACCGACCGCGTACCCCGCCACGTACCGTGCCGGGATGCCGACGCCACGACAGAGGGTGATCGCCAGATGGGCATAGTCACGACAGACACCTGTCCGCTGCAACAAGACGTCTGCAGCGGTCGTCGACGAATTCGTGCTGCCAGAGGTATAGTCAAGATGCTCCGAGACCCAATCACAAATCGCCTGCACGCGGCTGAAGCCGCGCGGCATCTGACCAAATTCCTCAAACGAAAACCTCGCCAACAGATCGCTCTCGCAGTATCGGCTCGGGTTCAAATAGGTCAGGACCTCCGCAGGCATTTCGGAAGCGTTTGATTCGCCCACAAAGGCTGATCGATGGATCTCTGGGGCCAATTCGACATTGCCCTGATAGGAAACTTGAAGCTCACACGGCTGCACCAAAATCCGGTGCAATTGGTTCCCCTCAAGCCCCACTTGGTACGTTTCCACGCTCAAGTTCGGCTCCATGGTCAACTGTTCCCAGATCACTTGCTGATGATCCGTGCGTGCTGCCGCGATCTGAAACAAGAACACGGTGGCAATACGGACCTCGTACTTCAGGTCAGCGCGAACATCGATGAGGGTCACGTGTCAAATTCTTTTTGGATTCGCGATTGGCAAAAAAAGGGGGAACGCAGACGATGCCATCCATGATACACAACCAGGGCACCCGTGATCCCTGAAATCCCAGTGATCCCTGAAATCAAGGTAATCACGCAACGATTCCAGCCAACCAACGCAAACGGACGAACGTCATGCCAGCGGTAGCTCGCTTCGCTGCTGGCCCCTTTGCTCTACGCGCTTGCTCTACGCGCTTGCCAAACGGAGGATCTGGCGACGAATCCGAGCTGGCATCATGTATCGGGGATTGCCTGAAACATCTTCGCCTGCATCAGGATCGACCTTCAGAAACTGGAGCTCAAACCGATTCTCGAGCTTTGCCATGATCGCTTTGAGCGAACGCATCTTGTTCTTGGACAAGCCGAGCAATTCGTCGAGCTCTGGCAGCGACAGGGGCTGTTCGGCCGATTGAGCAATCTTCAACAAATGCTTCCACATCCCACGACTCTGGATTCGCTTCAATTTCTGCGGCAACGGCAGACTCGCGACGTCTTCCTTTCCACGGCCCCGTTTTCCTGCCCCTCCCTCATGAGCATCGTCGCTGCCCTGCAGGTCCATGCCACGACGGCCCTGGCCTTGGGGCCCACAGCCGCGTCTCAGACGACGCGTCAACAATTCGACTGCCTTCTTGCAATCCGCTCGATCTTCAAGATTCACTAACAAATGAGGCACTTGGTTTTTCCTTTTCTTTGCATGACCGGAAGCCCCCGACAAACGCTGCTGGGGTGTCGCCCCGCGTACGCAAATCGTACGCACTGCGTAAATCATATCCGTGATTGCGGTGACGTCAAGTGGCAAAGCTTCGCCGAGCGGTCGACCGCATCGCACTCGATTGATAGGCTGGTGTGAACTTGTCGGTGCCGGCTTGACGGCGCAGGAACGTCGGCAAACGCATGCCCACCCCTTGATGCACCGAATCAGACGGGCGCGATGAAGCCGACCGCGATGCCACAAAGTCGAGTTTCCGAAAACAAACCGGAGTGATGGGAATGCGCTGGAAAGCGAAAGATGCAGTCGCGGTCGTGACGGGAGCTAGCAGTGGAATTGGACGCTGCTTGTGCAAACTGCTGATCGATCGAGGCGCGAGGGTTGTAGGGGTTGCTCGACGAAGTGATCGTTTGCGAGAATTGGAACAATCTGATTTGCGAGGTCACTTTGTTGCGGTGGTGGGGGACATCACGGACAAGTCCATCCGCGATCAAGTCGCTCGCGTCGCCACCGACCTCGGCCGGGGACAGCTCGATCTCCTGGTCAACAACGCAGGGATCGGAGCGATCGGCCCGTTTGCCGATGCCTCCCCCGAGCGACTGCGCCAAGTGATGGAAGTCAACTTTTTTGCTCCAGCGGAATTGACACGAATCCTGATTCCACGGCTTCGACAAGGTCGTGCCCCGGTGATCTGTAACATCAGCAGCGTGCTCGGGCATCGCGCCGTACCCAACAAGAGTGAATATTGCGCCAGCAAGTTTGCACTGCATGGATGGAGCGATTCGTTGCGTGCCGAACTGGCCGCCGACGGGATTCAGGTGACTTTGGTCAGCCCGAGCACAACGCGAAGTGAGTTTTTTGATTCCTTGGTCGAGACCGACTCGGGCCAAACATCAAAAAGCATCGGTAGCTGGCCGCCCGAGCGTGTCGCGAGAACAACGCTCGCGTCGATCGAGGCTCGTCGCAGCGAAGTGATTTGCAGCCTGGGCGGAAAAGCACTGGTGTACGCGGATCGCGCCTCGCCACCGTTGATGAACGCGATCTTGTCGCGCCGGTCGATCGGGTCGTAACGGTTACGGAGGTCGAACCTGCTGTTTGTGGATCCCAGCAGCAATCAGGGTCGATAGCAGTTGATAACCCTTCATCCGTTTTCCAAGTCAAATCCCGCATTCCATGTCGAGTTCCGCTGCTGACGACCCTGGCGCAAACGCTCGCGAGGCGAACCTCGTTCGCGACGTGGTCGCGATCGTGTTGGTTGCAATGGTCTTGATCGCGGTCGTTTCGATCGTGACGCGCAGCCCTGCGGACCCCATCGAGACGCCCATCTGGCCGATCAGCGCGCTCTACACGCCAAACAGTGCGATCTACCCTACGAACTCAACGGTGACGAACGCCTGCGGGTATTGGGGCGCCTTGATTTCCTCGGCTCTGTTCGACGCGCTCGGGCTGGCCAGCGCCTTGGTTGTTGCCGCAGTTGGCGGAATCGCGACTGCGCTGCTTGGTCGCGGACGGATTAACGCACCGGTCCTGAGATCGCTGGGAGGAACCATCGTTGTCCTCGGAGCTGCCACAGCCGCGGGGCTACTGAAAACCGAGATCAGCGGCATGCCCGTCGTTGGCAACGGCGGGTACTTGGGCGCAATGGGATCGACATTACTGCTGGAGCACTTCGCCCCCGCAGGCGCATGGATCTTGTCGCTGACAATCCTGACCGTCGGCTTGCTACTGACAACCGACTACGCGCTGCTGTACGCAGGAAGAGCGATCATGCGCGGCAGCGCCAAGGTGTCTCGATCGGGGATGCGGCGGGCCGCACAGGCGATGCCTGTCACCCTACGTCGCAGACGTCAACCGTTCACCGACCTCGAAGAACCCATCAAGATCGAAGGCGATGTTTCCGAGTCGGATTCCGCGGAACCCAGCGACGAACCGGCTGGAGCAGAACCCCCAGCCCTGGGGCCGAAATTCCGGATCCAGCGTCCGAAACGCAAATCGCCACAGCAACAACTCTCCGAGACGGCGGCGGGTGCGGCCGCCGCTGGATTGGCAGCCACCGCCGAGGCGGTTGCCAGCGGAAAAGACGATCCGAACGTGGACCTCGACGCCAACGACGATGACGCGCAAGACGAAGAGGAAGCGTGGGACGAGGAAGAAGAGATTGAAGAGCCGGTCATTCGCAGTCTCGAAATCGATGAAGAAACGGTGTCACTTCGCGGTGACGAAAGCCACGACATCCCCAAGCCTAAGATCAACACGCCGCGAAAAGTCAACCTGCGAGATGAACTCGACAGCGCCGTGCGAGACTCAAGCGACACCAGCCTGTTGGACTATCGATTGCCCGGCCTGAGCCTGCTCGAAAGCAGCGACGGGTTTGATTATGGGGAACTCGAAGCGGAGGCGGAAACGAAGGCGGCATTGCTGCAAAAAACCATTTGCAGTTTCGGATGCAAGGTGCGAGTCTCCAACATCACGCTCGGCCCCGTCATTGCCCAATACGAAATCGAACTCGAAGCTGGGCTTCGGCTAAACAAGATTAGCGCGCTTGCGGACGATCTTGCCATTGCGCTGCGCGTTCCAAGTGTTCGCATCGTTGCTCCGATTCCGGGCAAAAACACGGTGGGAATTGAAGTTCCCAATGAAGTCAGGCAAGTGGTCCGACTCCGCGACGTGATCGAGGAATCGGACATGAGCAAATCGAAAGCCAAGATCCCCGTTTTTCTTGGAAAGGACGTTTCCGGAAATCCGATGGTCGTCGGACTCGAAAAAATGCCTCACTTGTTGATCGCCGGTCGAACCGGAACGGGAAAATCGGTTTGTCTCAATGCGATCATCACTTCAATCCTGATGATGTGCCGTCCCGACGAAGTACGGATGCTGATGATCGACCCCAAGATGGTCGAATTGAGCGGCTATGGTCGACTGCCGCACTTGATGCATCCCGTCATCACCGACATGAGAAAAGCCGAGGCGATCTTGGCGTGGGCGGTCGACAAGATGGAAGAACGCTACTCGCTTTTGGCGAAAGCGGGTGTACGACACATCAACAGCTACAATGATCTAGGCCGCGAGGAGGTGTTGCGCCGCCTAGAAATCGATGAAGCGGATGAAGCTCAAGGCGTTCCCGATAAGCTGCCCTTCATCGTGATCGTTGCGGATGAAATGGCGGACTTAATGATGACCGCAGGCAAGGAAGTCGAAACGCACATCATCCGATTGGCTCAAAAGAGTCGAGCGGTCGGAATCCACTTGATCTTGGCGACACAAAAACCGACCGTGGATGTGATCACGGGCTTGATCAAGAGCAATTTGCCGGCACGCCTGAGCTTCCAAGTCGCCAGCAAGACCGATAGCCGAGTCGTGCTCGATGAAAACGGAGCAGACAAACTGCTCGGCAATGGCGACATGCTGTTCTTGTGGCCCGGAACCAGCACACTGATCCGCGGCCAAGGCACCTATTTGTCGGACGACGAGATCGATGCGGTCGTGGATCATTGCAGTATGGGCGAACAGAATTTCGTCAATGAGTTGATGAGCTTGAAGGTGGACGAAGAAGGGGGTGCCGACGGCTCGAAAATGGGCGAGATCAAGAACCGTGATGAGCTTTACGAGAGCGCCATCGAGGTCGTCATTCGCGAAGGCCGAGGCTCGCTGTCGATGCTACAGCGGTGCCTGGGCATTGGATACGGCCGGGCAGCACGCCTGATCGACTTCATGGCCGAGGACGGAATTGTCGGCGACTACAACGGCTCAAAGTCTCGCGAAGTGCTGATGACGATGGGCCAATGGCAGCAGTTGCAGGGCTACGAATCGGACGGCGAGGACGATTCGGAAGCGGAGGATTATGAAGACGCCGACGACTATGAAGAATACGAAGAAGAGGAGATCCGCTGATCCCCGCTGATGCGCAGCGGACAGCTCGAGCAAGCAGGGGCTTCTGCCATTTTGGTATCCTGAGCCCCGATCGCGACAAGGCGATTTCTCTTAAATGCTTTCTCAGCATTGACTTGCGTCACAAAAAACTTTCTCGGCACGCCGGTTGCTGTCGATACCCTTCACAAACCAGCTCCCTGCCATTTGTGCATTCGTGCTGTTTCGGCCGTGTGTGGCGATGAGTTGGGTTTGAATGTCAACACAACCAACTTTTTCCTGCATAGAAGAAAGGTGTCACGGAGATGGCGACTGCCACCAAGAAAAGCTCAAAGATTCGCTTGCAACCCCTCGGTGAACGAATTGTGGTTCAACGTGAAGAGAGCGAACAGACCACCGCTGGCGGTATCGTGCTGCCTGACTCGGCTCAAGAAAAACCTGCACGCGGAACCGTCGTTGCCGTCGGTAGCGGCAAACTGCTCGACGACGGCAGCCGAGCGGCATGTCAACTGAAGGCGGGCGAGAAGGTCCTGTTTAGCTCCTACGCTGGCGAAACCGTTGAAATCGACGACGTCGAATACTTGTTGATGCGCGAAGACGACGTGCTTGCCGTCATCGAATAAGCGTCCTCAAGTCACCGTGACGCCTTGCGCTCACATCCTTCACTGATCCCAACACACACAACGAACTGGAAAAGATCCCCATGGCAAAAATGATTGCTTTTGACCAGGAAGCACGCGAAGCGATTCGTCGCGGCGTGTCGAAACTGGCACGAACGGTCAAGGTCACTCTCGGTCCCAAGGGCCGCAATGTGATCCTGCAAAAAAGCTTCGGTAGCCCCACCGTCACCAAGGACGGTGTCACCGTCGCAAAAGAGATTGAACTCGAGGACGTCTATGAAAACATGGGCGCTCGAATGGTCCGCGAAGTCGCCAGCAAGACCAGCGACGTCGCTGGCGATGGTACCACGACCGCCACGGTCATGGCCGAAGCGATCTTCAACGAAGGCCTGAAAGGGGTCATCGCCGGCGTCAATCCCGTGCAAATGAAGTTTGGGATTGAGAAGGCCGTTGAGGACATCACCGAAAAGCTTCACTCGATGGCCACCAAGGTCAAAGACAAGGAAGCGATGGCCAACGTCGCCTCGATCGCAGCAAACAATGATCGCGAGATCGGTGAATTGTTGGCTGACGCGATGAGCAAAGTTGGCAAGGACGGCGTGATTACCGTCGATGAAGGGAAGAGCCTTCACACCGAACAAGAATGGGTCGAAGGGATGCAATTCGATCGCGGCTACTTGTCGCCTTACTTCGTGACCGATCCTGGCACGATGCAATGCGTTCTCGAAGATGCTTACATCCTTGTTTTCGAAAAGAAGATCAGCAACATCAAGGACATGGTTCCGATGTTGGAAAAGGTGGTTCAGCAGGGCAAGCCTTTGTTGATCATCGCAGAAGACGTTGATGGCGAAGCCTTGGCAACCCTTGTCATCAACCGTCTCCGCGGCACCTTCACCGTCTGTGCCGTGAAGGCACCCGGTTACGGCGACCGCCGCAAGGCAATGATGGAAGACATCGCGATCCTGACCGGTGGATTGGCGATCTTCGAAGCTTTGGGAACAAAACTCGAAAGCGTCGATTTGCCGCAACTGGGTCGTGCCAAGAAGATCATCATCGACAAGGACAACACGACGATCATTGAAGGCGCCGGCAAGAGCGGCGACATCAAGGCACGAATCGACCAAATCCGTCGTGAAATCGAAAACTGCACGAGCGATTACGACCGTGAAAAGCTCGAAGAGCGATTGGCAAAGCTGGCGGGTGGCGTTGCGAAGGTAAACGTCGGAGCTGCGACCGAAAGCGAGATGAAAGAAAAGAAGGCTCGCGTCGAGGATGCACTCCATGCAACACGTGCAGCTGTCGAAGAAGGCATTTTGCCCGGTGGCGGTGTAGCGCTGTTGCGGGCTGCTAACAAGGTGAAGCCAGCCGATTCGCTGACCGAGGACCAAATCGTTGGCTACAACATCGTGCTGCGTGCTTGCCGAGCTCCCGTCACCATGATCGCTGAAAACGCCGGCCAAGACGGCGGAGTGGTTTGCGAGAAGGTGTTGGGCATGAAGAACAACGAAGGCTACAACGCCTTGACCGATACCTATGAAGACTTGGTGAAGTCGGGTGTGATTGATCCTACCAAGGTGACTCGCACCGCACTTGGCAACGCCGCGAGCGTTGCAACATTGCTTCTAACCAGCGACGCGTTGGTGGCAGAAAAGCCGACGACCCAAAAGGGCGGCGGCACCGGCGGCGACCATGACATGTACTAATGCCGGCTGCTAACAGCTAACGCTTTTTCAATAGAACGGTCGACGGAGCCATCCGCCGACCGTTTTTTATTCGCAGCAGACCGTGGTTCCCTCGATTGGAGACGTGGAGAAGACCGGTGTGCGCGACGAGCCTTCCATTGGCCGTCCGATTCAACCCATCAGGGTGACTTCACTCGACAACTCGGGGGCAAGGATCGACATGGGATGAAAGGAGCGTCACAATCATGAAGCACGTTCTCAAATCGAAGTATCCAAAATCCTGCACAGGGTGGTCGTTCATGCGTTTTCTTTTGATGCTAGTCTGCTCTGGATGCTTGGTATCCAATCTAAGGGCTGAGCCTTCCCGAATTGGCCAAGTTGTCGACGATTTCACGTTACCGAACTGCTATGGAAAATCGGTCTCGCTTTCTGACTTTGTCGATCATGATTTGGTCGCCATGGTCTTCCTCGGCACGGAATGCCCGCTGGCTCAATTGTATGGTCCGCGTCTGAACAAGTTGTAACAACGGTTTGCATCGCGTGGTTTGAAGATCCTCGGGATCAATTCGAATAAGCAGGATAGTCTTGTTGAGTTAGCAGCCTATGCACACCGCCACGACATGACGTTTCCGCTACTGAAAGACAACCGTAATCGAGTTGCCGACGCCGTTGGCGCGCAGCGGACGCCCGAAGTGTTTTTGCTTGACCATGATCGCGTCATTCGTTATCGCGGTCGGATCGATGATCAATACGGCGTGGGATATTCACGAGAACGGGAGGTCCAGCAGGACTTGGCAACTGCGATCGAAAAACTGTTGGCCGGCGATCCGATAGCCATCCCCGAAACCGAAGCGGTTGGATGCCACATCGGACGAGTCAAGCCAACGATCCCAACCGGCCCAGTCTTTCCGTTACAATCGGGCTTGCCGACGTTTCTTTCCTGCCTTTTGAAACCACGACGATCGGAACGCTTCTTTCCGCTCTACCATGATTTGAGAGAACGTTGACGCATCGACTGCGCGCGGCGATACACTCTCCACAGATCTTGCGGATAGGCCCAATCCATTTAGCCAGATCGCGATGGATGTTGGTTCGTTCGAAAAATGGGAACCTTGCATGTCACAGATTTGTCGATCTCGCTTTTTCGTTTTTGTGCTTCGAAACCTTGGCATCGAGCACCTTCGTTTTGCTCTGGTCACTGCGATATTTCTGATGCAATCCAATGCGATGGCCCAATCGCTGCATCAACGCTTGCTCTCCGAACCGGTCTCGTCACTTGCGGAAAACGCCATCAAGCAGGGCGATGCACGTCGCGGTGCCATCTTATTCCATCAACCCGCGATTGGCTGTGCGACCTGTCATCAAGTGGACAGCCGCCCATCCACCTCGGAGATCGACTCGCTAGCTCCGGATCTCACTCAATTAGCCAAGCAACCCGATGCGACGAACGAGCGAATCGTTGAATCGATTTTGAATCCTTCGGCGAAGATCCGTAATGGGTTTGAGACGATTTCCGTTTTGCTTCTCGATGGCTCGATCGTGTCCGGCTTCCAAGAAGATCCTGAATTCCAATCTCCCGATTTGCTACGCGTTCGCGATGCAACAACGGGAAAAATCGTTGAGGTCGCGACCGATGAGATTGAAGAAACGAGTGAAGCCACACTTTCGACGATGCCGGCCGATATCGTCAACGCATTGGCAAGTCGTCAGCAGTTCTTGGACCTTGCGAAATACGTGATCGAAATTCGCGATGGGGGCAGGGAACGTGCAAAGCAGTTGCAGCCCGATTCCAAGCTGACCGCACTCAGATTGCCAGAATATGAAGCGAGGGTCGATCACGCGGGAATCCTCCGCCGGCTCGATGCGGATGCGATGGAACGAGGCCGCCAGATCTACGACCGCCTGTGCATCAATTGCCACGGTACCCTGGATGCCCCGGGTTCGCTTCCCACCGCTTTGCGATTCGCGGAAGGGACCTTTCGCGGCGGCAGCAAGCCCGACGACATGTACCGAACATTGACTCATGGTCTCGGGCAGATGGTGCCTCAAGTTTGGATGGTGCCACAACAAAAGTATGACGTGATCCATTTTATCCGGGAACACTTCTTGAAAACAAACAACCCCGATCAGCTGCATCCGATCGACGAGTCGTATTTGTCGAGCCTGCCGACGGGGGACACGCTTGGTCCTGATCCGGTCGACAGCCAACCTTGGAGCGATATGGATTATGGGCCCTGGATGTTCAACACCTTTGAAGTCGGCAGCGGTGGATCGAACATTGCCCAAAAGGGAATTGCTGTTCGCTTGGATCCGGGGCCCGGAGGCATTGCGAGGGGCAGCCGCTGGTTGCTGTTTGATCATGATACGATGCGGATGGCGGCAGGCTGGAGCCACGTCGATGAATCGCAACCGCGGTTCATTGATTGGCAAGGCATCCATTTCAACGGCCGCCATCAGGTGCATCCTCATGTCACGGGACGAGTGATCTTTTCGAACCCCAACGGTCCCGGTTGGGCCAATCCAAGCAGTGGATCGTTCGATGACGACGCACGGGTTCTTGGACGCGACGGAAAACGATACGGTCCGTTACCGAAATCGTGGGCTCAGTACCACGGGATGGTCCACAGTCGCCAAGGCCCCGTCATCCAATACCAAATCGGCGACATGCGGGTGCTCGAACGAGCGGATTGGCTGGCCGAGCCGACATCGACAGCCAAGGACTCTGATGGCGCTTTCGTTCGTCGCATCAGCCTGGGGCCTACGGCGCAGCCACAACGGATGCTGATCGCTACGGCGGAGCCAAATGACGTCGAGATGCGCAGCGACCATTTGGCACGCGTTGCGACGGGAGACGGTAATTTGTGGATCGGCATGTCGACAGAGAGCAAAGACTGCGAATTCGTTCGCCAACAAGGTCGCCTCTGCCTGTCGCTGCCGCCCTCGGCAACCGATCGGTCGATCGCTATTTGGATGACGCTACGCCGTGAATCACAGCACGCGGCGCTACAACCGTTTGGTGAGATCAATTCGGCCGTTGCCGACTCCCTTGCCCCCATCACGACCGAGCCCGCAGCTCCGCTGTGGCCGGACGTCTTAACCACGACGGTGAAAACGGACATCGACAACGGGCGATCCAGTGGTTTTTCGGTCGATGCACTGACCCCACCCGATCATAATCCATGGCTTGCGCGTCTACGTTTCGCAGGCCATGATTTCTTTGCGGATGGGGATCGATTAGCCGCCTGCACTTGGGATGGGGACGTCTATATCGTGTCGGGACTTTCGGGAATCGACGACGACCCTCGACCACCGCTTCGATGGCGGCGAATCGCGTCAGGGCTGTTCCAACCCCTTGGACTCAAGATCGTGGAGGAAACGATCTACCTGACGTGCCGTGACCAAATCGCCATCTTGCGTGACACCAACGACGATGGTGAAACCGATTTCATTGAGTGTTTCAATAACGATCACCAGGTCACCGAGCACTTCCATGAGTTCGCGATGGGTTTGCAGCGGGATGCCCAGGGCAATTTCTACTATGCGAAATCGGCACGCCACGCTTTGCCAGCCGTCGTCCCTCACCACGGAACGTTGCTAAAGGTCACACCCGATGGAACGCAGACGAGCATCCTTGCGGTTGGCTTTCGTGCTGCGAATGGTGTTTGTCTCAACCCAGACGGCAGTTTCATGGTGACCGATCAAGAGGGACACTGGAACCCAAAGAATCGGATCAATCGCGTCACTACGGGCGGGTTCTACGGAAACATGTTCGGCTACCATGACGTCGAGGATACGTCCGATGACGCGATGCTGCCGCCGGTCTGCTGGATCACCAACGACTTCGATCGCTCGCCTGCCGAATTATTATGGGTCCCCGATGACAGCTGGGGAAATCTGGGGGGGCAGTTGTTGAATCTGTCCTACGGCTATGGCAAGGTCTACACGGTGCCACACCAAGTTGTCGACGTGTCACCGCGAGCTCCTTCAGATCCGTCCGCTACAGCCGACCCCCAACCGAGTATCGTCCAAGGTGGCATGTGTGCTTTTCCGATTCCAGAGTTCCCAACAGGGATCATGCGAGGCCGCTTTCATCCGATCGATAAGCAACTGTATGTCTGCGGCCTGTATGCCTGGGCAAGCAGTCGCCAAGAACGTGAAGGTGGCTTGTATCGAATTCGTTACAAGGGAAGCCAAGCCGTTTTGCCTACCGAAATCAAAGCAGCCCACAAGACATTGGCTGTCACGTTTAGCGACCCGCTGGATCCCGCTTCCGGGTTGGATGTGAATCGATTTGCGTATCGACAGTGGGGCTTGAGGCGCACAGAAAAATATGGGTCTCCCCACATAGACGAAGAGCCCTTGGACATTGCGGAGGTGCGATTATCGGAAGATCGCCGAACCGTGACGCTGACGATTCCTGAACTCGAACCAACGTGGTGCTACGAGCTATCGTGCCAACTGATCACGCTTGAGGGCGAATCGATCACGCGTACGATTCACGGCACCCTCCACGCGCTGCCCGATTCAAGGCAACGGAAATGAACTGCGGGATGTTGGCGACATCCATGATCGAACGAATTCCTGGTGGGTTCGGCGATGCATCGCACCCGCGGCGGCTCGCTGCGTTTGCGGTCGCACCGCCCTACGACAACAGCTCGGCCGACAACTTCTTGCCGCAGGCGCCGATCACTTGTTGGATCAATTCGTCCGCCTGATCCCCGCTGAGGGTTCCATCGTGCCGCTGCAGTTCGACCGACAGCAGGATCCGCTTGCGATTCGCTCCATCCTTTTTCGGATCACGGTACGTCTCTCGATAGTCAACGGCGGCCAATTCCTTACCAACCGCCGACCGCACCACTTGCTCCAATTCACTCCAGCGCACCGATTCGGCGACAATGAAATTGAGATCGCGTTGGACCGAGGGGAAAACACTCACGCTTTGCTGCTGCGGAACCAAGTGAGCCAACTCCAACAATGTCACCAGTGACAGCTCCGCTGCAACAACGGGTCCCGCAAGCTTCCATGTCTTCAGCACCTTTGAGTCCACGATTCCCAGATAGCCGAGTTGACGTGTCCCACAGTGGACTGCGACGGTTGCCCCTTTGGCCATTCCGGACCGTTCCACCGCTTCCACGCGAACGGAATCCGCAACTCCCATACGCCGGCATAAGGTTTCAATCACTCCTTTGACTTCCAAATAGTCTCGACCTGAGACCAATCCCAGTGAGTAGTGTTCGTCCGGCAACGAGTCTGCGGTCTTGCCAGGCAGATAGACATGCGCGATTTCGAACAAGTCGGCATGAATACTTGCCAAGGCCCAATTGTTCCCACGACCTTCCAACAAGCTCGGGATCAAACTTCGCCGCAAACAACGCGCTCCTTTCAACATCGGCGTTTCCGTTCGGAGTGGCGGGCGATCGGTCCAGGGGCTGACCAGAGCATCAAGCGATTGAGTCACCAAGCTGGGAGTCATCGCTTCGGAAATACCCGCCGTGATCATGACCGAACGGACTCCCTCCATGGCAACATCGAATTCTCGCTTGCTACTCGGCGCGACGGGAATCGGTGCATCCTCGGGGATTTTGTCGTAACCGTGAATTCTCGCGACTTCTTCGATCAGATCCGCTTCACGCGTCAGGTCGTGACGCCACGACGGCGGTACATAACGATCGGTGCCCGCTTTTGATTCACATCCAAGCGACACCAAAATACGCTCCACTTCACTTCGCTCGACCTGGATCCCCAAGATCCGCTCCAGCTCACTGAGTCGTAACACCACCGATGGACGCGGTAAAATCGCTGCCGCCGTGTCGATCACGCCACTGGCCAACTTGCCACCTCCCGATTCAAGAATCAACTGGCACACGCGCCGACTCGCCCAATCCACACCGACCGGATCGACGCGACGCTCAAATCGATAAGACGAAGGGCTATGTAACTTCAATTTGCGAGCCGTACGGCGAACCGACAGCGGAGTGAAGATGGCAGCTTCGATCACCAGATCGGTCGTCGATTCCTCCACTTCCGAAACCGCGCCACCCATCACCCCGGCGACTGCGTTCGCCTGGGCCGCATCGGCGATCACACACATCGATTCGTCCAGCGCGTAGCTGCGATGATCGATTGCCTCGATCGTCTCCCCAGGGGTGGCCGGTCGGACGACCACTTTTTTTCCAGCTAACTTCGAATAGTCGAAGGCATGTAGCGGTTGGCCACATTCCATCATCACATAGTTGGTCGCGTCGACCACATTGTTGACCACACCGATGCCAATCGACCGAAGCGAATCGGCCATCCACGCCGGGCTCGGGCCCACCTCAATTCCCTGGATCACGCGAGCGGTGTAGCGGGGGCAGGCGTCAAGAAAGTGATTCTCGACGCTCAGCAGCGAGGCGACATCCATCCCAGATTCCGGCAGTTCGATTTCTGGCGTCTTGACGGGCAAATCGTACAAAACGCCAATTTCGCGAGCCACGCCGAGATGGCCCAAACAATCGCCCCGATTGCTGGTCACCTCCAAATCGATCACGACGTCACCGTCAACGACGGTCGTTTCTTCATGATTCAACCCCGACAAACTCAGCCGAAGGGCCAAATCCTCGTGTTTCATCGGCAGATCAAGGTAGCGGGAGAGCCATTTCCAAGAAACGAGCATGGTCGGAGCAGTCAGAACGGGGAGTGGGAGGAGTTAGAACGAGCCCATAGGTTATCGAATCGTTGGATTCCGCAAAACCAATCCTCCGGAAAACGGGGTGAATCGACAAAGGAAAGTCCGCCCTAGTCAAAGAAAAGGCATTGGATTAGCATCTACAGTCTCGGAAGGCATGCCGCAAGCGATTGTGAAGCATGCTGACGGGCCGTAGCGAAGCCTGGTTATCGCGCCACACTGGGGGTGTGGAGATCGCTGGTTCGAATCCAGTCGGCCCGATTCACCTTGGTGGACGAAATCCCTTTCTTATCGATTTTTGCTGCCTTTTTTGCGAATTTCGCATCGTCGTCGCTCGGCGTTTCGATGCTTTGCTCGGCAGCCTCTGTGCAGCCTGCGGAACACCCGCAGTCACTCCCTGAATTTTCTGACGCGTGTGTGCCCGCCATGAAGCAGTACGGGTAGGTGGTAGCCGCCTACGCTTCGTACCCCGGAACGAAGCTGGCGAACCTCTCGCATACCCTTTTTCGCAGCGACGAAGTCGAGCCCTACCCAAATCCCGAGTTTCTTCATTACGTCGTTGATGCGAGAAGGGGGGTGATTCGATGAAAGAGGCGACGGTTCCCAAAAAGCAGGTTCTCCGGGTGATAATTCACGGCGTAGCCGTGTTGGCTCGCCAATTGTCACTCCCAGGAGAACCCGACAATGTGTACCTCGCCATCGATCAACACGCAAAGCAAATCACTGTCTGTGTCCGCAACGAAGAGGGGGACACGGTGTTACGCCGGCAGGTCAGCACCCGTCCCGAAAAGATCCAGGCGTTCTTTCAGCAGCTCACTGAGATGGACATCCAGTTCATGGCGATCCTCGAAGTCTGTGGTTTCAATGATTGGCTGATCGAGTACCTGCGAAAATGGAGCTTTCAAGAAATCGTGCTCATTCACCCTGAGAAGCCTGGCAAAAGGAAGACCGATCGACGCGACGCTCAAAAATTGGCCGATCTGCTATGGCTCAATCGTGAGCGGTTGGCAATTCCAATCACACCCGAATGTAAATTGACACCAGCGTTGGAACCAGTGAGATCAATTCGCACGTCGTTTGCGTGCCTAATCGCGATCTTGTTGGTTGCGTCAGGATGTAGCGATGGGAAAAACGGAATCGAGGACACTCGGGAACTACAAGATGGGGTTTTCTATCTGTATCCGGAGTTTGCGTTTGTGGCGGTTGTCGACGAAAGTGGTTCAACAATGCCACAATCAACGCTAGTCGATGCAATAACTTGCAACGCAAAACTGATCTGTCATGCTACAAGAAAGGGTGCGTTTTACTGCAAATTGCGTAGGAAGCCAGAGGATCTGGGTTAGGTCTTTTCCGTTCGGCAATTTTGGACAGTGTGTCCCAAACACCCAACTTGGAGCGAGATTTATGCGAGATCCGAAGTATCGGCGTCATTCTGTCTAATCAGGCGTGAGTGACCCTCGGGGGTCATGTTTACTACCTTGGAAAAACCGGGTCCAAGGAGAGTTGGCAGGTGTACTACCGGCTGCTCGCGGAACACCGGGTTGGCGGTGGGTTTATCGTTGGCGGTGGGGTTATCGTCGACCCCTGGCCCCCCTTTGCCCCTCTTGCTCTCGCCCGACCAACCCCCTCTTAGGTGGTAGCAGATCACCGCCGCTCAGATTCAGCGTTCACGATAACATTGGAAACACTTCGCCTGAACTCGACTATTTTCAGCGCCAACGCGACCAGCATGGGCGTAGGGAAATCACTACATCGCTGACAGTCGGAAGCGGCGTCCTGAAACAACTCGAGATAAGAAAAATAACGAGTCTCCATCAACGGCACGAATGGATTGCAACCAATGATTCACTGAAACAGAATCTCTCTCCATTTCCTCGCAGGGCAGAGTGAGAAAGCCAGAGGATTGGCTCAGACCACAATGAAAGCCTTCCAATCCGCAGAAAACTCGTGATCCGTACATTCAGAAACGAACGATGCGAATCCCAACATCACATCGCAACGTGAAGGAATATTGGCCCCGAGGCCAATGATCCTACAAGCGCTAAACAGTCGCCAAACACATACGAATAAGATGCTCCCACAAGACGAAGTCAAAAACAGCAAGCCGACGTGCCCCGAGGAGTCAAACGGGATTGCTGCGCCTGTTCCGTCAGTGATGCCGAACTCACTTCTGACTCTTGATGAGCCATCATGCCGATCACCGTTAAATTCGATTGCCGAACATGTACCGATCGGAATCTTTCGATGTGATGCCAGCGGTGCGAACGTCTACACGAATCTAGCATGGCAAGAGATCTCCGGCATGACGCCCCAGCAGACTCTCGGCAGTGGTTGGGTAGAGTGCATTCACGCGGAAGATCTTGCGAGAGTGATGGAGCTGTGGAACCGCAATATAACAGCCGGTTGCGAATTTCAAATGGACTTTCGCATCCGGCGCCCCGACGGCGAGATTCGCCACCTTAAAGCACGTGCACAACCGGTTACGACCGACCAATTCCATGACGGCGGATGCATCGGCTATGTCGAGGACATCACTGAGCGTCGAGAATTGGAGTTAGAACGCCATGAACACAGCGTGATCCTTGAACGCAGCCTCAACGAAATCTTCATTTTTGATGCCGAGACGTTGCTGTTCGAGTTCGTCAACGAAGGTGCTCGACGAAACCTCGGTTACGCGATGAGCGAGCTATGTCATATGACGCCCGTCGATATCAAGCCAACATTCGACTTACACGAGTTCGAAAAGTCGATCGAGCCCCTACGCAACAAAAGCAAAGATTTTTTGGTTTTCCAAACGGTTCACCGTCGGGCAAACGGAACCGACTACGACGTCGAAGTACGATTGCAACTGTCGATGATGGCAGATCGTCCGGTCTTCTTGGCGATCATCTTGGATATCACCGAACGACTTGCTAAGGAAGCGGAAGCCGCGAAGGCGAGCGCATTGCAGCGAGCGATTTTTGATCATGCAGCATATGCAATCATCGCGACGACGCCTACCGGAATCATCACGAACTTCAACCCAGCTGCTGAACGTTTGCTTGGATACACTTCGGAGGAATTGGTCAACCAGCACTCGCCTGAGCTTTTCCATCTTGAATCGGAAGTCGTCGCTCGGGCAAAATCATTCGGCAACGATTTGCAGATCGACCTAGAGCCCGGTTTCGATGTCTTCGTTTGCAAGACAAATTTGGGATTGCCTAATGAACTTGAATGGACTTACGTCCGCAAAGATGGCTCCCAAGTGCTAGTGATGTTGGGAGTCACGGCCCTCCGCGACGACGACGGTAAAATCACGGGTTATCTTGGCATTGCAAAAGATATCACCCGTCAGAAGCACTATGAAGATCAACTCGCAGCAGCGGCTGTCACCGATTCCTTGACGGGTCTTCCCAATCGTGTCCTGCTACTGGACCATTTGCGGGGGGCAATCGCACGATCAAAAAAACGAGGAACAAAGTTCGCTTGCCTGTTTTTAGATTTCGACCGATTCAAGTCAGTTAACGACAGTTGGGGACATGATATTGGCGACGAGCTTCTTCGACAAATCGCAGATCGGTTGCGAACCGAGAGTGAAGTTAATGATCCCTCTGCATCGTACTACGTAAGCGTTATTGCTCGCCTTGGCGGCGATGAATTTGTCGTTGTGTTAGAGGACATAGACCAAGCGGAAGACTCAACCACATTCGCGCAACGGTTGCAACAAAGATTCGCAAAACCTTATCAATTAGGGGCTCAACAGTTTTTCTCGACAGCCAGCATCGGAATCGTTAACGGACCTTCGACTTATGATCGAGGTGAAGATATTTTGCGAGATGCCGACACCGCAATGTACGAAGCAAAACGCGCGGGAAGGGCACAGCATGTCATTTTTGATGACAAAATGCATACGCAAGTCCATCGCCGAATGCAGATAGAAAATGAACTTCGTGACGCGATCGGAACCGACCAGTTCTCGCTGCACTACCAACCAATCGTTTCGTTGGTGACTGGCGAGATAACGGCAGTCGAAGCGCTACTACGGTGGCAGCATCCAAAATTCGGATCGATCAGTCCAGCAGAATTCATTCCAATCGCCCATGAATCGGACATGATCCTACATCTTGGGAAGTGGGTGCTATCAACGGGATGCCAACAGTGCGCCGATTGGCGGA
Source organism: Novipirellula artificiosorum (assembly GCF_007860135.1). NCBI lineage: Bacteria > Pseudomonadati > Planctomycetota > Planctomycetia > Pirellulales > Pirellulaceae > Novipirellula > Novipirellula artificiosorum. The sequence continues at coordinate 299,786 of NZ_SJPV01000002.1, forward strand.
AAACACTAGGCAGTGTCGCGCCGCGGCAAATCAACATCAATCTGGCTCGCAAACAATTCGAAGACCCGAATCTACCGGAAGACATCCTGTGTGTACTCCAAGAAACCGGCTTACCAGCTGATTATCTTCAACTGGAGGTGACCGAAGAATCTTTTGCGATGAACGTCTATGAAGCAGCTCGAACAATGAAGTCGATCCGAAAATCGGGCGTGACACTTGCCATCGACGATTTTGGCTCAGGCACTGCCTCTTTTGCCGCGTTGAACCAGTTCACTGTCGATGTGCTGAAGGTGGATCGCTCGCTAATCTGCAATATCGACGACTCGACCGGTGAAGCCGCCCTTCTGCATGGATTAGTAGTGATGGCCCGAAACCTTGGCATGAAACTAGTTGCGGAGGGAGTTGAAACCTTCGAACAGTTGAAGGCATTACAGGAACTCGGCTGCGAATTGATACAGGGCTATTATTTCGCGCGACCGATGTCCGTTGAGAACCTAGAGTGCTTCTTGAGAACGAACCTAGGATTACAGGCGTGCACGACGGGCGCAATGGAACTTGCTGACGGATGGTCACAGAAAATGACCTTCATGGTTCCTTCCTCATCGATGTAGCAATCGAGAGGCAATTCTTACGAATTCCATCGCCGGCAAAGGGATCCAGGATTGAACTTGACGAATCGAACCCTCCAGCCAAGTCCGCAACATGACTCTGTTTCGCCAACGTCAACGTTAGTCGCTTTCTAAACCCCATGCATTCGTCGAACTTCTAACACCGAGTCGTTTTGCAGAAATCCAATTTACGAATTCCGACAGACTGGTATTCCCACGCGCCGCCCACGACACTCCGTTACTCAGCAATACCTGAAACCCTTCCCAGGTGATTGCTTCAGTGTCGAACAACTCATCCGTATCCCAAAGCCCGTAGTACGTTGTGTATTTGTGCTTGCAACCCGCAACGAAAAGAGTGTCGGCGTTTGCGTGTAGTTCTGTTCCCAGAAGTAGACGTCGAGGAAGTAGTCACGCCACGGAATCACCTTAGTTTCCGCGAGCGGGCCGACGAACGTCTTGACGAGGTTCGCATGGTTCGTGATGAGCGATTCGCCTATCCTAAAAACTACATGCCGTACGCTCCGGCGGGTCAGCATTTGGCATCCAGTGGATTGAACCTCCAGTGGATTGAACCTCCAGTGGTCACACCTGGCAAAAACGACGAGCTGCCCCCCTTCGGACGCAGTGATCCTGCTGGACGGCACCAATCTGCCAGCGTGGGTCAAGCCATGTGTGTCGCACAACCGAATCGAGGGATACCTTAAGAGGGTTTTACCTTATCGCGTCATCCCCAGCCCCGGCATTCTGAATGAAATGCAACGACATCTGGTATCATCTGTATCCCCTAGGATTCTTGGGAGCCGAGAACCGCAATGCCTCACCCGGCTATCCGTCTGGCCCCGTCTCACATCGCTTAACGGAACTGGTCGGCTGGCTCGATTATCTCGTTGATCTGGGAGTCACGGGGCTTCTTTTGGGCCCGATCTTCGAATCGGAATCACACGGCTATGACACCGTGGATGCGTTCCGCATCGATCTATGCTGGCGACGAACAAGGAGCGAAGGGGGTCAAGTATGATCGTCCCGGTGGCGACGCCAAAATCCGAAAACCGCTCCCTTGCCGCCCTGACGACATCCTCTGCCAGCCGACTTCGATTTGGCAATTGCACCGAGACCTCATCGCGATCCGTCGCGAGCGACCTTGGATCGCCGACGGACAGCTCGAGGTGACACAGGTGGATAACGCCTCGATCACCTATCAAGTGAGATCGCAGCAGAATCAGTTGCTGGTGTTGCTGAACATTAGTGATCGGGCCATCGCGATGAGCGTTCCGACCAATCTGGTGGCAGTCGCCGGTCCTGCATTGTCGCAGCAGAGATTCGCAGAGTTACCGGCGCAGGCGTGGGGCATTTGGGCGTCATCGTGATATCGGAGGAACCTGACTTCGGTATTGCGATCCTTGGAATCGTGTGCTCTTGCGGTCGACGTCTCGCAAACTCAATCGACGGGCGGTGGAAAACGCCCGTCGAAAGCCAATCTGGTCCCCCGCAAACCGAACCCGTGCAGCTGCAGCGACTCGACGGGGGTGCTCACCAAGATGTACTCAGAAAACTACATTTTTCGTGTGATCAATCGCGTGGACCTCTATCCGACATTTCTGACCTTCGCAGGTGCCACGAATCCAGCCCACCCCTTGGACCACGCCGATCTCTCGCCGCTGATCGTCGACCCGCAAACGCAGTTAGCATCGAGAGAAATCTTCTGGTACTTTCCCTGGTATTCCTCCTTCCATCGCCCCCGCGTGGTGGTACGCTGCGGCGACTGGAAACTGATTCACCTGTTTGAGTCCGGCGAGAACGAATTCTACAATACCAAACACGATATTGGTGAGGCAACGAATGTTGCAGCAGAGCATCCGGAGCTTGTCAGTGCCTTGGACGCGCGCATCGCTGCATGGATCGACGACGTCAATGCTCCTCGCATGACACCGAATCCGGAATACGATTCGACTCCGCCGGCAACGACAAATCGGTAAAGAGTCGCTTCACGCGAGGTGAAGTAGCAAACGATCAAACCTCACAGCAGGAAACCAGAAACATGAAACCAATACAAACGTGTAACATCATCCAGTCGGCTGCGGTTGGCCTGGTAGCCGCCTTGGTGGCAACAACCGCCTTTTCAAGAACCTGCGCCGCAGAAGAAACGAGCGTCGTCCAGCCCAACATCCTGTTCATCATCACGGATCAGCAGTACATCGAGGCAATGAGTGCGGCAGGCAATCCGTACGTGAAAACGCCGGCCATGGATAGCTTGGCGGCGCGGGGCATGCGATTCACAAAGTCCTATTGTACCTACCCGGTCTGCACTCCATCCCGGGCATCGCTTGTGACATCACTCATGCCTCACGAGATGGGGATTCTGTCGAACAACATTTGCCCCGGAATTCCGCAGGACATTCCGAACATGGGCGATCTGTTCCGCAAGGCCGGTTATCGAACGGCTTGGGCTGGGAAATGGCATGTTCCGGCGCCCTATCCAGGTTTCATGACCGGACCGCGATCTGGGATTCCTGGCTTTGACGTCCTGAAGCTTGATGGCCCAGTCCATCGCAGCATCCCAAGCACGGGTCCCGGAATGGGCAGCGATCCGACAACCACCAAAGCGACGTTGGACTTCCTCGACCAGCCCCAGGATCGTCCATTCCTGCTGGTCTGTTCGTTGCTGAATCCTCATGACATCTGCGAGTATCCTCGCGAGCCCGACAACTACCCGGCACCTCCGGCAGCCAGCAAGCTTCCCCCGCTGCCCGCAAACTTCGAAGCGATCCAGAATGAGCCGTCGCTTTTGGCAGCGGTTCGCCAACGGCAACAGAAAGCGAAAGTCGGAACCAGGCGTGACACCGAGATTCAGTGGCGCGAGTACCGTTGGGCCTACTACCATCTGACCGAAGTCGTGGACAGTTTGATTTCACAGGTTTTGAAAAAGCTGGACCAGTCGCCCTACGCCGACAACACGTTGATCATCTTCACGTCGGACCATGGCGAGATGGCTGGTTCGCACCAATTGCGGACGAAGAGCTACATGTATGAAGAAGCAACTGCCGTGCCACTCATTGTTTGCCCCCCAATCAAGACATCCGCCGCGGTCGACAAGCAGCACCTTGTTTCCGGACTGGATATCTTGCCAACGATGTGTGATTACGCAGGCATTTCGATTCCCGAGTCATTCGAAGGAGTCAGCCTGCGACCGCTCCTTGAAAACACGAAAACGGGAAGGCAAGATGCCTGGCGAGACTATCTGGTGCTGGAGATCAACGATCGGACGGAAGTACGGATGGTGCGCAGCGATCGCTACAAGTACATCGTTTATGCAAAAGGTGAAATCCGAGAGCAGCTGTTTGACCTTGAATCGGATCCAGGCGAAACGAGCAACCTAGCCCAGAATCCCGAGAGGAAAGAAATCATCGAAACTCATCGAAACATGCTCCGCCAGTGGATTCATCAGACCAAGGATACGTTTGTGCTACCTGAAACCTCCGGTTCGAATTAACGCCCCAACCGCCTGTCATCCGACGTTACGGTGCTTGGTGAGCGTTACCTACAAATGGGCGCGTGGCTACAGCAATTTGGTAAATCCGTCTACGCGACTCGCGGAGGTCCTTATCAGCCGGGACCGTGGGGCTGCGCAACACGATCGAAAGATAAGAACACCGTCTATCTGCACGCTTTGGCGAACTGGGATGGTGTCCTCCATCTGCCCGACTTGCCGGCAAAGGTTGTCGCCAATCGTGTGCTCACCGGTGGAACAGCCAAGGTGACACAGGCCGATGGCTTGCTGACCGTAGCGGTGGATCCGGAACCGAAACGCAGCCGAGCAGATCCCAGATAGTGCCAGCCATCATACACGAATGCGATGATACCCATTGCGGGTGCGGAGGGCGACCGAAATTCGCCAATGCGTCACGCAATGGTCTCGCAGCGTTCGGGGGCGGGATCATGCCAGGAAATCAGCAGCCAACCGTCTCGGGCGCGCGGCGAAGCCTCTACCCCGGGAATCGCGAAGGCTTCGTAACTATCTCTAGCTGACAAAACAGGCCGATGCCGATTGCTGGCCTCGATACCACCGGTGACCTGTTCGCTCCGCTTCAGCTCGCATCGTGTCAGGTCGCCCCGCACAAGACGATTTGCCGAAGTAACGCTGCCAATGCCAGACCAAATCACGCCACATCGACGCATCAATGCCCACGTCCGACAGCGTCCTGCCAAGGGATGTGGGGATCTTTGCCACGATCCCATCGACACGTTGCTGTGCCGTCCAGCGTAACAGTCGCAAGTAGTCTCGCATCGATAGATTCAAAAAGCCACGATCACTCGCCCGCAGTCCATCCTTATGAACTTCGGCATCCGCTGACAATTTCTCAGGATGCATTGTCAGCGGGGCCAGCCAGCTATCGCGTCGCACACGCCGGCCACTCGGGTTCTGCTTCTTCGCTTTTCGCTTTTTGCGAAGCTCATCCACCGGTGTTTCCCTCATTTCCTTGCCTGCTTGCTCGGTCGGTATCGGAACAAGGTCAAAGGCTGCCGAAGGAATCTCTTTGCCTAGCTCGCCTTCGATTCGGTCGTATGCCGAAGTGTGCGGTGAAGCATCGGGGGTTTCCGTCATCGCAGCCCGAACGGGGTTCAAGTCAACGTACATTGAACAAGCCAACAATCCAGCTTCATCGACGATTCGCTGTGCCTTAAAGCGACCTTCCCAAAAACGCCCCGTGCAATCATCTTGCTTGTTTGCCATCCTCGCGATCGGCTCCGCCAAAGCCCGCATGAACCAAGAAATATCCGATAGTCGTTTGCGTACTTCCGCCAATCGCTCTGCATCCTGAACCAGCATAATGACGTCATTTTCGGTTGGTTCAGCCAAGTGCTCGTCGATCCTACGACCAGGAAAGACTTTGAGCCAGCGGATCGCAACGTCGCGATCACTCCAAGCGGCCACCACATCCGGCCGGTTGCGAACGATTTGATGCAGGTGATTGCTCATGACCGCATAGGAGAGCACATCGATGGCAAAGACAGAGGCCAACGCCTCCATTCTTCTGCGAATCCATTCTTTCCGAAACGAGTAGTCCTGGCCAGAAACCAGGTCGACCCCGGCTAGAAACGCCCGTCGGACACATCGTTGCACGACATGCACGATACAAACATCACCGGGATCAAACTGTTCCAGACGAGTAGGGCGGGGCATGGGTAAGTCTCCTGTAGTGCAAGGAAGCCATCAGTCTACCAAAACGAAAACCGCCTGTCTATATGGTGGGTGGCACCTATTTAACTATTGTGAGCTTCTTTTTTGCAGGCCGAGAGAATACAACAAGCGAGTCAAACATGATTGACGCCAAAAGGCTTGTCGCTTTTGACGCGATGGAAAATTGCCTTTCGTCGTATCGAGAACCCGGAATCAATGATGTATCGAAATATTTGCTTGACTCTATCGATGATCCTCACGTCGACGTTCGTCACGGCACGCGGCGAAGATTCGATGCTGACGGAACTGACGCTTCACGGTATTGCGATGACCGATAGCGTTGTCTTGAAATTGGCTCCTCCGACACTCATCGGTAGCCTGTCGCGGAGTGAACGAGACGACTTGGCGGGCAATTTCGGCTGGGATCGATTCAGCAAAGACTCGGTGGTGGCGCCGATCTGGATCGACTTGGACTACATCCAAGACGAAGGGGGCAAACGAGTCGGTCATTCGATTCACTTTCGCTTTGTCGTCCACGAGCGTCTCGATCGCCTACGGGATCGCAACATCATGACGTCCCTTTTTGGTAGCCCCGCAAGCGACGCCTCGGATACAGGTGCCTTCGTTGAGTTGACTCCGACCGAGATGGCAACGCATGGAATTCCGACCTCCGCCAACACTTATTCCGGCTTCGCCGCGGTTCCGTTGATGAATCGTGTATTGCTGCGCGGAGTGATTGCTGGACAAACAATCGACATTGATCAAGGCGTCGTACTAACATGGCGGTTGGTGGATTCGATTGAACCAGGGGACGAATATGCTGCCCGATGGTCACCTTTGACTCGCGATTCCCTGGGCAACCAAGTCGAGGGCGAGCCACAGCCCTACCGTGGCGCCGGAGGCTATCTTCACCTTCAGTCGCTCGAGTCGATCGAGGATTCCCTGAATTCAGCCTGCCTGGTGGAAGCCAAAATCCTGCTGCATGAACCGCAACTCTGGTTTGGTAGTAGCAATTTTTTGCGTAGTAAGTTCCCGCTCATGATCCAGGAAGCGGTTCGCAAAATGCGTCGAACACTTGCCGCTGAGTCTTGAGTCGGCGCGTTGGCATGAAACGAGCCTGCAAGGGTTTGCAACGCATTTCGGGGCCTGCTATCGAGTCGCCAGACTCGGTTCAATCTGCCAAAGGTACATGAATGTCGGCAGCTTGCTACGATCGAGTCCAGGAATATTCAGCGGTAACAAGGTTCCCAATTGAGACGTGTTAGGGGTCACGTCCATGATCGTGTAGGCGCGATCGTTGTCGCGGCGCAGCATCACAACGGCAGCATCGGGACCGAGCCCCGCGATTTGTCTTGCCGTATCCATTGCGTCATCCAGATAGCCCGCTTGGTCGACTAGCGAGGTATTGGCCGCGGCTTGGCCGGTGACCACACGACCGTCGAACCAATCCTGCAATTCAAGCCCATCACCGGGAGCGACGAGTTGGGGCCGCCGCTGTTTGACGTCGCGAATCAATCGCTGATGAAACTCATCGGCGATCTGTTGAAGCAGCTCGCGTTCCTCAAGCTGCATGGCACGCACCGGAGTCCCACCATCGATTTTGTCACCCGATTTGACGGGAATGGCAGCGATGTTGTATTGCCCCAGCGTGTCTTCCATGCTGTAAAGATTCAAGATGACGCCAATCCCACCGACGATTGAGGTGGGATGTGCGACCACGTGATCGGCTTGAATCGCCAACTGATAGGCACCACCGGTCCCCGTACTCATCAAACAGGCAACCACCGGCACATTCGTTGTCGTTTTGAACCGCCGAAGTTCCTGACACATGATGTCGGTCGCGGTCACACCTCCGCCCGGCGAATCGATTCGCAGCACAACAGCGGCGACCGATCCGTCGGTTTCGAGCGTTCGCAGCTTTTCTCGAAACAGCGCCACGGGGTTTTCGCCCATCGAACCGATGCCACCCGCATTCTGATGCAACAGTAACCCGTCCACATCAATCACCGCGATGCGCGTGGCATCCAATGCGTTTCCTTCGACCGTGACTTGAGCCAGTCGCGACGCGGTATTGTCGGTCTTGACACGCGTGGCCAGGTCACCTGTCATGTGCATGGTTCCATCGACGCGCGTGTCGCCGCTGACATTCATGTTACCGTTCATATTCATCGCGCCACCGACGTCGCCCTGCATTTTGACGCGGAACGGATTGTGCTGGCAACCGACAGCGGCAACCAACGCGATGGAGAAGGCCAAGCAGCGGAGCATAGGGAGATGGACTAGAACGTAACAGGAAACGGAGATGACAACGGTTTTCAGAGCCATCGTCATATCGCGGCTGTCTCAATCGGCTAAACTAGCACGGTCCGATCCACCCGAACTTCTGTAAAACGATTCAAGTTCCCCTGACCCGCGGCCGACACGTGCATTTCTCGTCCTTGATTTGGAAAAACCTTCGCAGACGTCCTTTCCGAACGGGGTTGACGCTCTTCGCATTGGCCAGCGCGATCGCGTCTGTGGTCGCTCTGTTAGGTATCGCCCGTACATTCCAAGATTCTTTTGCCGAGGTCTATCGAAGCCACGGCGTGGATGTTGTCGTTTCGCGCCAAGGTGCGGCCGATCGTTTGAGCAGCTCGATTGACGAGTCACTCGCAGAACAGATCATCCATGTCGAGGGTGTCGCGCGGACCTCGGCGGTCTTGTTGGAAACGTTATCACTTGAAAACGAAGGCATCTACGGTATTCCAGCGATGGGAATGCAGCCGGATTCATGGTTGATGGAGAACTATCGGTTTTCGCAACGTTCCGATGATGGGACGCAATCGGCGTCGTCAACGAAGATCAACGGTCGCTTGTGGCTGGGCATCCATCTCGCGGATCGGCTGGGCGTCGCGGCCGGACAAACAATTGAGTTGTTCGACCAGGCTTATCGAGTGCAGGACATCTTCACCAGTCGCAGCACATGGGAGAATGGTTCAATGATCGTCCCCTTGGATTTGCTACAGGAGCTGACGGGCCGCGAGAACCAAGTGACCTACGTCAACGTGCAGTTGGATGCCGATTTGGGCGACGCCTCCATGGACAGGGTGCTTGCGAATATCAAAGCGGTCGATGCCAAGCTACTTCCGTTGGCCACCGAGGATTTTGTTGCCACCGACACGCGAATGCAGATCGCTTCGGCGATGGCATGGATGACATCCATGATTGCCGTGCTGATCGGCGCGATCGGCACATTGAACACCATGATGACCAGCGTGATCGAGCGAACGGGCGAGATAGGCATCCTTCGCGCGATCGGTTGGTCACGGAGGCGAATTGTTGCCATGATCATGGGCGAATCGTTTATGTTAGCGGTGATCGCCAGCGTTCTTGGATGCGTCGCCGCGATGCTGTTGACATGGGGGCTGAGCCGTTCACCGGCGGTACGGGGCATCATGGATGCATCGATTCATCCGATGGTGATGGTGCACGGGATCCTGATTGGTTTAGGGATTGGTTTGTTTGGAGCGTTATTGCCTGCATGGCGAGCTGCAAAACTACTACCGACTCAGGCATTTCGTGAGCACTGATCCACGCTTCTTGGACGCCAGCTTGCCAATCGCAACCTAAATTTATGGGTGCATCAGCGGAACCTCTCCATCGGCAGGCGTCGTCAGCGACGGTTTGTCAGGAATCGTTCACCGCCTGATCTGTCGTCCATGTTCCAAAAAACCAGTGATGCAGCCGTGGCCAACAACGCCGTTCGCCCTTCCGAATTGATTGCCATCGTTGGACTTGGCTGTCGATTCCCCGGGGGCGCCAACAGTCCCGAACAATATTGGTCCCTGCTAAGCGAGGGGCGAAACGCGATCACGGAGACGCCAACGGATCGCTGGAATCTCGATAAATTCTATTCGCGCGGCACGACCAAGCCTGGCAAAACCAATAGCCGCTGGGGGGGTTATGTCGATGCGATCGATCATTTCGATCCTCAACTTTTCGGCATTTCCCCTCGTGAAGCCGCTGCGATGGATCCACAGCAACGGTTGTTGTTGGAAGTGGCTTGGCAAGCATTGGAGGATGCTGGAATGCCGGTTGAGGGTGTGAATGGCCACCCCGCTTCGGTCTTTATCGGCATCAGCAGTTTTGACTACTCCGTTGCATCTCTGAGCTTTGAAGATCGAACGGAACTGGGGCCGTACAGTAATACTGGAGGGTCCAGTAGCATTGCTGCAAATCGAATCAGCTATTGCTTTAATCTCCGTGGCCCCAGCGTTGCAGTTGATACCGCTTGCTCGTCATCCCTCGTCGCATTGCACATGGCATGCGAGAGTTTGCGTAGTGGGAAAGCCTCGTTCGCGTTAGCGGGTGGAGTCAATGCGTTGTTGTTGCCTGACTTTTACGTCGCATTTAGTCAGCTTGGTGTGCTATCACCCGACGGACGTTGCAAGACCTTTGATGCGCGTGCCAATGGTTACGTCCGTAGTGAAGGCGCCGGGATCGTTGTGCTGAAACCCTATAGCGCCGCACTTCGCGATGGTGATGATATTTACTGTGTCATTCGATCCTCGGCTCTCAATCAAGACGGACACACCGATGGGATGACGGTTCCGAGCCAGTCGGCACAGCAAGATTTGATGCGTCAAGCTTACGAGTCTGCCAATGTCGATCCTTCTCTGGTCAGTTACATCGAAGCGCACGGCACCGGAACACCAGTGGGTGATCCGATTGAGGCTGCAGCGATCGGCAACGTGATTGGCAAGGCAAGAGATGAGAGGCAGCCGTGCTATGTCGGTAGCGTCAAGACGAACATTGGACACCTCGAAGCGGGTGCAGGGATTGCCAGCGTGATCAAAGTCGCGTTGGCAATGCGCCATCAATTGATCCCGCGACACTTGAATTTCGAGTCGCTGAATCCGGCAATCCGGCTGGAAGAAAATGGGCTACGACTGCCAATCGAAAGTACCCCATGGAAATCGATCGCAGGACGACGCATCGCGGGGATCAATGGATTTGGGTACGGAGGTGCAAACGCTCATGTAGTGATCGAGGATGCCTCGCTGGCGGAAGTCAGCAAGGAGGATCTCGCAACGCCTCAGCGCAACGGGTCGACAGCCCACGATTCCGTCACGCGTTTCGGCGAAATCGGCTGGCCGTTACCGGTCTCGGCCCAGTCGAAGGATCAGCTCCCCCTCGTGGCGAACCAATGGGCCAATTGGCTAAGCCAACAGGGAAGCCCGCGAAGTGCCGCAGAGGTGATTGGATCGGCCAGTCAACAACGAAGCCATCTTCGCACCCGCCGAGTCGTTTTTGGCGATAGCCTCGAAACGATTGCGACGAAACTGCGCACCACCGACGCGGATGCATCCGAAACGAGCAGTCTGATTAGCGCGGCGGGACGTCAACATGGCATCTTGTTCGTGTGTTGTGGCCAGGGGCCTCAACACTGGCGAATGGGCAGACGGCTCTACAAAGCCGGGGGGACCTTTCAAACAACAATCGACCGATGCAATCGAGAATTCTCGAAACTCGCGTCGTGGTCGCTGATCACAGAACTGCTTCGCGACGAATCGGAATCGCGATTGCAAGAAACCTCGATTGCTCAGCCCGCATTGTTTGCGATCCAAGTCGCACTGGCAGCTCAATGGAAGGACTACGGCGTTGGTCCATCGGCTGTCGTGGGGCACAGTGTCGGCGAGATCGCTGCCGCCTACATCTCGGGGGCCTTATCGTTTGAAGACGCCTGTGCCGTCGCCGTCCATCGGGGCCGCACCATGGATCTCGCCAGTTCGCGGGGAGCGATGATCGCCGCAGGAATCACGGCGGATGAAGCACGTCAATTGATACGCGGACACGAGCATTCCCTGTCATTGGCGGCGATTAACGGGCCACAAAGTGTCACCATTTCCGGCGACGCCAATGCGGTAGAGCAAGTGGCAATGCGGGTGAAATCGCTCGGCGCATTCTGCCGACAACTCGCCGTCGAGTACGCGTTCCATAGCCCCCAGATGGATCCTGTCGAACGAGAGCTCAAGCGGTCGCTCCGTGGCATCACCGCCCTCGCACCGACCCTTCCCATGATTTCGACGGTCACGGGCAATCCAATCGCCGACGCTTTGACCGATGCAGACTATTGGTGGCAAAACGTTCGCAAGGGGGTATTGTTTTGCCCGGCAATGGAGATTGCTGCGCGACAAGGATTTGAAATCGCTATTGAACTGGGCCCCCATCCGGTTCTGTCCTACGCGATCAACGAGTCCTTCACAGAAGCCGGAAAGCCGATTCATGTGATTCCCTCGATGCATCGTGATGTCGACGATGTCGAGGCTTTCCGCGATGCCTTTGAGCGACTCTATCAGCTGAACGCTCCGATCGATTGGCAAGCCATCGCAGCAAAACCCAAGACTCGCATACGGCTGCCTCACTATCCAATGCAGCGTCAACGATTGTGGCAAGAATCGCATGAGTCCCAACGGACGAGACTCCAGCACGATTTCCATCCACTGCTTGGCACTCGCACGTCTGCGCCCGATCCTGTTTGGCAAAGTCAGCTGTCGACCAAGATTCATCCCTACCTTGGCGACCACATCGTTCAAGGCAATTGCTTGTATCCTGCGGCGGCGATGGTCGAAGCTGCCTTGAAGGTATCCCTGTCCGACGTGCACGCGACGACACAACCTTCGATGTGTGTCCGCTTGGAAGACATGCGTTTGCACCAACCCCTCGCCCTCGACAACGTTCGAACGTTTGATCTCTCGACAAGCTATCGAGCGGACCGTGAGCGCATCGAACTGCGAGTGAAGGAACAAGGCACCGACGATTGGCATCCTTTGGCAACCATCGGTGTCAGTTCCGACGATCGGCCGATTTCGAATCACTCTGACCAAGATGCGATCCAGAGCCTATGTACGGAGAGCGTATCCGAGGCGCGATGCTATGACTATTGCCAGCGTCTTGGTTTGAATTATGGCGAGGCCTTCCGAGGCTTCGTCAGCGGCTTTCGACAAGACCGCGAAGCCTGGTGCAAAATTCGGCTTCCGGATGATTTGCATGACGATGCATCCCAATACATCCTTCATCCGGCACTGCTGGACGCATGCTTCCATTCGATGATCATTGCCGACAGCCACTTTGACCATCGCCTGGATGACCTTTACTTGCCACATCGAATCGAGCGCATCCAATGCAGTCGTGATGCGTGCGGCTTGACCGAAGTTCACGTGCATACGCGAATCCGATCCAAGGATTCGTACGAAATGGTGGCGGACCTCGAATTGATCGATGCCTCGGGTTCGACCGTCATGTTGATAGAGGGTTTCGAGAGTCGCAACGCCGGCGGGTTGACATCGTCCGAAGCGACTACGGAATTCATGTACTGTTACCGCTGGGAAGCCGATCACCATCCTCCCACTCAAACCGACGTCGAACAACCGAAGGCCACACCGAAACGACGATGGTTGATCTTCGCCGATCGAGGTGGTCTCTCTAACCGATTAGTGGATCACCAACGGTCGCTGGGTCACGATGTGTTCGAGGTTCGACTGGGCGATCATTTCACGCAGGTATCCGCCACTTCGTTTCAAGTCTCCCCCAAGCAAGAGGCCGGTTGGGAGCAACTGCTCCGTGCGATCCCGGTTGAGTGGATCACCGATGTTGTCTTTGCCTGGGGTTTGGACCTACCCACCGATGCGACGACACCAGTCGCTCGCGATCTGCGGGCAACCGATCGACTTCACTCCACGCTGACGGCCGATCAAGTCGACCAGAGTACGACGATTTCATGTGAGGCCCCCTTGGCATTCGTGCAAGCGTGGCACCATCGTTTGGAGGACTCACGAGCCGAAGCAAACAAACCGGCACCTCGATTTTCGATCGTCACCGCCAAGGCGCAGTCCATCGATGAAAGAGCCGAGCGGATCCGCTATTGTCAAACACCGATGATTGGTTTGGGACGTGTGCTGATCAGCGAGTTTTCCGCCTTCCGTACGCGACTGATTGATCTTCCCGGTAGCGATTTGAACGATCAATGGGTGGCTCTCGCAGAGGAACTGGAGATTGACGACTCGGAAGACGAGGTGCTGTACCGCGAAGGGACGCGGCACGTCCGCCGGTTTGTCCCCCACAGCAGCATGCCATTGCCAACGCTGACGTTTCCGCCAACGCCGACGGTGGAGCCCGATTGCCGAACACGGAGGAGGAGTCGTTTGACGACAGGACGGACCAGCAGCATTGATGATCTGCGCTACGAGGTCTACTATCCAGGCGATCTTGCAGAGACCGAGGTTGTGATTGATATCCAAGCCTCTGGCCTAAACTTTAGCGACGTGATGAAAGCGTTGGCCCTGTACCCCGGGTTGCCGGAGGGTCCCGTGATGTTGGGAGCCGAGTGTTGCGGAAAGATTGTTCGTGTCGGTGATGCCGTTTCGGATTGGAAGGTGGGTGATCAGGTGATCGCCATCGCAAAAGGAAGTTTTGGCACGCATGCCGTTGTGGATCAATCGCTGATTGCCAGTCAGCCACGGACTTTGAACAGCCAACAAGCTGCCGCGATCCCGATCGCTTTCCTGACTGCGGATTACGCGCTGCATCAGTGCGCTCGACTGCGCGCCGGCGAGTCGGTGCTGATTCACTCCGCCAGCGGCGGCGTCGGACTTGCCGCGATCCAGCTGGCCCAACAAGCCGGACTGGTCATCCACGCCACCGCGGGCAGTGCACCGAAACGTGACTTCGTGCGTTCCTTAGGGATTGAATCGGTTTGGGATTCCCGAAGTTTGGCATTTGCAGACGACATCCGACGCCAAACCGACGGGGAAGGTGTCGACGCCATTTTGAATTCACTACCAGGTGAAGCGATCCGAAAAGGACTTCAGCTTTTGAAGACCGGCGGTCGATTCTTGGAAATTGGCAAACGTGATATCTATGGCGATCGGGCGATCGACTTGTCACCGTTTCGAAACAACTTGGCCCTATTTGCGATCGATCTCGACCAACTGTTCACGACCGACCCTCAACGAATGGGCGACAATTTGCGTCGGATCGCGTTACAGTTTGACCAGGGAACGCTGCAGCCATTGCCGTTGGAAACATTTGATGCCGATCACACGCGAGACGCGTTTCGCTACATGCAACAGGCCAAGCACATCGGCAAAGTCGTCGTCAGCTACCGTAGCGCACCGAGTGAAGTCTATCCCTGTCCGATTCGTGTCAAGAGTGACCGGCGAATGGAGATTGATCCGTGTCACAAAACGCCTGCGAATGCGGCCATCCGAGAGAATGCATCCCAACCTTCGAAAGGCATCAGCGAGTTTTTTCGGCAAGACAAAACATATTGGGTCGCCGGGGGACTCGGTGGCTTTGGTCTACAGATTGCTCGCTGGATGGCCCGCCGCGGTGCCGGCAACTTGGTCCTCAGCGGGCGCAGCACATCGCCCAGCGTTCAGGCCAGCAAAACCCTTGCGGAAATCGAGTCATGGGGCACTGCCGTAACGTTGATGCCCACCGACATCACGAAGACGCACGACGTCGCCAAGACGCTGGGGAGGATTCGAGACGAACTGCCACCGCTATGCGGAATCTACCACACCGCCATGGTACTGGAAGATCATTTGCTGGTTGATCTCGATCTGGATTCGTTGCAACGCGTTCTACGCCCCAAGGTGGTAGGTGGCTGGAATCTTCATGCCGCGACGTTGGATGAATCGCTGGTATCCGAACCGCTGGAACAGTTCGTCTTATTTTCTTCGCTATCGAGCGTCTTCGGACACGCCGGGCAAGCCAATTATGCCGCTGCGAACGCAGCGTTAGATGGACTGGCCTACCACCGCCGCTCGAAAGGCTTACCCGCGTTGGTCATCAATTGGGGGCACCTAGGCGAGGTTGGCTATTTGGCTCAACGTGAGGAACTCGGTGCGAGATTGGAACGACAGGGGGTGCTGAGCTTTTCGGTCGAAGAGGCAACAAGCTGCCTTGAAGATCTATTGCGTTCTCAGGCGACGCAGGCGAGTGTGCTGAAAATGGACTGGACGTTATGGCGCGGATTAGGGTTGACTCAACAGGTTTCGCCACGCTTTGCTCATCTGATCCGAGAAGATGCCACCGATCCGAACCAGACCTTTGACTTGGTGCAACTGCGAGCTGCAGACCCGCCGGAACAGCTCCGCCAAATCCAGCAGCTGTTGGTGACCAAGTTGATGTCCCTTTTGGGGTTACGCTGCGATCAACTCGATCCTTCGCGGTCGTTGTTGGAATTGGGACTCGATTCGTTAATGGCGGTCGAACTCCGTAACTGGATTGAAAAACAACTGCAAATGACAGTGCCCATTTCCGAACTGATGCGAGACGCGTCGATCAACGCAATCTCCAAAAAGACGGCTGAGCGTATCCGTACGCATTCGAGCGATGCGAACCCAGACGATCCGGCCAGCGCACCAGCGGATTCACTGTTTTCCGAAAAAGCGGATCAACTACTCGCATCGATTGATCACATGGATGACGGACAGGTGGAACGATTGCTGGCAGAACTTGCTGGGGCCACGACACCTCCGGAACCCGCATCGTGACCGATCCGTTGCCTCCGCCATCCTCGCTTTCCGGTTTGTCGGCGACTCAAAAGCGAGAACTGCTAAAGCGTTTGCTCGAGGAGAAAGCGAGAGCGTCGCGACAGTTCCCGATGTCTTCGCAGCAACAGGGATTGTGGCACGCGTATCGACGCGACTCCAGTGCAACAGCCTACAATGTCTTCTTGCCAACTCGCACGCGGTCCGCTTTGGATCTGCCTGCGTTGACGACCGCCATGCAGATTTTGACACAGCGTCATCATTCACTCCGCACGACCTTTTCCGATAGCGGCGGTCAACTTCAGCAAACCGTTTGCGACTCGCTGCTTCCAGACATTCGAAGCGAACTCGCCGAGGGCTGTTCCGACGACGAACTTCGAAGTCGAGTGTTGGCTCACGTTCAGCGTCCTTTCGATTTGGAAAAGGGTCCGTTACTGCGATTGGCAACGTTCCGGGTCGCGGAGGACGATCACGTCATCGTGGCAACCACCCATCACATCGTGACCGATTTTTGGTCGTTGGTGCTGATCATGAAGGAGTTGAGCGAAATCTATCCAGCCGTCCTTTCCGGCCGCACTCCCACGCTTCCCCCAGCAAGCAATCTTTACGCGCAGTACGTTCAGCAGCAACGACACCTCTGCGAGAGCCATCAAAAGGAGGCGCTGAGTCAGTACTGGCAACAGCAAGTCAAGGATGTCGCGCCGGTGTTGGAATTGCCATTAGACTATCGCCGTCCGAAGCAATTTTCTGGTCAAGCACACTCAATTCCAATCGAGTTCAATATCGCGGAATCGGAACAGATCCGACATTTTGCTCGGACTTGTGGCGTGACGACGAATGCAACACTCCTGGCTGCGGTCCAAGTTCTGCTGAGCCGATACAGTCGTCAATCCAAGTTCCTGGTCGGGATTCCCTCTTCGGGTCGCAGCGAGCAACAATTCGAAGATACCGTCGGCTACTTCTCGGGTGTCTTACCGATTCGCACCGACCTTTCCAGCGACCTGAATTTCCAAGAGTTTGTGGGTCAGACTTCTCGCCAAATGATGCGAGGAATGGATCATGAGCGATATCCCTTTGCGGAGATTGTTCGGGATACCAACCCGTCGCGTGACACGAGTCGAGGGCCGTTGATTCAAACCTTGTGTACGTTTGAAAACTCGCACTTGCAATCCGACACTGCACACGCAGCCTTCCTGATGGCCTCGGCAAGCCAAGCCAAGGAATTCGGAGGCTTGTTGCAACAACCATTTCCCGTTCCCCATCCGACCTGCCACTACGACATCGAATTCGCCTTCGATACGTCATCCGAAGCGATGGGCGGTATCGTTTGTTTCTGTGTGGATTTGTTCCGCACGCCCTCCATGCACCAACTGGCGACCAACTTTCGTCAATTGACAGGTGCCCTGATCGACCAATGCGACCGCAACGTCACCTCGGTGGCTTGGCCAATACCATCATCGGGCAGCACAAGTGCCCTTGTGATCACGGACGAACGGCCGATGACCCGCGAACAGGCGATCTGCTGCGAACGAACTCCTAGCCTAGCGACGCTTTGTGATTGTCTCGATGAAGGTGCGGGTTCCGCAGTGATCCAAGCAGGGGACCCTGATCACTCGCATTCGCCTGACGCGATCTTGCGAATCAGCGGTCGGCTGGCTGCAAGCTTGATGGATCTTGGTGTCGGACGCGAACAGCCCATCGTTGTCATGGTCGCACCAGGCCCTGCCTTCGTTTTGGCGATGCTGGGCGTCTTGCGAAGTGGTGCCGCTTTCGTTCCCATCGATGCCGACCAACCGTCGTTGGCGATGTCGCAGTTGTTCGCCGAAGTCCGCCCTCGCGTTGTCATCACCGACCGGCCTCTCCAACCGATGACCGACGACAACAACCTGCATGGTGACCACATCACGATCGACATCCATACCTTTCTATCGCAACCGCAAGCAGAAAACGACGCCGTGTCACCGCAGCGGGTTGCGGTTGATTCCGCGGATCTTGCCTACGTGATCTTCACTTCGGGATCAACGGGCCGTCCAAAGGGAGTCATGATTGAGCACTGCGCGATTGCGAACACGCTTCGTTGGCGTCGCGACGCGGTCGGGCTGAATTCGGATGATCGAGTCATCTCACTTTTGTCTCACCAATTCGATGGAGGCTTGGGTGTTATCCTCACAACGTTGTCTCAAGGGGCGACGTTGGTGTGGCCAAAGAGCTCCTTGCCCTCAGCACCCGATTTGGAGGACATCGTCGATACCCTGGTCGAACAACGCGTCACGGTGTTGACGGCCAACCCCAGTTTTCTGCGGGCAATCGTGTTGCACCCACGGTTCGAACAATGCCGTTGGCTTCGGCAAATCTGGACCGGGGGCGAATCGATGCCAACCGATCTGCCGGAGCAAATTAGCCAGCGAAGCAACGCAGTTCTGTGGAACTTCTACGGCCCCACCGAGACAGCCATCGAGGCAACCGCTTTCAAGACTCCCGCCCACCACAGTCCAAAATGTGCGATCCCCATCGGGCATCCCATCGCAAACACCGAGATCGCGATTCTGGATGATCAACTTCAACCCGTTCCCGAGGGTGTCCCCGGTCAAATCACGATCTGCGGACGTGGGCTCGCTCGAGGATACTGGAATCAGCCGGCTGAAACCGCGAGCCGTTTCCGCTCGGTGGACGCGATGGGGGGACGACGCGCCTATCTAACAGGTGATTTGGGGCGAATCAATGCCGACGGACTGCTGGAATTCCTCGGGCGCATCGACAATCAAATCAAGCTGCGCGGTTTCCGTATCGAGCTGGAAGAAATCGAGCAACACTTGCGAACCCATACCGCCATGACGGAAGTTGCCGTCTGCGTCGTCGGTCATGGTGATGCAGCCCAGCTAGCCTCGCTGATCGTTGCAACCGACCCGGTGGACACCGAAGCCGCTGTGGCCGGACTGCCCCGATACAAGCGACCGACTCGTTTTCATTTCATCGATTCGATTCCAAAGAGTGCAAGCGGAAAAATCGACCGTCAAGCGATACAGCGACTGGCCACCAAACGACGCGACCACTCGGTATCTTCGACGGGTATCACCGTCGCCCGCAATGACTTGGAATCCTTTTTGGCGACAGGCTGGTCGCAAACCCTTCCGTCCGATTTGGTCCGGTTCGATGAAAATTTCTTCGATGCCGGTGGCAGTTCGCTGCAGGCCGCAACGTTGACGGCGAGATGGAGTGACGAGCTCGGTGTTCGCGTCCCCACCTCGCTGTTGTTCGATTTGGCCGACATCCGAGGTCTATCCGCACGAATCGCCGAACTGTATCCCACTCAGATGGAAGCCAAGTTCGGTGTCGATTCCGTTCGCAACCGCACGACGGACCCGTCAAGCGGGGTGCATCCCTTGATTGCACCGTGGCAAACCCGCGGCGATCAAACGCCGATCTTTCTGGTTCATCCTCCGGGAGGGATCGTCGTCTGTTATCGAGATCTCGCCGAACGACTTTCGCCCCGCCATCCTCTCTATGCGATTCGTTCCAAAGGCCTCCATGGCGAAGAGGAATTACCGGCAACGATGGAGGCAATGGCCGCGGACTACGTCCAGGCCATTCACCAAACTCGACCCCACGGCCCTGTGATCGTCGGCGGCTGGTCCCTGGGTGGCTTGGCTGCCGTCGAAGTCACGCAACAATTGCTTCAGTCTGGCCGAGACGTGCAGAAGCTGATTCTACTTGATACCACCCTCCCGGCCAGAGCAACCGAGAGTGCGGGTTCCAAGGATTCTCCCAGCGCGGGACTCGAATACGGCATCGACTTATCGCTCGAGCAACTCGGGGAGCTTCCGCCCGAGAAACAGCTTCCGTTTCTATGGGATCATGCCAACAAACTTGGGGTCCTGGACCATGACGTGCCGGAGCAGGTCGTGCAACAAACGCTGATGGACCTGCAAGCGCTGTTTCATCACCATGTTGAGCTAGCCAATCGCTACCGGCTGAGATCCATTTGCGTGCCGGTCGAACTGTATCGACCGACCGACGTACCGATCAAGGTGTCCGGCCCCCACGATCGTGGCTGGTCTCGACTTGCCGACGAGGTCACCGTGATCGAGGTTCCGGGACAACACCACAGCATGCTGTCGGAACCCCATGTAAGCGAACTCGCAAATCATATCAAACGTTGACAATCCTGCCATCGAGAAGCCGAATCACGCGATCGGAACGTTCGGCAATCGAATCATCATGAGTCACGACGACCAAGGTGGTTTGGTCGTTTCTGCAGAACTCCGTCATCATCCGCATGACCACTTCGCCACTTTCCGAATCGAGTGCGCCGGTCGGTTCGTCCGCCAACACCAACGCCGGACCGTTGGCCAAAGCTCGGGCAATCGCGACGCGTTGTCGTTGTCCATTTGACAGTTGCCAGGGAAAGTGCTGAGCACGATCGGCAAGACCCACCTCGGTCAATAACTCTCGAGCGACCTTCCGTCGCTTCACCACGGACCGTCCATCCCCAAACATCGGCAACTGGACGTTCTCTTCAGCGGTTAAATTCGGCAACAGGTGAAACGACTGAAAAACAAACCCAATCTGCTTGGAACGCAGCTGGTCGAGGTTCATCGCATCATCAATCGGATGGCCGTCGAACTGAATGCTGCCGGACGTCGGTCGATCGAGCGCACCGATCATGTTCAGCAAAGTGGATTTACCACAGCCGCTGGGGCCAACAATGGAAACAAATTCGCCACGGCCAATCACAAGGCTGACTCGGTCCAGCGCCATCACGTCACCGTCGACATAGTGCCTGCTGACCTCTTGCAATTCGACTAGAATATTTGAATCTTTTGATAAATCCGGTTGTTGATCTGTATCCACAATCGCCGCGTCGGTGTGTGTGTCGGTGTAGGCCTCGCGCAAAAAACGGGGCCTCGTCCAAAATTCGTTTCTTATCGCAAGTTGACCGAAGATCTGTTTCGCAGAAAACCCGCCAAACGCCACAGTCTAGTCAATACCTTCGTGCTGCATCATACTAGGTTCCGGCAGGAACTGGAGTGAGGCTTTGGGGAGAAATGATGCGACTCGTTACAACGATGACCTTCACGCTGTTTGCGTTCATGAGCGTTACCGGCCGCGGCGAGCCCCTTTCCTCGCTTCCGCCCGGCACCGTTTTGGACCAAGCCAACGTGACACCTTGGAACCGTCTCGTCTTGGTCGCCACACCTCGAATTGCCAGCGGTGACGTCGACGCGATTAGCGAATCGATTCGAAGTGCCGTGTCGACGTTTCGCTTGACCATCATGGCACGCGTGACGAACGACCCACAAACCGAGCGTCATCGGTTAGCCGATGTTGGGATCGGGTACAGCGTCCCCGTCAACGGCAAGTTGACCGTGATTGATTCGCAAAACACGAGCGACTTGGATGTCTCGTTGGGATTCATTCAAAAACGAGTCCTCAGCCAGAGCGAAGCACATCTTCAAAAGGTCTCGGTCTTGGTCCGCACGTCGACACTGGTCGTCTTTGATGTACCATCAATCTTCCATCGCTCAGGCAAGCACCGTGACTATCTCAATCGGAACCTGATTTGGATCCGTCCCGAGTCGGGTGAAGTGGCCATGGCCAGTTGGCTCGTCGATCGCTCCGCGAAGCCGCCACGACCGTCGCTCAGCGACCCTTTGCGGATCATTGCCGCTGCGACACGCGAGGATCGCAGGATCCATGTTGACGAGGACGCCTTTTTTTTGGGGATCCCGAATGAGCGCGGGTTTGCGTTGGAAAATTTGCCGCCGGGAAAAGATGTCGCCTGGAATGACGAACTTCGCGACTTGATGTGTCGCGATTCCTACCACGCCCAGTCGATCGGGTTACTGGCATCGGCGATCAATCGAGCGTGCGCTGAGAACGCTTCTGAACGCAAACCCTGAATGGGGTTCACAACACACGGGTAACGGAAAGGCCGCAAACTGCGATCTGCGAAAGTCAAAGTGGCGCAGTGGATCAAGAGCGCACGATCGTGACCTCGGATGGAGCCTGAACGTCGGTTTTGATGGTGCCGTCCGACTGTTTGTCGTGGCGGATGCGGATCAGTCCGTGGGGAGTTGGGAACGTGCCTTCCACCCAATCGAGATCACCCAAGTTGGGTTGGATGGCAACGCTCGCACATCCTGGCTCCAACACGCGCACTCCGAGTACGTATTCACTTAGCCATGCGGTTGGCCCCGACGCCCACCCGTGACACAGACTGTGGCGAAAGCCGACGTAACAGTAGGCCCCACAGTCGCCATGGATGTCCTTCTTGCCATCAGGAACCAACTCATCGATTCTCGCTGCATTCTCCGTCCAAGCCAAATCGAAATCTTCCCAAAAACTGGTTGCCCCCAAATTCAGCATTCCGCCCCAGTACTCTCGAATGCAATCCAGACAACCCTGAACATCACCTGCTTCGGCGCGAGCCCGCAACACGTAGTAACCGTAGAACGTGCTCATCCCTTTTGCTCCCCCGACGGCCATGACGACCTGGTTCAGTTCCTTGGCGTCTTGCAATTCAGCGAGTGCCATTAACGCAGCGGCTTGCTTGCTCTGCCCAGGATCCGGTGTATACGCTCGCAGTCGATCAAGCGTCTGACGACACTTCTGGGCTTGATCGGTCGCGTCGAGCGTGTTGCAAAGATCGGCGCCGGATTCCAATGTCATGATCAACAACGCATGCAAGCCAGCGTGAGTCGCTTGTTGATTCGCTTTGGAGGGCCAATCCAAGAATCGTCCTTCTGGGAGGTTTTCTTTTCCCTGTTCATCAACGCATTGGCAAAGCTGATCCAGCAATGGCAACAAATACTCTTTCTGTTCGGCGAGGTAGTCCCTGTCTCCGGTGAACTTGAACCATTCGCCGTGGATGAGCACCCACCACATCGAGTACGAACTGATTCCGTTCATCCATTTTGGCAGCGGCGTTTGCCGGCGGCTTAAGTCGAGACTTTTCGGAATGATTGGGTTGGCACCAAAGACAGAGAAAATGGTCATGGTCTCAGGGTGCATGTCGCCCACCCAAACCAAGCGATCTCGCTTGATACCGTCCCAAAGGTAGTCCTGCATATTCAAATGGACGGTATAGGCACCCACGTCCCAAATTTCGTTCAGTCGATTGTCACTGCACTTGAACGACCCGAGGTACTCTAAGTCCCGCATCAATGACACGGCTCGAACGCTCACCAAGGGAATAGAACGTCCTTGATCGTGCAAATCCAACCGGACAAACCGAAACCCCGTTTGTCCGATTTCCGTAGAGCCCAACCATGGTACAAGCAGCGACTGATCTCGAATCGCGTGATCGTTGGTCGCCGTCCCACCGAGAATGTCGCTCATCGCTTCGCTAGCCGATTCACCAAAACGCACACGGAAGCGAGCTGGCTCTTTTCCCTTCATCCGGCCCACCGTAATCTGAACGCCGCCGTGAAGCTCCCTGCCGAAATCGAGCAGGATTGCCCCCCCTTCGTGAACGATGCAGGGGTCAACTTCATCGAGCGTGACCTGACCGTTCCCTTCTTTCAATAAGGCATCCGCATTCTCAACGCGGGAGTCGTCGGAAACCCAAAGAACTCGCTTCGGAACGACGTAGGTGCGGGTGCGTGGATCAACCACCGCGGTCTGGGCAACCGCGTCTTGGCCAACGAGGATCACGGTAAGGACAATCGGAAAGATGGCTCTTTGAAACATGTCGTCTTTTTTCTGGTTCCGTGTTGAGAAAGGAGCGTTCAGGTTGAACGCACCATTGTAATCTCGGCGTGCTTGATCGAGTTGATGATATCAGGACTTCGCTGCCGCACCAGCGAAGTACAGCGTGCTTCCGCTACCGGAACCTCGAAAAAAGACGTGCCATCGAGTGTCGGGGCGAGCTGGGGAAGCAGGTCTGGCCCGTGATCAAACCCGGCTCGATCGAAAGGACTGCCCAAATAGGTGACCATGCCAAAGATGGAACAGCCCAGCGACGTGCACGAAACACCTCCGAAATGGTTAAGCTGCATGGCGCAATCCGCGACAGACGTTTTTTTGGAGACCCTCTCTTGCTAATTAACTCGACCGAAAACCGACGTAACCGTCGCCTGGCATGGACGATGGGTGGGTTGGGATCCTTGTTTGGGGTAGCGATCTCTTGGTTCTCGCCTTGGTTCTTGGTACTGGTGCCGGCGGCTGTTTCGATTGCGTTTTGGGTGCGGTATCGCACTGCACGGCGGTATCGAGTCTTGCAGCAACCGTTCCCGCAAAACCGACAAGCGATCCTCAATACAAAGGTCACTTTTTATCAGGCTCTCGACGAGGAGGGCCAAAAGCGGTTTCGCGATCTCGTCGCAGTGTTTCTCGACGAGGTCGCGATCACAGGGATCGGCACGGAGGTGGATGAAACGACTCGTACGCTGGTCGCCGCCAGTGCCGTGATTCCCATTTTGGCGTTCGAGGATTGGGAGTACTCGGGATTAGGTGAAGTGCTCATTTACCCAGCCTCGTTTGATTCGGGCTTCAAGACGAACGAGGACGGCGACGCTAACATTCTTGGTATGGTCGGTACGCAACACATGAGTGGCGTCATGATCCTATCAAAGCCCGCGTTGTTGGCCGGCTTTGCAAACGACCGTGACAAAAGAAATGTGGGCGTTCACGAGTTCGCACATCTGGTGGACAAGCAAGATGGTGCAATCGACGGCACACCTCCGGGAGTCTCGGCGGATGCCTATCAACCTTGGGTCCAATGGGTCGGTGAGGAACTACGTCGTGAAAATGCCGGGAACCAGCATATCGACGACTACGCCTACACCAACGAGGCGGAGTACTTCGCGGTACTAAGCGAGTACTTTTTTGAATCACCCAGCGTGCTTCAGAAAAAGGATCCTCGGCTGTATGACATGATGCAGAAAATGTATCGGCAAGATCCGAAGCGGCTTTTTGCAAGACGCCCCAAACGTCGTGGTCGAGTGGGACGCAATCAACCGTGCCCCTGCGGGAGCGGCGAAAAATTCAAGCGATGCTGCCGTCGTCGCTCGGCTCGATAAGGGCGGCATGATGACATACCATCCCTATGCCTTCGAGTCGTCTACGGCATAGGCTCTTAAGAACATCCTAACCAGATCTTCGATGTACCGTTTGACAGGCCATCGGTGCGTTTTCTTCTTGATGCCAAACAAGCGTGGCCAGAATGCGTAGGACAACAGTAAGCCGACAAGTTGTTCAGCAGCAATCTCGGGGCTGCTTACCCGCAGTCGCTTGTCATGGTCCGCGGCGGCCAACCACTCGGCTAATTGATGATTCAAGTGATTGGTTTGCTCGGTCAACAACCGCCCCATCTCTGGTTCGGTCAGCATGCGGGACATCATCACACGCGCCAAAGATTGAAAATCGCCGTCACTCACGACGCTCGTCAAATCGGTCGCGATTTTGACAAGCTGGCCCGAAAGATCCGCATCAGCTCGATATTCAAACGGCGGGATCACGCCGACGCGCTCGATTAACCGCTCAACGATGCTGTCAAACAATTCGTCCTTGCTCGAAAAATGATTGTAGACCGTCCGCTTGGAAACGCCAGCGGTCTCGGCAATCTGGTCCATGCTGGTGTTATCAAACCCGCCGGTTCGAAATTCGTGCATCGCTGCCTCGACGATCGAACGTCGCTTACGGTCGGTCATGCGCTCACTCATCGGTGGGCGAGTTCCTTCTTATTGAAAACAACTGGCTTGACAAGAAATGCACCATGCGGTTTACTTTGAATCCGTTAATTACACTATACAGTGTAGTTTTGAACTTATCAAGAACAACGCGTCAAGAAGGCTTTTCCATGAACCGAAGCGGCAGGATCGCATCAGCCGGATTAATGCTACTGGTCGTTGGCTGCGCGCCTGAGCCGACGGTGTATCCGCCTAAACCGCCGCGACCGGTGACGACCCTACTGCTTCGCAAAGCGGTTCCCGATTCGCAAAACATTGTTTCGGGGAGTGTCAAGTCATGGAAAACCGAGTCGATGGGGTTTGAGGTATCCGGGCGAATCGACTGGGTTTTGGAGCCGGGAAGGAACGTCTTTGGATTGGTGGAAGATGTTAACGGCAGGGTCATTTCGCAAGGCACCCAGTTGGCGCAAATTGATCCAGATCGCTACGAGGTTGCCGTCGAGTCTGCTAACGCGGCCTTGGAGGTAGCGCAGCTCGAGCATGAAGTTGCACAGATTCGAAAGGAGGAGTCGATCCCGTTCGACATCAAGTCGGCCGAGTCCGATCTGGATCTGGCGAAGGACGATTTTGCACGTGCCAAGAAGTTACAAGCTCAGAACGCGATATCGGAGGCCGAATTCGACGCAGCGGAAAACCGGTTGGGGAATGCGCAGGATCGCATCCAATCACTTGAGTCGTTGTTGAAACAATCCGATGTGGAAGTTAAATCGGCGCTGGCGAAAATCAAAAAGGCCAAGCAAACACTGCGGGACGCCGAACGCGACTTGAAGCATACAACGTTGTACGCAGCCTATCGGGGGCAGATTTCCGCCGTTGACGTGGTACCCGGCAGCGTCGTCGCGTCCGGATCGCCCGTGTTGACCTTGCAGATGATGGACCCAATCAAGGTCGAAATCGAAGTGTCTAACGAACAATCAAGGTATTTGCAGCGCCGGCAAGAGGTCCCGGTATCGTTCGTTACGGGCGATGGTCAACCGCGTGAAACGCGAGCCTTGGTTTACGTCGTGGACCCCAGCGCCAACCCGGCAACGCGTACGTTTACCGTCACGTTGTTGATTCTCAATGATCAAGCGCGTCCCGAGATTCCTGCGTCGGTATCCGGCACGCATGTCGCTCGCACGCAAGATGTTTGGCCACTTGACATTCGATCGATCATCGGTGCTGACCAACAAGTACTGGGCGACGCTCCCGAAGACGCATTTTTTGTCGACGAAGACGCAATTGAAACCAACCCCGATGGATCGTTTGTCTGGTTGATGACCGATGTACAAAGAGGCCAACCCATTCCCGAGGTGGTCGCCGTGACCAAGCGACCGGTGGAGTTATTGGACCTGCGTATTCCGTACTTGGGGAACTGGGTATTCCGGCAAGTTCGCTTTGTCGACAACCCGCCACCACCGCTGGGCTTGCTTGCGGGGCGGTTGGAATTTCCGGAGGGTGACCGCGAACAGTGGGACGGCAAATCATTGATTTTCGATTCAGGCCCCCAGTGGATGTTGCGACCCGGCGATCTTGTCCGTGTCAACTTGAGTAGCCAATCACCCGAGGCCGGTTACTTCGTTCCCGTTGAAGCGATCTACGAAGAGTCGGGCGAAACGTTCTTATTTGTTGTCAAGCAAAAGGACGGTCAGACCGTTGCGCGTAAGACTGCGGTCAAAAAGGTGAATGCGGACGATCTCGATAACGGTTCGAAAATGCAGATCCTTCCGTCGCCGTCGAACGATATCGGCGACGGGACCCAGATCGTGGTCGGCGGAGTGCATTTTCTCCAAGATGGCGACCGCATCGCTGTCCAGCCGGGAGAATCGCCATGAGTTTGCCAGCGGTTGCGGTGAAGTACAAACCGATTGTCTTTTCACTCGTAGTGATGTTGATGGTCTGGGGCACGACGACCTTCTTCTCGATGCCCCGCCGCGAAGATCCGGAGTTTACGATTCGCGTTTGTGTGATTTCGACCCAATGGCCAGGTGCTCCGGCGGAGAAGGTCGAAGAGTTGATTACAGACAAAATCGAACAGCAGGTTGTTAGCCTGGAGGAAGTCGATACGATTCGTTCGACATCACGTACGGGACAATCAACGGTCTTTGTCGAAGTCGCTGACGAAGTTCCGCCGGCAGAGATTCAAAACGTCTGGGACAAGGTGCGCGCCCGCGTCGCGATGGCCAAGATGCCGGAGGAATCGATCCTTCCGATCGTGAACGACCAATTCGGTGATACCGCCGTCTTGCTGTTGGCGATTCATCAGATTCCCGTGCAGGGTCGTTCTACGGTACGAGAACGCGATCGCTATACCCCGCGGCAATTGGAAAAGTTCGGAGAAACGATCGAAGACGCCTTACGGTTGCTGCCGGGCGTGGCAAAGGTGGACAAGTTTGGCGTTCGCAATGAGGCGGTCTACATCGAAACGGATCTGGGGAATTGGGCGCAACAACGACTGACAACGATGGAGTTGGAACGGCTGGCGTCACAACGAAATATCATCCAACCCGGCGGCCAAATCTCAGCCGATTCAGGCTACTACTCCGTCAAACCGGATGGCGAATTCGATGCGATTGACGAAATCAAGCAGATCGCCAGCGTTGTCCGAGGCAGCGACGTCGGCGACGAAGGCAACAACGTCTACTTGGCAGATCTCGGCTTGACCGTCACTCGCGACTACGAAGACCCGCCAAGTTATCTCTGCCGTTATGGCGATCACGAGAGCTCATCGCCAGCGATCATGGTCGCCGTTACGATGCGATCAGGCGCAAACATCATCGACGTATGCAATGCGTCTAAACAGCGCGTCTTGGAATTGATCGAATACGAAAAACGATTGCCGCCGGACATCGCCGCGACACCGGTTTCCGACCAATCCGAGAACGTTCAGGGAAAGATCAGTGAGGTGATCATCAACGTGCTCGAAGCGATAGGGATTGTCGTCGTTGTCGTGTACTTGGTTGTCGGATTTCGAACCTCGTTTGTGATGGCGGCGAACATTCCCGTCGTCGTGGTCGCCTCGGTCGGATTAATCGCAACGATGGGTGTTCAACTCGAACAAATCTCACTCGCCGCGATCATCATCTCGCTCGGCCTGTTGGTGGACAACGCCGTGCAGGTCTGTGACCAAGCTCGAACCAACCAAATCGCTGGAATGGGCCCCTACACGGCGGCCATCGAAGGTGCCAACACCTTGGCGATTCCGATGTTGGTAGGCACGCTCACCACGATGGCCGCCTTTGTCCCCATGCTGTTCATGCTGGAAGGTGGTGGGAAGGAATACGTTTACAGTTTGCCCGTGACGGTCTCGACGACACTTGCCTTGAGCTGGATTTTGGCGATGACGTTGTGCGTGATCCTGGCCGGCATTTTCATCCGCGCCCCGCGTGGTGACGCTCCCGCCTCACCTCCGCTGCGATGGATGATGGCAGCCAAAGCGAGGTTGCCGAAACGCTGGCGACGCACGAGTGGGCTGCGGCCGAAATCACAACCGAAATCGACCGACAATTGGATCCAACGCCTCTACGGCAAGTCCGCAATGATCGCGGTTCGCTTCAAATGGACCACACTCTTGGCCACCGCCGGATTGTGTCTGGGCATCATGAAGATGCCCGTCAGTTCAGAGTTCTTTCCCGAAGCATCACGTGATCAATTTGCAGTCAAAATTGCGTTACCCGAAACGGCGACGATCCTGCAAACCGATGCGATCGCCATGCAAGTCGAAGAGGTCCTTCGCAAGCTAAGTGAGGTCGGCGACGGCCAAGTCTACGCGGGCAAACCGCAACGATTACGAGCGATGAGAACCATCGTAGGCGGCGGCGGATCGCGTTGGAACTTGGCTTGGAGTCCCGAACCGCCCTCTCGAAATTATGCAGAGATTCTCGTCCGCACCAGCGACGGTCGCTACAGTGCTGACTATGTTGACCAGGTGCGGATCGCCTGCTTGCAAGGGGATCCGCTGCGTGGGATCGAGCCAATTGTCGGTGCCCGAGTGACGCCAATGAAACTTGCACTGGGGCCGCCTGCGGACCCGTTGGTGTTTCGCGTTTTGGGTAGCGGCTTCGCCGATCCCGGCGTGCTGCGTGAGATAAGTGGACGGTTGAAGAGGATCGTTCAGGCCCAGGCCGAAACCTGGAACGTCAACGACTCTTGGGGCGTCAATGGCTATCAAGTTCACGTCGACGTGGACCGCGATCGAGCCACTTTGGCGGGAGTCACCAACACACAAGTCGCCAAGACACTCAACTCGTACTACGCCGGTTTGAAATTAACGACATTCCGTGAAGGCGATCATCAGGTCCCTATCTATTTCCGTCTCCGCCCCGAAGGCCGAAAGTCGATACGCGGGCTGCAGGAAGCATTCGTCGAAGGGGACAGCGGGAAAGTGCCATTATCGACGCTAGCCGACTTCCGCTTTTCGTGGGAGCCCGAGAAGATCCAGCGACGGGATATGAATCGAGTGATCGAAGTCTCGTCGCGGATGCTGCCCGGCGTCACCGGTAACGATGTGGTCAAGCGGGTGCTCAAGTCGCGCGAGATGAAGCAGCTGACCGACTCGCTGCCGAGCGGTTTCTGGATCGAAGCGGGCGGGGCGTATGAGGAGAGCCAAGAATCGGGCGGACAAATGATGATGTCCTTCGAGGTTTCTTTTGTCCTGATCGTGCTGTGCCTGATCTTTCAATACAACGGGTGGAGCAAACCGTTGATGATTCTCTGTACCTTGCCGTTGGCGTTGGTGGGTGCTTGGTTGGGGTTGTCGATGACCGGTCATTCACTCGGTTTTATGCCGCAACTTGGCATTCTCGCACTCTTCGGAATCGTACTGAACACGGCGATTATCTTTGTCGAGTTCGCCGACATCCTGATCGCCGAGCGACAAGCGGGACCGGGCATTCGGCTTGACAAGCAAACGTTTCGAAACTGTTTGATCGACGCGGGAAAGCAGCGGATGTTACCCATTTTCTTGACCACGGCAACGACAGTCGGCGGACTGTTGCCGTTGGCGCTCAGCGGTGGACCACTCTGGGTCGGATTGGCATGGTGTATGATCGTCGGGCTGCTGTTCACGACGTTGTTGACGCTGTACGTGCTGCCAGCTCTCTATGCGGTCCTGGTTGAAACCTTTGGTCTGAAGCCGATCCCGCACCAATTGACCGAATAGCCAAGCAGAAGAACGTTTCTTGGCAGCAGATTCATGGGTTCCGACGATTGATCGAAGCCCACGAGATTTCATTTTACACGTGACTTCAATAAGGCAGCCAGCACCATGCCATGGTTTATACCGGTCCTCATATTCCTCGCGCGAGTCTGTGATGTCTCGCTCGGCACGCTGCGCACAATCCTCATGATTACTGGCCACCGCGCGATGGCCGTGGTGCTCGGCGTCGCCGAGGTCACCATCTGGATTTTTGCCGTCGGTGGAGTAATGAAATACCTCAGTCACCCGTTGGCGGTCGTAGCCTACGCGGGCGGTTTTGGTTCAGGTGTGTTGGTTGGGATGTTGCTCGAGGAAAAGCTGGCTCTCGGGTATCGGATCGTGCGGGTGATCTCCAATCTCGCAGATGTCGATGTTTCGAATCTGCTTCGTGCTGAGGGTTACCGGGTCACACGCGTTGATGGCACCGGCATGTTGGGTCCCGTCGAGATCGCCTTCACCGTGATCCGCCGAAAGCAGTTGTCCCACATCCGGAAACTGCTGAAAGATCACGCGCCCAAGGCATTCCTCTCTGTCGAGCGTGTGGAGGTCGCACAAAGCGGACAGACGCTTGCCACAGACTCGCGCTTCGGTCAGTCGCTGCTGGGACGAATCGTCGTCAGAAAGTAGGCCTCGACAACATGCGGTTCAAGGTTTCACGAACACCACGAACTCTTGGTAGGGTAGCAACACGTCGCAAACAAAGACACAATCGGCATGGGATGGCAGCCCAGGATCATCTGGTTCCCCAACCTGTGCTCGGACATTGGGCCACTCGCCGGTCAGCACCTTTCTGTGGATGTGACGAACCATCTCTGGCTGGCTGTCGATGGCGATCACCTTGCCCTGTGGCACCGCCTTCGATAATCGAAATGTAAAGTAACCGGAACCACAACCCAAATCCACGACCGTTTCCGTTCCCTTGAGTGCCAATGCCTTCACAACCAAATCCGGTTTTTGCCACTCCGCTCGATCTGAACGCTCAAGGAATTGGATGTAGTCCTCGACTTCTTCGAATGGCTTCAGCTTCGTCTTGTCGATTCCGGCCTTGCTGAGTGGACATTCGATAGCAGGAAGAGCTTGAGTGTCATCGGCAGCCTCTGCGCCGGAGTCACTCTCAAGAAACACGATGCTGACAATGAATGATCGTCACGAGCGGCACGATGCCCCAACACCGGGTAGATGGAATCAAGGTCGCCAGCCTCATTGGAATTCGCTTGGTCTGATTCTGCATTTCCGTCTGTTCCCTTTCGTGTCAACTCTTGATTTCCAGCACTGGTGTGTCAGGGAATACGCCGACGCTTTCATTCTCGGTCGCATTACCCTTTACCGAAATTGTCCTTGATCGAGTCATGGCGATCAAGTTACCCGCGTCAATCTCACCCTTGCGACAGGAACGATCTACTGATTTGCGGTCATGATTGCTGTCTTTCGCTGTTGTGTTCATTTCGGTTGAGGCCTTCCAGTCGAGACTTTACGAAATCCGCAAGGTGAACAGGATCGTCCGTGCCAACATGCAAGATGCTTTTGTGCAGTTTTAAAACCACGCAATCTCGACCCCACAGATTCCAAACCCAACCTCCTCTCAGGCTCAGGTGAATGCCCCAACCGTCAAGGATGGTGGTCCGTCCTACTGCGACGCTTTCGATCTCCGAATAGAAGACGGTTCGACGAAACAAGGGAATGGGGCCAAAACGAATCCCGAGCTGGTCTCCTTCATCTTCGACCTTCAAATGATGAAACGAGGCTGCCAAAAAGAGCATCAATACTCCGATGAAGAGAAACATTCCCTCAATCACCGGCTCATTGCGTAAAACCCAACTCAGGATCAAGAACATGAAGCCAAGTGCGTAGAGCAACAAACACAAGGGTGATCGCTGCGTGTGATTGTAAGTGCCATTCATGGATGGGAACCTCGTAGATGCTTCGCTGCGATTGATTGAACTATTTTGCGTTAGAAACCCCCGCCCTCGTTCACCGGTGGCTTAACCGCACGAGTGGCAATGAAAGTATCCCGATAGCTCGACAAAGGGTCGCCGCCACTTCGCAACACTCGATAGCATTCACGCCAAACAGGAAGCACGTTGGGTGCAAATGTATTTGAGCAAGGGTGAAAGATGAAATCGAACGACCTGTCGGCGAAAACCGAAAGATCAGCCATATCACCTTCGACATACTTCAGGGTGAGACCATCGCGCTGAGCAACAAATCGATCTTGGTCCAACTGCCGCGGGGAATGATCGAACACCGTCACTTTCGCACCGGCTGCGGTGAAAAGGGGAGACTGCTGACCACCGGCTGAAGCGAGGCACAGGGTTTCTGTCCCTTGAAGCGGCGGAAACCATTCCGCTGGAACCGGCTTTGCCGGCGTTAAGACGACAGTAAAATCCCCCAATCGTGCCTTTTCTATCGTTTCTTTATCGACTGGACTGGTCCATTTGTTCCCCAGATCGACATTTCGGTCCCACGCTTGTCGATTGTGCTTCAAAATGTCGAACTTGTTCATGGACTCGATGCCAATTCTGCGTTGTCTTCTCATTCGTCGAAGTTGGGCACAACC
Organism: Novipirellula artificiosorum; assembly: GCF_007860135.1. Classification (NCBI taxonomy): domain Bacteria; kingdom Pseudomonadati; phylum Planctomycetota; class Planctomycetia; order Pirellulales; family Pirellulaceae; genus Novipirellula; species Novipirellula artificiosorum. The sequence continues at coordinate 333,530 of NZ_SJPV01000002.1, forward strand.
ACTTTATAACCTATTTCTATGTGGTCTCGATGAGGGTCCTAAACGCAGTTTTGGTTATTTTATCTCTTCTGGTTGTGCGATCTTGCGGATACCGTTTCGTGGGGAAGTCAGTGTCAGCGGTAACCTGTGAAGACCGTTGATCTTGGGTGAGAATGAATGGGAACGATTGGAGGTGATCTGATGGACACAATTGAATTGGCTGATGGTGGGACGCTCCACTACGACGACGCATTTCTGTCTCCCGAACTTGCAGACCGTTACTTTGTGGAGCTACGAGACCGATGTGTTTGGGAACAGAAACCGGCACTCTTCGGACACATGCAGCCACGACTGACCGCTTCCTATGGCGAGGAAGGGGTCACCTATCGCTACAGCGGGACGGTGAATGTCGCTCTACCGTGGACCCAAACGCTTTTGGAAATCAAGCAGAGAATCGAAGCGATCCAAGGCGAGTACAACTACTGTTTGATGAATCGCTATCGCTCGGGAGCCGATAGCATGGGGATACACGCCGATGACGAGCCGGAAATGGGAAACGTGATTGGTTCCCTTTCCCTGGGAGCAACAAGAAATTTTCGGATCAAGCACAACACAACCAAAGAAACGAGAGTCTTCCCCGTCGGGAACGGAACGCTCATTATCATGGCGGGAACGATGCAGCAATTTTGGAAACACGAGATCCCGAAGACGGCAAAGAAGGTGGGCGAACGGATCAACTTGACGTTTCGACAGATCATGACCAAGAACTGACAACAGACCTCACGAACACCAGCGACGAAGTTTGCACAATTGCGGAAAAAGATGCAAAAGCAAAAAGTGCAGTCGAAGAAAACAACCAGAAAGAAGAACTAGTGCTACCTCTAGCGTTTCTTCTTGTCGACGTCGGATTGACGGGTTTGAAGCTGAAGCATTACCCCGAGCATGTCTGCAGAATCGTTACCGTCGATCCCAATCTGGGTATGAACAAACAGTTCCAACGTCGCATCCTATCGCTTGAACATGGAATACGCCCCGACGAACAGGTTTCACGTTGGCAAAGACGGCTGAATGAAATTCAGCGATTTTTCGGCGATGGCTGCACGTTGACACGAGACGTGCCTGGACTGTTCTCGACTCAAACATTTACTTCCGTCGAGATCAACAACTTCTATATGGCGGAGACCAAATACCCATGGGCTCATGTACCCTGGAGTAGCGACGAAGTGAACCAAATTTATTAACTTCCAGTTTTCTCCAAATAATCGGCGACCTAGGCGACTTCCACAGAATCATGCCGGGAATGAAAGGTGATCCGTCTAGGAGGGCCGCTTTCCAATTCTCCTCACCGTGGTGGTCAATTGTTCGATGACTTTTTCCTCGGCGCATCGCCCGCATTGTTGACGATTGACGAGTCGCATGCTTCTCACGCGCCTCATGCACGACATCCGTGATCCCGAAGCTCAACTTAGCGGCTCCCTTCTTCGCCAACGCTCTTGCCGACCGCGAGCCACGCATCGAAGTCATGCAGCCTTTTAACAATTTGCTCGGGTGAATGACGCTTTCGATTTTTCATTGAAAGCCCTTTCGCCAATCTTGGCTGATTGACTTAGTTACGGGTTGGACGAATGCACACAACTATTCGTCAATACGCCTCTCGGATGGTCCAATACCGAATTTGCAACGATCTTTGGGGATGATGACGAATCGGCCGGGGGCATCGGTGACGTCGACTTCGGTTTCACCCGTTTGCTGATGCAGAACTCACAAACAGGACGCTCCGTCGTGGGAACATTCCGTACGACAGCACCGACGGGCAACCCGGTCAATCCGCTGTTCCTCACCAGTGCAGGAACCGGAAATGGAGTTTGGCGTCTGGGTGGTGATCTACTGGTGATTCAAAACCTTGATCCCGTGATCCTGTTCTATGGGGCTGGTTACACCTATTCGTTCGAGAAAGCCTTTAGTGGGTTCGATGTTCAACTCGGTCATCAAGCTAGTTACAGTCTCGGTCTTGGTTTTGCAGCGAACGAACGCGTAACCCTCAGCACAGCCTTCGTCGGTTCCTATGTTTCTGAAACGCGCGTTGACGGTAGTCCTTTGCCCAATACCGACCTTGAACCGCTTCGGATTCGGTTGGCAGCGACGATCGCGAAGTGTCATAAGCTTGTTGAGCCGTTTGTAACCTTTGGATTGACGGAAACATCGCCGTCGGCTGAATTGGGTGTTGTGTTCACTCGCTAACAACCAAGACTGACGGATCGTATTTTTCGCACTATTGATTGATACTACTGCCACGGAGAGGCATAATCGTGTTTGCCACTATCTCGCGTCTGATATTCGTGGGGCTGCTACTAGGCTGCCTCCCAGCAGCGCTGCATGCCCAGCAAGCTTCGATCGAAGGGCGTAGCGTCGTTCGTGACCGGAACTTTACTTTTCAAAAACCAGTGGAAAGCTGGAAAGAACGAAAGACGCGTCATGTCGTCATGCAGCAGCGTGATTACAGTTGTGGTGCTGCTGCGCTAGCGACTTTGATTCGGTTTTACTGGGGTCATCGCGTCAACGAAAGTATGGTCTTGACGGTCATTGAAGGAATGTTGACCAACGAGCAATTGCAAGAGCGTGCTAAAGAGGGATTAACCATAGCGGATGTCAAGGACGCCGCCGTAAAGATGGGCTATCAAGCAACCGTTGGCCAAGTCAGTTTCGCGAAGCTGGCTGAAAGCAAGGTGCCCGTGATTATGGTCGTTAATCTCGGGGGAACAAACCATTTCGTGGTTTGTCGGGGAGTGTTTGGCGATTGTGTTTTCTTAGCGGATCCAATCCGCGGAAATATAAGAATCTCGTCGAGCTATCTACAGAAGATCTGGATAAAAAATGCGATCCTTGTCGTGGCACCGGAGGGCGAGACCACTTCGACTCGCGACCAGATGGGCGTCGAGTATCGAGAGTTCATCGAGGGATACTTGAATCGTCAGGTGATTCGTCGCCAGCTGACCGGAGTCTCAAATTTCTAGTGGGTGTAACCGGCGTTCCGCCGGTTCGTTCGAGCCGCAGATGGGATTGATGTAAACAAAAAGCGGCCAACCTGCCATGATTCGGGTGCTTACCCGATCGCTTCGGGTGTCATCGAGGGTGCATGTCGTCATCTTGATAAAGATCGAAGGGAACGAAGCGGGATGCGCTGGACACTCGAAGGTGCTCGCTCAATGCTGAATGTAAGGGCGGCCTTTCAAAGCGACCACTGGCGAACCTTCATCGACTGGCATACGCAAAACGAAATCAACAATGCCCACCGGTGAAGCGACTGTTCCATTCCATTCGGATTAGTCGTCAGACCGAGCTTGAGCGAGAGCGCCCGCGACAGGTCGTCTGTGCCTGAATCGGCATCAGTGGGGGTAAGGCGGCATGGCCGGTCTGTTTACGTTCGGATTCAGCCAGCGACTTGACCCAACTGACTCCGATCGAACTTCTCGTAACTCTTCTTCCGCCTCATGTGAGGTCAAAATGACCAAATTCCGTTCACGCTTCATGCCCCACTTGGCCATGTCCCTTGTCGCTAAGTTGGACTGCCATCGGACGGTTTTCGAGCTTTCCCTAAGATTCTGGTTAACGATTCCCTATCTGGAGCGGCATACATGCGAATCGAGAACTTGGTGCGTTGAATAGATGGATGGATGAAAACCAAAAACGCGAAGAATTTGCAAAGTGCTGGCTAAAGGCCGAGCCCTCGATCTCGGCGTACGTCTGTGCGCCAGTTTCGAGTTTTCATGATGTGGAAGAGGTTGTTCAGCGGATTGCGCTGGAATTGGCGAGGCGGTTTGATGAATACTACGGGGCCAAGGAGTTCATCTCCAAAGTGCCTGAACTTTCCGGCCAGTTGGAGATCGAAAAGCACTGGTGCAACTTCCGTCTACTGCTTAACGGAGTTCGAGTCGGCAAGCCGACTTCAACGTCGTCCTACACCTGGAAGGCGTCCGAGTATCCGGAACTAGCCAACTTGCAGGAAGACTGGTTCAGCTTGAAAGTGATCGCCGGCGCCTACCCTCAGGACAACGCAAGAGAAGTGAGCGAAGGTGCTCGAGTTTCGTTTTCCCGCTTCGTTGTGACACATTCAGACGACTGAACCGGCAACGAGAAAGCCCAACAGCACGCGAAACTTTAAGTCAAGCAAGGCTCCTGCCATGAACACCCTTGCTCACAACCGTCCTCCGCTTCTCCCGTATCCGAAAGAGAAATTCACTTCATAAGAAATCCCAATCGATGAACACGAAAACAACCAGCCTCCTCCTCACCTGCTTATGTCTCTCACTCGGCCATGCCGCGGAAAAAACGAAACCACCTTCGGGCCACTTTGACCTGAGTCACTGGAAGTTGACCCTGCCGCTTGATGCTTCTGGCGCCAAATCGGGCAAAGCGATGGAGATCTTACCGGCACAACTGAGCGCGGGCTTTACGAACTCCGAGCATTTCTACACCGGCAGCGACGGGGCGATGGTCTTTTGGTGCCCGGTGACGGGTGCCCGGACGGAAAACACCGAATACTCACGCTGCGAACTGCGCGAGATGATCAACCCCGCCGATGACAACGTCTGCTGGTCGGCGCGTGGCACGCACATCATGGATGCGCGCTGCCGGGTGATGGAGGTTCCGAGCGGGCAAAAAGTCGTCATCGGCCAGATTCACGGCTACTCGAGCAAGGCGAGTCCGATGATTAAACTGCAATTCTACAAGGGCCGGGTGGAAGCGCTGGTGAAGGACAAAGCCAGGAAGGGCAAGGATATCAAACTGACGTTCCCCGACGTGGGATTGGACAAGGACTTCGACTATCAGATCAAGCTGGAGAACGGTCTCCTGAGCGTCACCGTGAATGGCACGACGCAGTCGGAGAACGTCTTCGAGCTGGACCCGGCCTGGGCCGAACAGACGCTCTATTTCAAGGTGGGCGCCTATCCACAGGACAATGAAGGCCCGGCATCCGAAGGCGCCCGCGTGGCATTTTCGAGACTCAAGGTGAGCCATTCTGAAACGGTATCACCATCCAAATAGTCCTCGCCAACCTCATGAAACCGCTCGCCGGCAAGATGAACACGTGGGCTGATTCCATGGGCGTCTCGCTCGCCCATCAGCCTGCTCCGGCGAAGTATCACTCGCCCGCCGCACCCATCGCACCGCAACCCGTCACTCCGAGCTGAACCTAAAAATGATGAACTCAATCACAAAACTCACCCTACTGCTCCTCTGCGTCTGCGCGTCCCTGCGCGATGCCTCTGCCGCCGAGCCCGAGCCCAAGCCAAACATCGTCTTCCTGCTCGCGGATGATCTGGGCTACGGCGATCTCGGCTGTTACGGGCATCCCTACGCGCGCACGCCGAACCTCGACCAACTCGCGAAGGATGGCACGCGCTTCGCCCAGTTCTACGCCACGGGCATGACGTGCTGTCCGGCGCGCACCGGGCTGATGACCTCGCAGTTTCCGGCCACGTATCCCACCTATCCGGCGAACGGCGGTTTCGCGGAGCGCGTCACCATCACTGAACTGCTGAACAAGTCGGGCTATCGCACCGGACATTTCGGCAAGTGGCACATCGGTCCCGACCAGAAACCGGGCACCTACGGCATCGACGTCGTCGGCGATCAGTCGCGGGATGAACGTGGCAAGAAGAAGGCGGAAGACCTACGCGGACGGGATGCACCGATTTACGACCAGGCGATCCGCTTCATCGAGGAGAGCAAGGGCCAGCCCTTCTATGTGAATGTATGGGGCCACATCTCGCACAACCCCGTTGATCCGAATGACGAACTGGTGCAACGCTGGAGCGCGCTCGAGCTGGATGAGTCAAAGTTTTCGCCAGCGATGCGCGAGAAGTTTGCGACGCTGCGCAAGGCCGGCGGCGATGTGGAGGACGCGCTGCGCCGTTACCTCGCCGACGTGGAATCGCTGGACGCCGCCGTGGGCCAACTGCTCAAGCGGCTCGACGAACTCGGCCTGCGCGACAACACGATCGTGATCTTCAACAGCGACCAGGGCGCGGACATGTCCAAGGCCGGGCTCGGCGGCGTGCGCGACAACCAGATGGGTTTCAACGGCGCGCATCGCGGAGGCAAGCACACCAACCTCGAAGGCGGCCTGCGCGTGCCGTGGATTGTGCGCTGGCCCGGGCACGTGCCCGCCGGCCGCGTGGACGAGCAATCGGTCATCAGCGCCGTCGATTACCTGCCGACGCTCTGCGCGCTGACCGGTGTGGCGATCAATGCGGCGGACTTCGAGGGCGAAGATGTCTCAGCGGCGTGGCTGGGCAAAGCGACGCACACACGCACCAGGCCTTTGCTGTGGAAAACCAGTTCTCCCGGCGGCCAGGCCGTCATCCGCGAAGGTCAGTGGAAACTGTTCCATCCCATTCGCAAAAACGGCGGCGAGTTTGAACTTTACGACATCGCCGCCGATCCGGCCGAGGCACTCAACCTCGCCGCGCAGCAGCCCGAGGTGCTGTCGAGGCTCAAGACGCGGATCGAAGCCTGGGTCGCGACCCTGCCGAAGGAATACATCAAGACCGACGACAAGGAGGATTGACCATGTCACGACCATTCACCCATCGCACCCCGATCTGTCGCTTCGCAACTGCCCTGCTGCTCGTTGCGCACTGCGCATTCACGGCCGCGGTCGCGGCATCGGTCGAACACGACGCGAAGAATCCGCAGCTTGCATTCGCGGCGCGGGAACTCGAAGGCGCGATGAAAGAGGCCGGACAGGACGACCTTCAGGTGACACTGAGCATCCAGGCCGACGCGTCGTCGCCGGAAGCGTTTCAGATCAGGAGCGCCGGACCGAATCGCGTGGAAGTGATCGGCTCCGATTCCCCGGGCGCGATGTATGGCGGGCTGGAGATCGCTGATCGGCTGCGGCTGAAGCTTCCGATTCAGGATCAGGCGGGGAAACCGTTCATCGCGAAGCGCGGGATCAAGTTCAATATTCCACTCGATGCGCGGACGCCTTCCTATGACGACACGGGCGACTCGGCGCAGAACAACATCGAGACGATGTGGGACTTCGAGTTCTGGAAGGCCTATCTCGATGACCTCGCGCGCTACCGCTACAACGTGCTGACCTTCTGGAGCACGCATCCGTTTCCCTCGCTGATCAAGCTGGAGGAATATCCCGAGATCGCGATGGACGACGTCTATCGCGTCGCGGTGCCCCTGCAACCCAGCTTCAAGAACAAGCTGCAGGACATCGATCAGAATGGCGACGGCCACCTGAGCCTCGAGCACGACGCGAAGGTGCTGAAGCTCGTGAAAACGATGACCATCGACGAAAAGATCGCGCACTGGCAGCGGGTGTTCCAATACGCCAACGATCGTGGAATCGAGATCCATTGGTTCTGCTGGAACATCTTCACCTTCGGCGCGACCGGTCACTACGGCATCACCGAGGATCAAACCAATCCCATCACGGTGGAATACACGCGGCAGTGCGTGCGGCAGTTGCTGCTGACCTATCCGCAGATCGCAGGCATCGGCGTGACGGCGGGAGAGAACTCCGACCGTTCTACCAAGGGCGAGCACGCGACGGAGAACTTCATCTTCAATACCTTCGGGCGGGGAATCATGGACGCGCGGAAGGGGCAGCCCGGGCGGCAGGTGCGGTTCATCTTCCGCCGGCATGTGACCGAACGCGACGCGGTGATGGACGCGTTCAAGGGCTACACGGGCGGCATCCTCGACACGAGCACCAAGTATGCGGTCGCGCACATGTATTCGTCTCGCCGGCCGCAGGAGTGGGAGACGCGCATTGTGGCCGAGGGCTGGCCGGAGCATTTCAAGACCTGGCTCAACTTGCGCAACGACGACATCGTCATGCAGCGCTGGGGCAGTCCGGACTTCGTGCGCGAGTTCATCAAGTGGATGCCGCGCGAACATTCACCCGGCTTCTACATGGGCTCGGACGGCTACGTCTGGGCGCGCGAGTCCGTCGCAAAGAATCCCGAGATGGCTGGGCGGCTGGAAGTCGACAAGCACTGGTATCAGTTCCGGCTGTGGGGCCAGCTCGCCTACAACACCGACCTCGGTCGCGACTACTGGGAGGCGACGCTGGCGCATCGTTTTCCCGGCGTGGACGCGAAGGCGCTTTACGACGCGTGGGAGTCCGTGTCCGAAATTGTGCCGCAGGTGAACCGCGCCGTCTGGGCGCCGACCGATGGCGACTTCGCGGCGGAAGCCTGTGCGCAGCGTGACGGGTTTTTGGGTGTTGATGATTTCCATTTCGCACGAAAGCCGATGGTGCTGACGCGGGTGAAGGACGCGCCCGACCCGCAATGCGTTTCGGTGACCGACTGGGCGAAGGCCGTCCTGTCGAAGAAGCCGGTGAAAGGCCTCACGCCGCTGCAGGTGGCGGACAATCTCGACGGGTTTGCCGCGACGGCGCAGTCCGCGCTGACTGCGTTGCGGCAGAATGCGAACGGCAACGTCGAGTTGCTGGAGACGCTCAACGACATCGAGAGCATGGCGTTTCTCGGCCGCTACTACGCCGACAAGACACGTGGCGCGGCGAAGCTCGCCCTGTTCCGCGAGAGCAATCGCGAATCGAAGCCGTTTCACGCCGAGGCCGTCGCGCACTTCCAGGACGCGGTCGAGGAATGGCGGCAGTATGCGCGGGTCCTCACGCCGCAATACAAGACCCAGTTGCTGGCGCGGACGCATTTCCTTGACTGGAACGCCACGCTGAAGGAGGTCGAGAACGAGCTCGCGAAGGTGGAGAGCGAAGGCGATTTCCCGGAAGTGCAGTTCACCAATCCGACGGACGGCGCGCAGCTCGCGGCGAACTCCGACCTGCGAGTGGAGGTTCAGGCCAGCGACCGCGACGGCATCAAGGAGGTGAAGCTGTATCTCAACGGCCTGCTGCTCGACGCCGACAAAAAGGCGCGACCCGCTTATGCGTGGAGTGGCTCAAGCGATGACCTGTTGAAGGGACTGAAGACGGGCGTGCATCAACTCGCGGCCGTGGCCGAGGACATGACCGGCGTGAAGGCGCGGCAGGAGATTCAGATTTCGGTGGGCGACGTGGCAAAGAATGCCGAGGCGAACTGGAAGGATGAGATTCATCAGGTGCTCCTGAAGGATGGCGACCGGATGATGGCCGGTGATCGCATCGACCTGCCGCGGCTCGAGTGCAAGGTCATGTTCAACACCTCGGGCAAACTTGTGGTGATCGACCAGAACACCGGCCTGCTCTGGGGCTCATTCTCGAAAGACGAGGACGACCTTTCGCACTTTGCCGAGTTCAAAAACGGCCAGTTCGTCACCTGGCGTGGTACGCCGGAGAAACCGGAGGTGGCGTTGTGGAAATCCAGGGAGCAACCCGAGCCCGGCGACCACCGACTCGCCATCACGGTCGGCAAGCGGCTGATCATCTATCGGGAAACCGAAGGGAAGCTCCGCACCGTAGTCTGGATGAGTCCGGAGCCGAACTGAGTTTCATCAACCAAGAGAGCAATTGCAAAGAAAGATACCTATGAACATGAATCGAACCCCTTCCCTGACGGCCGAATGTTTCGCACGCTGGCTCGTGCTTGGCGCGGTCGTCTGCTGCGCAGCGCTGGCACCCACTCAATCGGCACACGGAGACCAACCGGCGGGCGTGGTGGTGGACTTCTTTCCGGGCGGCAAATTGCGTCCGAAGTTGAGCCCCTGGCAGGTGATGATCGCGAATCTCGACCAGACACCTCCAACTGTCAGCACGCGCGACGCTTCCAAAGAAGTTCCCGGGTTGACCGGCACGCTTGGCGGCGGCGAGGGCTCAATTGAAATCACGCTCGACGGTCGCAGCGACGATGCCTCACAGTGGATCGCGTCCACCTGGTCGGGCGGCGCGTCGCATCCCGTCAGCGGCAGCGAAGCCGGGCTGGGACTCAGCGACGCAGCGGGCGGCAACAAGGTGGACGACGGCGAAGCCATCGTGTGGGCGTTCGACCTCAATGCGCTCAAGCTCGCCTCCGGTGAATCGCTGATTCTGATGTCGGTCGATTTCGGCGGCGAAGCCGAGGGCGAGAAGGCCGAGTTCTGGCGGCGCGTGGACGGCAAGGGCACGCGCATCGCCACAGGCGGACGATGGGACGGCAACCTCCCCGTCGCGCATGGCGACGAGTTTGCGTTGGCCGGCAACGGGCGCCTGCGTTCGTTGACGCTTCGTGTCGGTTCCATCGCCGCTTCGCCTGCGGCCGCCGCCACGGCGACGAGTGCAACGAGTGCGGCGGGCGTTCGCGTGTCAGGCTCGGCTCCGAACATCATCATGATCCTGGCCGATGACATGGCGTGGTATGACACGCCAGTCCGAATGGATGAGCGTCTGGAAAACTCCGCGCAGGAGATCATGCGCAGTTTGAAGGATCCCGCGAACCCGTCACAGCCTTACCAGTGGAACCTCCAGAAGCTCGCCGATCAGGGCATGCTGTTTCGTAACGCCTATTCCGCCGCACCGCAGTGCACGCCCACGCGCGCCTCGATGCAGACCGGCATGACCACGGCGCGGCATCGCCTGAGCGTCGAGCTGGGCGGAAAGGGCATCGGTGAGATCAACCTGAAGCCGGAGTTACAGAAGTTCCCGGTCATTCCCAGCGGCGTTCGCAAGCCGTTCCCACCCGACATGGTCACCATCCCCGAGGCGCTCGCGCCTTTCGGTTACCAATGCGCGCACTACGGCAAATGGCATCTGGAGTCGGACCCGCTCTCGGAAGGCTACGCCGAGACTGATGGCGACACGGACAATGACGGCGGCAAAACCTACGACGCCAAGGACCCGCTCATCCCCGCCGATCTGGAAAACGCAAAACGGATCAAGGAGATCACCGACAAGGCGATTGCCTTTGCAAGGAAACAGAAGGACGCCGGACTGCCGTTCTACATCCAGATGTCGCACTACGCCGTTCACGCGCCGTGGGAGTGCAAGCAATCGTCGCGGGCGCTCTTCCAGAATCATCCGGATGTGGTCGCGTTCAACGAGGGCGAGTCCGATCCCGCCAAGCTGAACCGTAAAGACGATCCCGCGGTGTTCTTCGGGATGATGTTTGAACTCGATCAAAGCGTCGGGCGAATCGTGCAGGCGATCGATGAGCTCGGCCTCACCGACAAGACCTACGTCCTTTTCAAATCGGACAACGGCTATCGTCGCTTCGACACCCAGCACTTCATGCAGCCGTTTTATGGCGAGAAGTGGTTCCTGTGGCAGGGTGGCATTCGTGTGCCGATGATCGTGAAAGGCCCGGGCGTTCCGACGGGATCGGTCAGCACGGCGAATGTGGTCACCTACGATCTGCTGCCTACCTTCCACGATTGGGCGAGCGATGCTGCGGGCGGGTTGTCGAATGTGGACGGCCTCAGCCTGAAGGGAATTCTCAAGGGCGAGCCACCGACGCAGGCGATCGTCGATCGCCCCCTCTATTTCCACTACCCGCACTACCGCTCGTCCATGCCGCTTTCGGCTGTTGTCAAAGGCGATTACAAGCTAGTCTATTCCTGGGACGCGACCATCCGTGCCGACATATCGGTTGCCGATCCGCGCATGCTTTTCAACCTGGCTGACGACCCGGGCGAGTTCCACAACCTCACCGCGAAGCACCCTGCGCTGGCCGTGAGTCTGTGGAAAGAACTGGACGGCTACCTCACCAGCGTCGAGGCCCGGCGGCCGCGTGACAACTCGGCGGTTTACCGCGCCGACGGCGGCAAGGAATTCGAAGCCGACGACAACGCTAAGAACCGGGATCTGTTTCCGCCCTTCGAGGGCAATCGAAAACCGGACCCCGACCTGAACGATCTGCCTCGCAAGTGAACCCACGAATACCGACACAGTTTATGCAAAAGAGATCCTTCAAAGTGATGAGCGGAGTCGCCAGTTGGGCGGCGATGGGTGTCTTCACCGCTCTCACCGTGTGCGCCGCCGGGCCGAAGCCCAACATCGTCGTCATTCTGTCTGACGATCAGAGTTGGGTGGGTTCTTCGCAGGAGATGATTGCCGGCGACGCGCGCACGCGCAGCGATTATTTCCAGACACCCAACATCGAACGTCTCGCACTGATGGGAATGCGATTCACGCAAGGGTTCTCGCCCGGTGCGTCCTGCTGCCCAACGCGTCGATCGCTGCAGACGGGCCAAATGCCGGCGCGGCACGAATACAACGGGGATCGCGAGGGCTGGACCGCGACCTATCAAGCAACTCAACATTCCGCGGATGTTGAAGGCGGCGGATCCACGCTATGTGACCGCTCATTTCGGTAAATGGGATCACCGCTACGACGAGATTACTCCGGCGGAGCAAGGCTACGACTTTTCCGATGGGTACACCGGCAATTCTACCGGTGGAGCGAAAGGAAGTGGAGGACCGGCGGTGCAGGACGATCCGAAACGGATCGATACGATCACCAACAAGGCGTTGCAGTTCATCGACCGCAGTCACGCCGCGAATCAGCCATCTCGCCAACGATCCCGAGTTGGCCAGTATCAAGCAGAAGATGGCAGCCAGTCTGCCCCAACGCAACGTGGCCCGACTCGTTGAAAGAGGGCGGAACGGATGCGTACGGTCGCAGATTCCAGAAGCTTCGCGACGAAGGCATCCCCGAGTGGCTGGGCAGAGTTCCGCAAGAGGGTGCTCAAGTGGCACCTCAACGGCGTGCGTGGCGAGGGAGTGCCCGTGCTCGGCGACGACGCGAATCATCCCGGCCACTACGGCTTCGACGAGTGGCTGTCGGTCACGAACTATTTCGATGTCAATCCACTGATGAGCCGCAACGGCAAGTTCGAGGAGTTCACAGGCGACTCGTCGGCCGTCGTGGTGACGGAAGCACTGAAGTTCATGGCGCGGCAGAAGGCCGGTGGTGCGCCATTTCTCGCCGTCATCTGGTATGGCTCGCCGCATGCTCCGATGCGGGCGATGGATGAGGACTTGAAAGGATTGCCCCGCGGCAAGGCCGCGCATCACCTTGGAGAGATTGTGGGCATCGATCGCAGCATCGGTGCGCTGCGGAAGGGATTGCGCGAACTGGGCATCGATCGCGACACGCTGGTGTGGTATTGCAGCGACAACGGCGGTCTGAACGTCGATCCCAATGCGGTGGGCCATCTGCGAGGACACAAGGGCGATCTGTTCGAAGGCGGCATTCGCCGGTTACGAGAAGAAGACTTCGCGCGCTCCGAAGGAGAAGCGAAGAAAGTAGTAGATCGGCCGTAGAGACGATTGTCGCCATCCCGTCGGAATGGATTAAGATGAAACCGATTATCAACCGTCGAAAGTTCACCGGGCTCGCACTAGCAGCTTCGGCTGGTCACGGGTTGCCTGGCTTCAGCCGTGTGTTCGGTGCAACCGCCCCGCGTGAACTGGACAAATTCGGCGGCTGGACGGGGAAGCAATTCAAGCCCACCGGATTCTTCCGCGTGGAGAAGGATGAACGCTGGTGGCTCGTCACTCCGGAAGGGAACGCCTTCCTCAGCTTCGGCATCAGTCATCTCGAGTCGAATCTATTCAAGGAGGCTTACAATCGCGAGGCGTGGCAGGAACGTCTCGGCGTGGCGAACGCAGACGACTGGCAGACGTTCGCCCCGGCGCTACGGTCGTGGTTCCTGGAGATTTGCCGCGACTACGGCTTCAACACGATCGGCGTGCACAACTCGCTGCAGGTCGTCAACCGCCCGGTGCCGGCCGTGCCCTACATGCAGCCGATCCACTTCATCGACATCCCGCTGCTGACTGAGGAGGATTGCCGGGAGCGCCCCGACGTCATCGGCGGCGCGCAACGTCCTTCGCGGATCGGTTTTCCGAGACGGCTGCGGAACCTCGGCCCGGACGCGCCCGGCAAACGGGCCTACGTTGAAACGATGAGCAAGGTCTATCGCGACCGCATCGCGGACTTCAACACGACCTACGGCATGCGGTTCAAAACCTTCGACGCGCTCGCCGCCGCCGCGGACTGGCGACTACAGACGCAGCTCTCGAACGCCAACGAGACCCGCGACAACATCGAGTTTCTCCACGCCGTCGTGGACCAGTATTACCGGACGGCGAAGGAGGCAATCCGGCGATACGACCGCAACCATTTGTTCGTGGGTGACAAGCTCAACGGGAACACCGACTCGCTGGATACGGTCCTGCCGGTGACCAGCAAGCACACCGACGTGGTGCTCTACCAGATGTATGCGCGCTACGAAGTCCAGCGGCCCGGGCTCGATCGGTGGGCGAAGCTCGCCGCCCAGCCGTTGATCAACGGCGATGCCGCCTTCACGATGATCACCGACACGATGCCGCGACCCTATGGACCCGTGGCGGACAACCTGCGCCAGCGCGCCGAGTGGACTCTACGAAATCGCAACGAGGAACGAATCACAATGACACGATACCTCACCGCAATCATCGTTGTCCTGGTCGCCGGAAATGCTCTTTGGACGACAACGAGCGCCGCAGAGTCTGAGAATCGCCCTGAGTCCAAACCTGATGTTGCCGAGTCCATTGCCGCTCGGCTCGGCAGAGGCATTGTTCTGGATGTCTCGTCGCCCGAAGAACATTCGCCGGTGAAGATGCCATATGAACCCGAACAACTCGATGCGATCCGAGTCGCAGGCTTTCAAAGTGTCCGTTTCTATGTCGTGGTGAGGCGAGATCCTGCGACTTACAAAGCCATGATCGATGATGCGCTCAGTCGTCAGCTGGCGGTCATGATTTCGATGTGGGGCGACGGTGGATGGGCGGCGAGTCCGAAAGAAGGGCTCGCCGAGTTTGTTCGCGCGTGGGACAACTATGCGATGTTCTACAAAGATCATTCGCAGGAACTCGTCCTTGACCTCTGGAACGAACCGGCGGGTTTGCTGTTGAAAGATGGAAAGCCGGTGGGAATCAAAGACGACAAGACCGCGATGGAGTATCTGAACGCTGCCATCCCGGTGATCAGGAAGACAAACCCCAATCGCATCCTTGGAATCGGCAGTCCCGGCTTGAACGGCTGTTTGGAACTTGAGCAGTTCGTTACACCGGAGCACCTGACCTATAAGCTCGAGGACGGCTCCGGCTTTAAGAACGACGACGGCCTGATCGGCCTGTTCCACATGTATCATCCTCACGCCTTCACGCACTGGACCCAAAAACTGGATGCATTGCCGCGCTGGAAAGAGGAAGTACGGGAGCAGTTATCACACCCTGTCGCCTGGTCGAAGCGGTGGCGAAAGCCGGTCATCCTCGATTACCACCTGCAACTCATCGGCGGACAACTGCAGTCGTTGTTGCGGCGCCACGAAGCAGCGCGGATTGATTCGATGCTGATCGGAAACGAACTCCACTCGATGGCGACGAATCCCGAATACCAGTTGAGATGGGAGAAGTTAATCGCCGGCATCCGGCCGCTCTTTTCAGGCAGGCTCGGATACAACGCCGGGGGACTCATCGGTCCCTGGGAATCGTCGCAGGAGTACTTAAACGTCAGCTTCATTGACTCGCTCGATTTCATCGGCATCTCGGCCTACCCTCGGCTCCCGAAGGAACTTGACGCCGATGCAGATGACTACCTCGCGGGATGGCGCAAAAGCCCGTACGGCGAAGATCTGGTTGCGCAGTTGACCGCGTTCATCGCGGATCAAGGCAAGGAGGTCTACCTGACGGAACTCGGTTCACCGGCCAATAAGGGCGGGATCGAATACTTCAATCCCGGCAAGCCGATGAGCTACGATCTCGAACAGCACGCAGCGTTCTATGAAGTGTCGCTCGACGTGCTGGCGGGCGTCGAGAAGTTGCAGGGTGTTTACATCTACAACTGGCACGCCAACGCGGGAGGAAAGCCGGGATTCCATCCCGAGACAAATCCAGGTGCTTACGTCTGGAACGTCTTTGGAAAACCTGCTCAGAACGCGATTCGGCGAGAGTTCCTGAAATAACTGGCTGGCAGCTGTCGAAGGACAGAACATGAACATAACGAGTCGAAGACAGTTTCTGCGACGGAGCCTGATCCTGGGCGCGAGCTCGACGCTGGTAGGGCTGAGCTGGCCAACGCGAAAAACCGCGACCTGTTTCCGCTCTTTGGGGGTAGCCGGAAACCGAACGCCAATCTGAATGACCTGCCTCGCAAGTGAACCCGCTATACTAGCCACACCGTTTATGCAAAAAGAGATCCTTCAACGCGCTGAGAGGAGAAAGCCACGTTGCTCAAGACATTCAAGCCCCGCCCCGACAGCGAAAAGGATGCGGCCGATCGCAAAAAGAAGATGAGAATACCATCTATCCTGGCCGCCTACCTTGTCGCGATCGCACCTCTGTGTGGACCGCGAGCCGCCGCGGCATCAACGCCCGTCGCCGACTCGACGCGATAACCGTCATGGGGCGGCTGGGAGCCGTTTCATCCACTGAACCACGGCTTCGACTATTTCAAGGGCGCATGGCACGTGACGGCGGTGGCCGATGCGTCTGCGAGAAGCCGCGGAAGCTATCGAGAAGGAACTTGCTGCCAACTCCCGTCCCATTGGACGTCTGGATGGCGCCGACAAAGACAAGGCCGCGCCTGAAGCAAAGACGCAGAAGAACACCAAAGAAAAAGGCAATTCATATGAAATCCAAGTACCTAATCAACCATCGCCTCGCGATTCTCCTGCTCCTGTGCGCGTCTGCAACGCATGTCGCAGCGGCGGAAAAGCCCATGAATGTTTTGATGCTCATTTCAGATGACCTGAATTCCTGGCTGCTGGAAAACCCCGAACGTTACACCGGCAAGGTCATCGCTCCGAACCTAAAGGCTCTGGGAGAGAGCGGTGTCAATTTCAAGTATGCCTATACTGCGGCACCGGTTTGCAGCCCGTCCCGAACCGCTTTCTTCTCCGGTGTAGCCCCTTGGAAATCAGGCGTCTACAACAACGCACAGACCATCAGCAAAAGTGAGGTACTGAACCAGGATGCGGTGCTATCTCTGGCCGGGCTGTTCAAGAAGGGCGGTTACAACACCTTCGGTTATGGCAAAATCACTCACGGCTGGGACCAGAAAGAGCACTGGGATGATCATGTCGGTCACAAACGGGACCCGGCTCCTCCCGGAGCCCCTCTGGCCGGACTCAGCGGGGGAGAGCAGGATTGGGGAATAATCCACCTCACCGAGGAGCAAATGAATGACACCGGCGGGGCCGATAAGACCATCGCGATTCTGGAGAAGCAACACGACAAGCCGTTCTTCCTGGCCTACGGCCTCTTCAATGCCCACATGCCCTGGTATGTCCCGCAAAAGTATTTTGACATTTATCCTTTGGACGAGATTGTCCTTCCCGAGCTCAAGGCGGACGACCTGGATGACCTTCCTCCCCTAGCCAAAGCGGTGAGTGACGGGATCGGAAGCTTTGCCGACAAAGTCATCAAGTCCGGCAAACATAAGGAGGCGGTGCAGGCCTACCTGGCTACGACCACCTACGTCGACACTCAAATCGGGCGCGTCCTCGATGCCCTCGAAAAAAGCCCCTACAAGGACAACACCATCGTCGTCTTCCTCACCGATCACGGCTTGCACCTGGGGGAAAAACTTCACTGGCAAAAAACCACCCTCTGGGAGGAGGGAACTCACACCTTGCTCATGTTCCGTGCACCGGGAGTCAGCAAAGCCGGGGGCGTGTCTGAACGCTTCGTTTCCCTGATGGACATCTACCCCACCCTGGCCGAACTCTGCGGGCTCACGCCTCCAGACTACGTCGATGGACGCTCACTGGTTCCCCTGCTTAAGGCCCCGAAAGCTCCGTGGGAAAGCACCGCCATCACCGGATTGTGCGATAAGGGCAAAACGGACCTGGCCTATATCAGCATCCGCCATGAACTCGGTCGCTACACCCGCTACGGGGCCAAAGAGGAGGAATTCTACGACGCCTCCAAGGATCCCCACGAATGGACCAACCAGATCGACAACCCGGAATACGCCACCACCGTCCAAAAACTCCGGACCCTGGTCCCCAGGTTCGAGGACGCCGCTCCCCCCCTTCCCACTGCCTTGACGAAGGAGCGCAGGGAAACCCCAAAAAAGAAGAAAGAGGAAAAGAAGAAAGAGTCCAATCCTTTCACATCATGAAAACAAGCTGACCAAACAGGACCAACCATGAACCCTTGCCCTCAAAACAAGCCTTCACGTCGAACCGTGTTGAAATCGATCGGCGTGACCACCACACTGGCTGCGTCCGGCCTGTTGCAGTCGACGATCTATGCTGGCCCGTCAAAGGCGTCATGCAACGAACCTGAGACATATTTGTCGGGATATTTTTTGCCGCTGGAGATTACCCCCTCTTCTTTGAATTCTCGTTCCTTGCGTTCGAGGACTGCTTGTTCGTAAGAGGCGTTGAGGGCGTAGGCATCGTCATCCGTGGGTACGATCTGGATAGAGGGGTAACAAGCCTGCTCTACTCGAATCATTTGGACGTAGTTTGCACAAATGTCTTCAAGGCTCTCGTGACCGTGGACGCTTTCCTGTTCCTCCCGATCAAATGGAAGCGGGATTTGGTATCCGAACAAATCAGCGACTTATCCGAACACTTATCCGAACACGCCAAATCTTGAGTTGCTCAAAAACGCTGGAATTTGCTGTGTTTCCAAAGAAAAAGGCACTTTGCGACGAATCGCAAAGTGCCTTTGAGTGGAGGATAACGGACTTGAACCGATGACCTACGCGCTGCCAGCGCGTCGCTCTCCCAACTGAGCTAATCCCCCAAAAAACAGAACGGACGATTCTGTGAGAACGATAATGGGAAACGCGCCGCTTCGTCAAGGGCCAAGCGGCGGGACTTTGTGTGAATTCTCGCCGAAATCGGCGAGGAATCACCGGAATTTTTGCGATTTTCGCTTTCCGCTACTGGCCTAGAAAGGTGCGACGAAGCCAGGCATTCTTGCGTCGTTCAAGCGTCATCAAATCGCTAAAGAAACCACCGCGTTGCGAAGGTTGTCGAACATTCCAGGCGGGGTAGTTGCTGTAGGCGGGTGCGGCGTATCCCTGCGAAAGTGGGGCTCGATACGCCTGGTAGGGCGTCGAATAGGAACGGACGATCGGAGCGGCCCCGTAGTTCACGTGCCCCGCATAGCCCGAATCGACAATGATCTCCTGAGCTTGTCCCGATGTACAGCCAAAGAGGAGGCCGGTAAACAGCAGCGTGAGAATATTTTTTTTCATGGGATGGTTATTGCGTGCTTCAATGGCCGCGTAGGCCGACAGGAAAGGAATGTAGGGTTTCCGGCGGAACCGCCCAACCCACTGTTCCTTTACGCTACTGCGTGTTTCCTCTCGGAGCCGGACAATTGTGCTTCGAATCCGTTATCACACGCGTCGCCAGCGCGAAGCGATGGCGGTTATGCCGGTTGCGCCGATGGTCACTTGCCTTCGATCGCGTCCAGGAGCGCGACGATTCCCTGCACCGTTTCGGTGGGCCGATGGCTTTTTCGCGTGGCATTGGATCCGACGCACTGACTGGATTGGGTGGATTGATCGACGACTTCATCGAAGGCAACCACTTGGTTACGTCCTTGTTCTTTGGCAACGTACAAGCAGCGATCGGCTTGGTTGATCATTTCCTGCGGATCCCTCGCGCCGAATTCGCTCATGGACACGCCGATGCTGGCACTCACTCGCAGTTCCGCGGGCTCTTCGAAGCGAAGCTGTTCGATCTGCTTTCGAGCTTGTTCGGCTGCGGCGACCGCTTGCGACTCCGTCACGTCGGTCATCACGACACAGAATTCTTCGCCGCCATAGCGGCACGCGATGGAGGGTTCGGGAAACGCCTCTTGAAGCACCGCAGCGACTCGTTGCAGTACCTCATCACCGATTTGATGTCCGTAGGTATCATTCACCTGCTTGAAGTGATCATTGTCGAACATCAGACAGGCCAACGAAGTGCCCTCCTGCTGCATCCTTGCCCACGCTTTATCCAGAAAGGCGAACAGTGCTCGGCGGTTCTGACAGCCTGTCAATGCATCGCAAGTCGCCAAGACCTGCAGTTCACGATTCTTGCTGCAGACTTCATCACGTGTGTTCCGCAACATGACGACCATCTGTTCGAGTTCGGCGTGGTGTTCCTCCATCATCGTGACGTCGCGGAACGTCGCCAAAACACCGCCGGGCGTTGCGTCCGAGGCTTTGATCGGCGAGGCATTGATGCAAAGCACACGAAAGCTGCCGTCGGGATGATGGTACCGCATCCGTTGATCGGTTTGACGCCACGACTGTTCGGAGGCTCGCACCCAAGGGCAATCGTGGACGGTCGCCGTCGGGCTACCTACCCATCGCAGCGAACTGACACGGCGGCCGACAAGCTTCGGCTGCGGGACACCAATCGTGTCGCTGAACGCTCGATTCGCCAACACAATCCGCTCGTTCTCATCAATCACCACCAATCCTTCGGTCAGGGCATCGAGCGATTGGCTTACTCGCGACGCAACCAATTGCGATACTTTCATGGAACTAAACAGTCGAGCAATCAGGAGCGAATAGACGCCGATCCCCGACACGATCAAGCCGATCGCCCAACGGATGATCAATCGGCTATTCCCATGAATCAAATCGGGTAGAAAACCAAGGATCTTGGCTCCTAACACGAAGCTGATGGCAATGCAAAAGATTGCCAGCGCGAATCGAATGGTTGCGAGATAGAGCTTGAGCAAGTCTCTCTCACCCTGGTGGAAGAATCGAGCGTAAAAAAAGGGGTTCCCTTCAAATGTGGACTACATCAGCCGGGTGGTGCGGTACCAAACACTTTCCTGTACACCGCAATCCTCCGAACCGGCCTTCAACGTGGAGGGTTATGCGGATCATGCGACCTTTAACACGTTTTACGCTGCATCGACTGGGATCGTCCCAGCCAGCCCTTCGCGATAGCATTTCGAGTCACGGTTAGAGGATCCCGACTTCCGCACACTGCCTATTTGTAACCTAGAGTTCGACGGTCTTTCCCCATTGGCACACTTGACCGACTCTATCGAGACGCATATCCCCACGGGCCCATCTAGATGTTCGATTCATCGAGCGTACGAATCCTATTGGTTGAATCCGAGCCTGTCTTGGCGGAGCTGGCCTCGTTTCGTTTGGAATTGTTAGGCTACCGCATCGATATGGTTGGAACGGGAAGCCAAGCGATTGAGAAGGTACGTACGGATCCACCCGATCTGTTGATTGTCGACAGCACGCTCCGCGACGGCGATGGACTCGAATGGCTGGCTCGACTAAGGACGGAGTTCAAGGCAGAAACACTTCCGGTGATGGTGTTCTCACTGGACCCCAGCTTAGAGACCGTCGAGCGAGCGTTCTATGCCGGCGCCCAAGATTACTTGATTACGCCCTTTGACCCCGTAACGTTGGAAAACAAGATTGTCCAATTGGCGTCGGTGATCTGCACCGCATCACCGCGTCGATCAAAACGTTGCGATCCCTAACCTACGAGACCTAGAACATGCGACGACTCGGCGACGTCTTGATCGAACAGCACGTGCTGACCGCTGAACAGCTTGACGCAGCGTTTGAATCCAAACCACGCGAAGTGCTGCTTGGCGATTGGTTGGTGAGTCAAAAGATGCTGACGACAGGCCAGCTTGGCGGTGCGCTGGCGGAACAGTTTTCCGTACCCTACGTCGATATTGATGTAACCACCGTGGATGCGCAAGTGGCTCGACTGCTTCCCGAAGACTTTGCTCAGTCGCGTCAATCTGGTGCAATCAAGGTCGAAGGTCGGCAACTGACATTGGCGATGGTCGCGCCGGACGATATCGAAACGATTGCCGAAGCGGAGTTGATGACCGGCTATCAGATCAAGCCCGCCGTCGCGATGGCGGAGGATATCGAGGATCTGGTCAGTCGCGTTTATGACGACCGAGCGGTTGCACGTCAAACGATTGTCGACATGAAACTCGCGGAATTGCGAGAGTTGCAGGAGTCGGGCGAAGACAATACGGCGTCGATCATTTCCGTAGAACAAGAAGATGCACCCGTGGTTCGATTGGTCCAGGCGATTCTGTCAGGAGCCGCAACCGCCGGCGCGAGTGACGTTCACCTGGAGCCTCATAAACCCGAAATGCGAGTCCGCTACCGGGTCGATGGTGAACTTCAGCAAGTGATGACCATCCCGAATCATATCGAAGATTCCGTGATCAGTCGCATCAAGGTGATGGCCGACATGGACACGACCGAAAACCGTCGCCCGCAAGACGGCCATTTGAATGTGTTTGAAAATGGCAAGCGAGTCGGATTTCGTGTCAGCGGGATTCCGACGGTGGATGGACAAAAGTTGGTTCTGCGACTTCTTGACGAAGGTGGCAAGAATTATTCACTCGATAATCTCGGCATGATGTATCGTGACAACACGATGCTTCGGCAAATGATTGCCAAGCCGCACGGGATGTTTGTGGTGACGGGACCCACCGGAAGTGGGAAAAGCACGACGTTGTATGCGGTGCTTCAGCACCTCAATGGCGACGACCGAAACATCGTTACCGTCGAAGACCCCGTCGAGTATCGGATTTCCGGAATCAACCAAGTCCAAAGCGACAACGAATTTGGGATGGGTTTTGCCAACGCATTGAAATACATCATGCGGCAAGACCCCGACGTCATCATGGTCGGTGAAATTCGCGATAGTGAAACCGCCATGACGGCAATCCAAGCTGCGCTGACCGGCCACTTGTTGATCAGCACCCTGCATACCAATGATGCCGTAGGCGCGGTTCAGCGGCTGGCGGATCTCGGCGTCGACAACTTCAAGATCGCGGGCTCGCTGCTTGGCAGTGTCGCACAACGACTGCTACGTCGCGTCTGCGAGAACTGCAAACAGCCCATTCGTCCAAACGAAAACCTGCTCGACGCGCTCGATCCGGAAGGCAAGATTGCTCGATCGGTCGACTTTTTCCGGGGCGATGGCTGTAAAAAGTGTCTCGGGACCGGATTCTCGGGGCGGCTGCCTATCTTTGAAATCATGCCCATCACACCGGACATCACCATGGCGATCGAAGCCGGAGTCCCCCATTCGAAGTTGCAACAGATGGCTGTCGATGCCGGGATGGTGGAGTTGTCGACCGCGGGATTGGAACAGGCGATCGCCGGCTGTACCTCGCTTGAAGAGGTCTACTTCAAGACCAGCGGAGATCGACGTCGGAGCGACAGCAAAACCTCTAGCCTTGGCAAACGCGAGACCGATCTCGCGGACCATGCAGCTGGAATTTAAGACACGCCCCGAAACGCACCATGCGATCGCATTGTTCCCAATCCGTATTACACCACGAAACAAATCGAAACACCTAGCGTTCCACCATGTTCACCTCGTCGACTTATTCGCCCAGCGTCAATCAACCAACGACATCCCGTGGCGGGGTTGTGGGATTTCTACGCAAGTTGCATTCCATTGAACTGGGCTCAAAGAACCGTGGTGGCGACCCCACACGCATTCGCCCCACACCGTTGGCTGACTTATTGCGGCTGATGCTGATGCTGCTAGAAAATGGATTGTCACTCCCCAAAGCACTGGGATCCCTGGCCGGCGATCGGTCGGCAGCTCGTTATCGACCGGTGCTGAATCGATTGCGAATGACCATTGAATCGGGAGGGCTGCTGAGTGATGCGATGCAACGATATCCACGCACCTTTACCTCCATGCAAGTCCAGCAGATCCGCATTGGCGAGAAAAGCGGCACGCTCGAAAAGGCACTTCGTCGAGTGTGCGAGCAACTCGAACGCAGCGTGGCGCTGCGCAAGCGAATCATTAAAAAGGTCAGCTACCCTGTTTTGATTTCCGTTGCGGGGGCGGGATTGATGATCTTCATGTGCGTCGTGGTCGTTCCGGAATTTGAAACGGTCTACGGCAACAGCGGCGTCGAGTTGCCGGCCGTGACGAAAGTGGTCACAGGCATGAGTCGTCAGGTGATCACGAACGGTTGGCTCGTCGTACCGTTTAGCATTGCCAGCATCGCTTTGATCTCGATCGTTCGGGCACGCCCGAAATTGGCGAGGTTGGCTGATGCATTCCTGCTAAAACTACCGATCGTCGGACCATGGCTGCGTGACGTTGCGATTTTGCAGTTTATCGAAGCGATGTCATCGATGGTCGAGTGTGGATACACGCCGGTCGATGCGGTCCAAGTGGCCGTGGATTGTGTCCGCAACCGAGAAGTCCGCGCGGCGGTGGACCAAATCCGTAAGAATGTCAACCGCGGAGAACGGCTCAGCAAACAACTCTCCCAGCATGATCGTTTCTTTTCGAACACGCTTTGCCAATTGGTCGCAGTGGGCGAACAATCAGGTGATTTCCCAAAAGCACTTCATGGGGCGACCGATCATTTGCGTGAACGACTCGAAACCCGCATCGACGCGTCGGTCGGACTGCTCGAGCCAACCCTAACGATTCTGTTGGCCGTCGCGATCGGCGGAATCGTGCTATCGATCTATACCCCGATGTTCCATATGTTTGAGGTGCTCGAATGAGAACGGGATTTACGCTCTTGGAAGTGATGATGGTGATGGTCATTTCTGCGATGGTCGCAGTGATCGGCATTCGTCACCTCAACTCACCGGGCAGCGAAGCTCAACGCCGCAGTTGTTTGATGACGCGTGAAATGCTTCAGCATCACGTCGAAGCCTACCAGGATGATACGGGGACGCCGGTCACGACGACCTTACGAGAAATCGCAAACGATCGCTACGCGGGCACGACACTGCCCCAATGCCCCGTGTCGGGAGCGACCTACACAATACGAGGCGGTCAAGTTCAATGCTCGGCCCATCCAAACAACTGATGTCCGAAACGCGTCCTACAGTCGGAACTCCAACGACGTTACCCTTTTTCTCGCTTTGCGAACAACTCCAACGACTTCTCCAGTAACAAGACGGCTGCGTCAATGTGCTGAGTGGTCGTGATCGCGGGCGGCGGCAGGAACCGAACCCGAGTGGGATTGGATCCGCAGACAAATCCGAGCAGCCCACAATCGTACATCGTGTCCATCATCGCTTTGGCATCTTCAAAGGTGCCATCGCCAGGGGTGAACGCAAACATCATAACCTCACCGAAGGGCCCTGAAATCAACGTCGGATACTTGTTCGCCAATCGCTGCAGTTCTGCAACAAAGTAATCATGCCGGCGGACGTTTTGCCCGTTCTGCCCATAGCAATCCATCGCATCGATTGCCTCCAGCGTCGCCAATCCGGTCGCAATCGACGACGATGACCCCGTAAAGGTTTGGCTGAGCACGGGGGCTTTGGGGACAAAGTGGTTGCCATAAAGCGTCGCACACACTTGGGTGATCTTGCCAACGGTGACAATGTCCGCAAACGGATCCAGACCATAATGCTGGAACGCAAACGGACGAGTGGTTCGCGAGAAAGTTTGAATCTCGTCAAAGATGATGGGGATGCCGGCCTCGCGAAGCGGTTGGCAGAGCGCTGTGAAAAAGGGGTTGCTGCCAGCATAATAACCGCCTTCGCCCGCGATCGGCTCTGCCCAAAACGCTGCATAACGACCGGGATGGCGTTTGAGGAGTCGATGCAATTCTTCGACAGCCCAACGTGTACTTTGCTTCGGTTTCTGAGGATCCAGAAACGGGATGTAGTCGACGTTGAGAGCCAATGGCAACCCGGCACGATAATTGGGGCGATCCGTTAACGCAGCAAGCGCCAACGATCGGCCGGCAAAGGCGTTGTCAAAAGCGATGATCCGATCGGCGGGAGCTTTGTGGTGCAAGGCGATCTTTAACGCATTCTCGTTTGCCATCGCACCGCTGGTCGAAAGCATGCAGTGTTCCAGCTTCGCACCGGTTTCCGTCGCCAACTGCGTCAACCGCTGGCACATTCGCAGACTTGGCGGGTGTTGTTGCAGATTGCCTTGCATCACCGTGTCTTCGAGCGCGGCATCGATCGCCGCATCGATCAACCGCGGATCGCTGTGCCCACATCCATGGACGCCGATCCCGCCGATGAAGTCCAACTTGACGCTTCCATCGGCCAACTCGACGTAGGGTCCCTTGCCAAGCCCAGCCGACAGGTAGGGCCAAATCGGTGGTCCGCCACGCACCTTCCCGAGTTGTTCAAGCAATGCATCGTAAAGAGGTTTCAACAAGCCGTCTGCTTCGCGAACCTCAACAAGCGGGCTGGCATGCTCGGCAACCGCTTCGGCAATCAATCGTTTCGCTTCGGCGACACGCGGGTCGGCTCGGAGTGCATCGGCGTGAGTGGCAGGGGGATTGGACGAGGAATGAACCACGACGATGGGCTCCGTGATGGAAGGGGGGCAGAGAATTCACACCAAATAGTAACGTCTGATTGGCCCAAGGTTCAGCCGGGGTCGCATTTTGGGCAGAACGAACCCCATCGGACCGCCAACGGCAAGGAATCCGCCCACGATGATCTCCCCATTCCCAGTCCGCCGCAGCCTTGGCATCCTGTGGCCATGACTTGGATTGGATTATCGGCGGTCTCCGCCCTCTTGCTCGGCTTTTACGACGTCGCCAAAAAGGTAGCGGTGCGTCAAAACGCGGTCCCGGTGGTATTGCTGATCAGCGTTTCCGTGGGTTGCACGCTGTGGTTGCCGATGATCCTTTGGTCGTGGGTGTCCGTCGAAACGGTTCCGCATCGTTTGCTTCGAGTCGATTCGTTATCGCTTGGCGAACATGGCCTCTTGATGGCGAAAAGCGTTTTAGTGGGTACTTCGTGGACACTCGCCTTCTTTTCGCTAAAGCGATTGCCGCTGTCGATTGCGGCCCCGATTCGTTCGACGAGTCCCGTCTGGACGATCGCCATCGCATCGCTCTTTTTACACGAACGACCGACTCCGACGCAGTGGGTTGGGATTGCGATCGTATTGACAGCCTTCTGGGTGTTTTCAGCGGTCGGGCTTCGCGAGGGGGTCAAGTTTCATCGTGATCGAGGCGTTGCGATGATGGTCGCCGCAACCCTGCTTGGCGCGATCAGCTCGATCTACGACAAGTTCTTGCTCCAAACGGCCGCCATCTCACCCTCCACGGTCCAGGCTTGGTTTTCGGTTTACTTGGTGCCGGTGATGATTCCGATGGCCGTTTCGTGGCAACAAACGCAACAAAAAAAGACACCGTTTCAGTGGCGCCCGATCATCTTGACAATTTGCCCGCTGTTGCTGGCCGCAGACATGGTCTACTTCACCGCATTGGCCGATCCCGATGCGTTAGTCTCCATTGTCTCGGTCGTGCGGCGCTGCAGCGTGGTGATCTCGTTCTTGTTCGGCATCCGGGCACTTGGAGAAGCCAATTTTTGGCCTAAAGCGGCCTGCATCGTCGCCATTTTAGCGGGCGTTGCGGTGTTGGCCCTTGGGGGCTAGCGTTCGCCGTATTTCTTTTTGTACTTCTCGAACAACATCGTGTGCTTGCTCGACAAATCGACTCGTCGCCCTTGGATGAATGCCTCCGTCACGTTGGTCTGCGTTTCCAGCAGGTCGCCGTCGGCGATCACGATCGTCGCGTCCTTCCCCACCGTCAAAGAACCGACGCGATCCTCCACCCCCAACACTTCTGCCGCCGAGAGGGTGATTCTGCGGATCGCGTCCTCGCGCGGTAAACCATACGCGACGGCGCATGCCGCATGGTAGGGTAGATTGCGTACGTTGGACGCGCCACCCGGATAACCTGATCCTTCCCCGCCAATGGCGAAGTGGACACCGGCACGGCGCAGTCGCTCGGGCAACGTGTAGGCCGCATCATAGGGATCATCACGGTGCATCGGCAAGCGATAGACCCCAGCAACGATCACCGCAACGTTGTGGCGTTTCAGTAGGTCCGCACAGGCTTCGGCTTCGTAGCCTCCATAGATCACCAATCGAAAATCGTGCTCGACGGCATAGGCCACCGCGGATTCGATGCCCGATTGCCGATCGACGGAAACAATCAACGGCATCTCGCGGCGCAGAACCGGCAGCAAGGCCTCGAGTCGCAGGTCTTCCGCTATCGGCTCTGACTCACTGGCTTGCTTCGCTGCGTAGCGTTTGGCTTGTTCGATCCATTCATCAAACTCTCTCCATTTCTGATCACGTTCCCTTGCCTGTTCGACGGAATCCTTGTCGTTGGGCTGCATCGTGCCCCAGGCAACACACAATCCGGATGGAGCAAGGAGCGTCATTTCCGCTGCCGTCCATCCGTCGAGCATCATGACGGCCGATTGACCTTGAACGAATCGACCTCCGGGTGCCACGTGTGCGATCAGGACGCCGCCGGCGCGGGCCACCGGAATCAGTTCGCTGTCTGGATTGACTGCGACCCAGGAACGAACATTTGGGTTTCGTTGCCCTAGCTCGTCGCGATCAATCGTCACGTCCACCGCACTGATTTCTCGCAGTCCGATATCGGTCAGTGGTTCGATCAATCCAGGGTAGACGTGTTTTCTATCCGCCTTGATCACCTCCGTTCCTTCGGGAGGGCGAACGTGCCGGCCGATGGCTGTGATGCGTCCCTGTTCAAACAGGAGCGATCCTCGCTCGATGACGTCACCCTCAATCGGATGGAGCGTCGCACCACGAATCAAGATAGGAGTCGTTTGCGGCGATCCCGGGATTTGGTCATTTGCATGAACCGGCGCGGGAACCACGAAGAGAGCCGCGGCGACCCAGACAGGCAAAACGCTTTTAATGATCATCGTGATGCTCCTGTTGTCCGGCCCGCATTGCAGTAGATATCGACGCGATCCCAGCGATCGGCCTCCTCGATTGGTTCGTCTTTCAAGCGATCAGAACGCTCGCCGTTCTTCGTCTCGCTGACTGGCTGCGACCCTTGATCGAGTCCCATTTGGACCAATTGGGCGCGAAGTCGCGCATCTCGCGTGCGAAGCTGATGATCCAATTCCAGGTCAAAGTATTTGATTCCATCGATCCATGTCTGTTCGCATCGTGTCGTAGCGGATAAGGGGGGGCCGCTCCAGACAACCAGGTCGGCGTCTTTGCCGACTTCGATGGAACCGATTCGGTCCTCCAGGCGAAGCTGCTTCGCTGGGTTCAGGGTCACAAATTGAAGTGCCTCCTGTTCCGGCACGCCGCCATACTTGGTCGCCTTGGCGGCTTCGGTGTTCAGATGCCGTCCCAACTCGGCATCGTCACTGTTATAAGAAACAACAACACCCGCGTTGTGCATGATGACGCCATTGTAGGGAATCGCATCGTAGACCTCGAATTTGTAGGCCCACCAATCGGCGAACGTCGACGCCATCGCACCATGCTGAGCCATCCGATCGGCCACCTTGTAGCCTTCGAGAATGTGTTGCAGGGTGCCAATACGAATCCCGAACTCTTCGAGCACATCCAAGGTAGCGACGATCTCGTCCTGGCGATAACTGTGGCAATGAATCCATCGGTCGCCGCGTTGGATCTCGACAAGTGCATCCAATTGCAAATCACGTCGTGGCGGCAAACCCCTACGATCCCCGGCCTGCCAAGCTTGACGGTCTGCTTCGTATTGCCGAGCCGCCAAGAACTGGTCACGAATGATCTGTTCCACCCCCATCCGAGTATTGGGATAGCGGCCGGAGCTACGCTTCACGTTCTCGCCAAGTGCAAACTTGATCCCCCATGGAGCGTCTTTGAGCAGCATCTCCTCCATCGCTGCGCCCCACCTCAACTTGATCACTTGGCTTTGTCCGCCGATAGGGTTTGCGGATCCATGCAGAATTTGCGATGCCGTGACGCCACCGGCCAATTGTCGATAGATCGTGATATCCGAGTTGTCGATAAAATCAGCGATTCGAACCTCCGACGTCACCGCTTGCCCTGATTCATTGACACCGCCATCGGTTGCCATGTGAGAATGACAATCGATGAGACCCGCGGTGATGTGTTTGCCTTTCGCACTGACCACGAGACAACCTTTTTCCGCAACCAGCGAGTGCCCAACCTCGGCGATTTTTCCGTCTCGAACTCGCACGTCCGCACCCTCGATTTTCCCCAACGGCCCACTGGTCCAAACGGTCGCTCCACGAAACAGAATCGAATCCGCTCGAACCGGTTTCTGCTCGAGCCCATAAGCGCCGAGCGGGTAGACCAAGGCAATTTCTGGTTGCGACCGCGGAACGTCCTCGTCGCCACGGTTCGGTTCCTCCGCATCGCCATCATCGTTTTCTTCTGCTTCCCCCGTTTCGATCACCTTTGATGAGGATTCATCCGGCTTCCGCTTCAGCGAAACCAAATGCTGATGACCGTCGGGGGTTGTCAACGTCGCCGAAACGGACCGATACGGCTGATCGGGCGAGGAAACCGTGAGCAATGCCACACGCGAAACGCCAGGCGAAAACTGCTCGGAGAGTTGGCGAAGCTGGACCGATGCCGAAAACCGTTCACGTTGGCGGACGAGGTCTTTCCATTTTGCTTTCTTCGGCTGTGTCTCTGAGCTTTCGCTCGGGTCGGTCGTGCTCGCTGGTTGGGCTTGATCAACAAGGCTGATCGATCCGCCCCATTTCTCCCCCTGTTGCTCGAACAACCACTCCGTCTCCATTCGTTGGTCACCCGACGGTAAGACGGCCAACCACGTGCCGAGCAGCCGATCTTCGTCGATAAAATTTGGCGTTTCCACCTCGAACCGCTCGCCGACGACCCATGTTTCATGCACCTTGGTTTTCGAATCAAACAAGTCCCCGTCGGTGACCACCAAGTTCGCCAGCATACCAGGCTGGATTTTGCCAACACGATCGTCGATTCCTAGCAGGGCCGCGGGCACCGTGGTGACAGCCGCCAACGCGGTTTTCGTGTCGAGCCCGCGGTCGACGGCCGTGCGAATTTGCGAGAGGAACTTGGAAACATCCTCCAAACCATCCGTCGTCAAACAAAAGCGAACACCCGAGTCGGTCAAGCGGGCAGGATTTTCGGGAGCAAAACGCCAGTGCATCCATTGACGCAAGCTGGTCTCGCGAATCGATTCGGCTGTTTTCGTATCGGGCGTTTCGGGAAAATCAACTGGCACCAGAATCGGATGCCCTGACGCGGCAAGGGCGGCCAATTCGCAGTACTCATATCCCGACCCGCGAAGCACCGCGTCGATGGAAAACTCGTCAGCAAGTTTTGCAGCGCGGAGCGCCATTCGTTCGTTCGGAGCATCGATGACAAAGGTTCCCGACTCGATCGCTTCCGCCAACTGCGCCAGCGATTCGTTCGGTTCCGGACGTGATCGCTTGGGATCGTTTTCAAAGATGCGATTCGCTTCTCGATACCAAAGTGCGTCGTAGAGTGCTTGCCGGACAAGTGCGACGGCTCCCATGGGGGAATTTGGATACGCGTTGCGGCGTTCGCCACGAGGTACCGTCAAAGAAAGGTGCTGAAACCGCTGAGGCTGCAATTGAAATTGCGGATGATCGTTCTTCAAGGCCAACACAACGCAGCTCGACCCTTTGATGATACCACCCTGCGGGGCCACCAATTGGACCGTGATGCCCTGACTGTGAAGTTTGTCAAGATCCCCATCACTGATCCCACCAAACCACGACGCCTTGTACTGCGGCGAAACGTTCTCGTTCCAGTAACCCTGATGGGAGGTCGGCAAGTTGTCGGGGAGCTCGACATCGTGCATCGCATCGACAAGTCCCGCATAGATGCGTTTTCCCTCAAGATCACGCACTTCGGTCCCGGCTGGAACGTTGAGCTCGTTTCCGACTGCAACGATCGATGTACCCTCGATCAAGACCGACACCGATTGCGGAGCCGAATCAGGATCGCATACCACCTCGGCTCCGCTCAGTAACACGGCGGACCGATCGGCTTGCCGCAACCCCACCACCGGTCGTGTTGTGGTTGCACGCTGTGCCATCGTGGGGGGGGCCGAAAACAGCAGCACCATCGATGCGAGCGTGATCAAAAAGAGATGCTTCATGGGATCTTGAATAATCTGGGATCAGAGGCAAGGGAGAAAATCAGAGGCAAGGCAGAACAAGCCGGTCCATGTTAGTCTCTCGACGATCCAGCGTGTGCGAATTGCGGCATCGGACAAGAGATTCTTCCGCAACGGGTGAAGCCTGCTGAGGGGCGAACGGGGGGCGTCGGGGAATCACCAACGGCAAAGCCACTTCGGCGCAAAGAAAAGAGAAGGGGGCGGCAGCGGCAAAATCAGCGGTGATGTCTCTAAGCTGTCGCCCCCCATATCCCAAGCAGGGAAGGCACGGAATAGGAGGCTCTTGAAACATTCTCTCCGCGCGAAAATCACAAAACAATCGGGAGAAACCGAAGGACCGATGTAAGAAATTCCCTGATCTTTGATTTTGTCGGCGCGATGCAACTCAAAGCGGAAAGCCAGCGAACACGAACCATCCTACTCGGCGGTAGGCTCTGGTTCGATCTTCACATCACCCTTCTCGCCACCGTCGTCGCCGTCTGGGGCGGATTCACTTTCCGCAGCTTCTTCGCTGTCCTCGGCCGTTGCCGGTTCGTCCTCCTCGGCCGTTGCCTCCATTTCGGCTGCCTTCGCCGCTGCGGCGGCCGCTTTCGCTTCCTCCTTGGCCTTCCTTTCTCGCTCCATCGCTTCGGCGGCCTCACGTTCTCGTTGACGTTCCTCTTCTTCGAGTTCGCGTTTGCGTTCTTCGATCTTTTCCTTTTGCGTGTAGCGAATATCTTCGTAGATTTCCGAAGAAACTTGGTCGTAGTTGCCCATCATCTCGACAAAGGCAGCCAGCGGAAAATCATCGGGAAACTCTTCGCTGTCGATCGCAACCGAGTAACGGCGAATCGATTGCACCAAATCTTGAGCGGAATCATCCACGGTTAAGATCGGGTAGTCGTCAAAGATTTCGGCCCAAATCGCGAAGGCTTCCTCGTAGAGTGCAATCGCCTTATCAAGCTCCGCAGCTTCATTCGCCTTCTCTGCGTCATAAATCAACTGTCGTGCTTTGACCGTTCGCTCTTCTTGTTCGGCCTGTGCCAACGTATCCCAATATTGGTAATTGATCTGCTTGCGATAACCTTCCGTCTTATTGATCCGTAGATCCAAATCTTCGATTTCCCCGGCGAGTTCGATCGCTCGCATCCGAACATCGGAATCGGCCTGCTTGGCATAGCCCATGTATTTGGGAAGGTACTGTTGTTCGATGCCAGGCAATTCGTCACCGGTCAATTTGCGGAACTCTTCGAGCCGCAGTGCCTTCAAGCGAGTCAATTCGTCGAGTTGGCCGAGTTTGATCGTAAATGCGGCGGTCGTTGGAACGCTTCGCTCTCCGAACTCTTTCCAACCATCGGCAGCCATTTGCCAAGCGTTCTGGGCCCGATCATCGAGGACGCCTTCGTCTTCGATCGCTTCAGCATGCTTGATCCGCCACTTTGGGCCGGTTTCGAAGAAGTTCAACGGGGTTTGACGGCGAATCTTGACGCCCGAATCGACGAGGTCGTAGCCATGAAACAGCCACAATCGACCCACCAACCAGTTATCAGGCTTGAAATAGGGACCACGCGCTTCCGGACTATCAACGGCAATGCCTTCTTCCATCAACGCTTGATGCAAAACCTCGTCTTCGGAGAACAGTTTGCGGAACTGCGTCTTCTCATCCGCCATTCCCATCTTGGACCCATAGAACCAACCGGTGTACCAGACCAACCGTGGTGCGTTGCGATTTTGCCGCACGCCTTTGGTCAAGAACTCCGTTCCTTCACGGACCATTTCGTAACGTTGTCGATAATCATCGAACTCGGTCGAAACGTTGTAGGCTAAGTTATGCGCTTGGTGCTCCCAAACCTTGTCAAAGTGAGGTTGAAGCAGCGCAATTTGGTTTAAAACCGCTTTCAAACGGTCCCATTCGTGCTGGACTTTATAATCATGGGCCTTTTCCCACAACAACGTGGCGGCAACCCCTCGCATCCCGAGCGAGGCGAGCTTCATCGTTTCGCTAGCGGGACTGATTTCACCGAGATCACTTTCGGCGATGTTGAATTTGTCACGCATCTCGGAAAGCTGGCCACCGGAATCCCCGACGCCACCACTGGGCTGCCCGAGCATGTAGAGTGGAACCAGCATTGCCAACAAGACAACGAGGTAAATAAGCTTTCGACTAAGTGCTGATAGATTCATGCCGCGATCTCACGCGATTTCAGGAAGAAGTAGCTGACCATGAAGGCCAAAATGCAATACCCGAGCGTGGCGGCCGCGTGGCGTGCCAACAATGCTCCGAAAATGTCGAACCCACTGGCCGCATACTCGGCCGTCCCCACCATTTTTGGCAAGTTCGGCAGTGCGGTTGCGATCGCATCGAGGGTGTAGACGATACCGGCGTCTGCGGTTTGAATCACTTTGCCAGCCAAAGCGTCGACGTCCAACTGGGTGGTCATCGCGTCCTGTTTCAGCAGCCGCACCATCGATTCGATCGGCCCGCCACCGCGGTCGACCCCCGAGTCGATATAGAAACGCGTGTCGTAGACCTGTTCGGCCGAGAATCCCAACAGCACGCAGACAAACGTGGCAACCATCGCCACCGGACCGCTCAAAAAGGTGCTGAACATCACGCCAAATGCGGTCACCATCGTCATTTGAAGCCAGATCGAAATGTAGGCTTTGGTCAGGTTCCAGGCAAAGCTGTTCTCACCGGCTCGCAAGTACACGCCACTCTTGGTCACTCCAAGATATTGGCCGCTATCGAGACAGCGAATTTGAATCATCAAATCCCCATTCTCGTCGACCAAATCCTCAAAGACGTTAAGCATTCGCGTTTCGTTACCATCGGTGCCTTCGATCGAAAGCGGCAACAGCTTCTCATCGACAGTGTATTCGTCAACGATGAACGTAATCGGGTTACTGCTGATCGACTTTTGCGGATGCTTCATCGTGATCGAGCCACGAATGCCCGTGACGATGTCCCCTTTGAAGCTCCGATAGGCTCGAATCGACATATCCAACGGCAACCCATCGAGATAGCGAGCGGGCGTCACGTCATGAAACGTGAACTCCGCCACGCCGAGCGTGCCACCTTCGACGTAACCATGCTCGGCTCGCCGAGGACCTTTGGTGACCCCGACCAAACGCGAAATCCCCGCGCTGCCATAGCCTTCTTGAACCTTTTCGTTTCCAACGTCGATCCCGGCATCCTGCTCATCACCTTGGCGATCGTAAAATTGAATTTCCCCATAGGAAGGGATCCGAGCGCGAAGGGCACCGGTGACCGGCCCGATCGAAAACGTACCGTCCTCGCGATGGGTGACCACATGACGATGGCCGCGAACCATGTCGGTCAAACCGAGGCCACCCGTACCGGGATCGATGGTAAAGCCATGACTGTGACCGTTGCGAAAATCGGTTTCCCCTTCGAGTCGCCCGCTGCTGAGTTCTTCGACGTCAGCCACTTCCAGGTGAGTGTGCCGAATCCCGCGCGTGACAAACAAGTAGCTAGCCAACCCCATCGGGATCAAAATCATCGTTCCGACACCCACAAAACCGAGCATCCGTCCGAGTACGATTTCCGTAGGCCGCACAGGCTTGGTGACAATCGTGTAGATCGTTTTACTTTTGATATCCGCCGGCAACGAAAAGGCGCTGATGAACAATGCCAGTGCAAGAATCAAGTAGTTGGTCGCCGTCAAAACAAAGCTGATGTAGAGACGTGCGGGATCGTCGCTTTCGGGATTCAAGTACCAACCGGCCAACAACAATCCGACCACGAACAGACCGACCACAAACAAAACTCTGCGGCGAATCGCTTCTTTGAACGCCAATCTCGCAAGGGCAAGGACACGGCGTGCCGATGTGCCTGGCAGATCGAATCGCACCAAGTCACGAACGACGCGTGCGACCGCATAGAAACCTTCACTCGGTCCATACCGGGCGGCAGAAATGATGTAGCCGCCGATCAATCCGAGTACGATTGCCAGGACGAACAGCACGACCCCTTGCAACAGCGCACTTTCCAAAAACGCATCAGGCCGCATCAACCACTCGTAGAAGGACCAAAAATCATCGGGTTGCAGCGTCATTGACCGGCACCCTCCGAATCACCTTCGCTCGATGCACGGTCGGCGTTCGGCGAATCGCTTGCAGCGGCGTTCGCCGCATCCGCCGAGACACGCCGTGCCCCAGGCCGGGCTTCACTTTCGCGAACGATATTGAGAAACAAATCCTCCATCGTCGCGGTGGGATTGTCGATCGAATCGACCGTGCCGCCATGACGACGAATCACTTCAGCGATTTCAGCCTTGGCGGCGTCCGTGACCCCGCGAGCGTGCACTTCCGTCACGTCTTGAACTTTCAGCAAGTCGGAAACGCGACCGAGTTCCTTCAATTCCCCTTGGTGCAATATCGCGACTCGATCGCAAACGTCCTGAACATCGGCCAGTTGGTGGCTACACAACAAAACCGTCTTGCCTTGATCACGCAGCGCCAAAATCAAGTCCTTCATCTCTCGAGTTCCGATCGGATCAAGTCCCGTGGTCGGCTCGTCGAGCAGAATCAAATCGGGGTCATTGATCAGCGCCTGAGCCAATCCAACACGCCGGGTCATTCCCTTACTGTATTCGCGAAGCTGACGGTGCTTGGCGCCTTGCAGCCCAACCAATTGAATCAATTCGTCGACCCGGCGGCGGCGGTCTGCACCCGACATGTCGAACAACCTGCCATAGAAATCGAGCGTTTCTTCGGCGGTCAGAAACTTGTACAGGTACGATTCTTCGGGCAAGTAACCAATTCGCTCGTTCTTGCTCGTTTCCGAGGCGTCTTTGTCGAAGACCAGCACCCGACCGCTGGAAGGGAACAGCAGCCCAAGAATCAACTTGATCGTGGTCGATTTGCCCGAGCCGTTTGGGCCGAGCAGCCCGAAAATCTCGCCTGGACGAACCTCGATGTCGAGCGACTTCAGGGCGTGGACCTTCTTTCGCCCCCAAAAGTCACGAAAGATCTTGCTGAGGTTTCGGGTTTCGATCACCACCCCCGAATCGGTGTCCGCAGAATGGGTTTGGGCGGCGGGGCTGGCAGGATCAGCGACCGCAGTAGCATCGGTATCCACGAGCAAACGCTTCCGTTGTAGAGAAGTGGGAACAAGAACCATGAAATTTATAGGTTTTTACGTTACGGCATCATTTCAGAAAGGGTTCGTTTTTTTGTCGACCGGACCCTTTTCGCGACCTAGGGCAATTGCAAAGCCTTTGCTCGGCAGCCTAAAAAGGACGTCTTACTGTCGCTCACTCTTCGGCTTGGCAAGCGAACCCGTTGACCTCTTCTGCAAACGAATCGACCCCTTTTACGAACGGATCGACCCGGCCGGACTCGCCCCAAGCCGCCAGCCCCGGAGACCCGTCGGCCCACCAGGCGTCGTTGCGGTTCCTCTACGACCGAATCAATTACGAAGGGGCACCCTCGCAGGGTGCAAACTACCCGTTTCGGCTGCGTCGAATGCGGGACTTGATCCGCCGGCTGGGGCTGGAAGCCTATTTGGCGTCCGACTCTTCCTCTTCGACGCCCCCCCCCAAGCCCTTGGTCCACATCGCCGGAACGAAGGGAAAAGGGTCGACCGCGTCGATGGTGGCCGCCATGTTATCGGCAGCCGGCTACCGAACGGGACTCTACACGTCGCCTCATTTGACAGCCTTGGAAGAGCGGTTCCGGATCGATTCGCTGCCGTGTCGGCAAGTAGATTTGGTGCAATTGGTTGACCGAATCCGGTCAGTGGCGACGGCGATGGATTGCGACAGCGAATTAGCGCCCACTTTCTTTGAACTCACCACCGCGATCGCCGTTTTGCATTTTCACTTGCAATCCTGTGACGCCATCGTTCTCGAAACGGGCCTCGGCGGACGGCTAGACAGCACCAACGTGTTTGCCTCTTCGGTCACGGCGATCACCAGTATCGGGCTGGACCATCAGCACGTGCTGGGCAACACGATTGCTGAAATTGCAAGCGAAAAGGCAGGCATCATGAAACCGTCGGTTCCCGTGGTTTCGGCGGTTTCTCGCCCCGAGGCGGTCCAAACGGTTCACCGCAAAGCGGCAGGCATGGATTTGCCACTTTTTCAATATGGCCGCGATTTTGATTGCGACGCGACCCCTCGCCCCGATTGGGGGAGCCAGTTTCAATACCGTGGCCGAACGCCACCGTTGAGACCAAACCATCAAGCCCCGTTGGCACTCGAAGGTGACCACCAAGCGAACAACGCAGCAGTCGCCGTGGCAATTGTCGACTTGTTGAATGCCCAGGGGTTGCCGGTCAGCAACGATGCCGTTTCCCGTGGCCTGGGGAACCTCACCTGTGAGGCGAGGATCGAACGCTTCACACTGAGGCAAGACGTTGTTGCCATCTTGGACGCGGCGCACAATCCCGATTCAATCGATGCGCTTGTGCAAACCTTAAAGCCGCGTTTGGCGACCCGCCCGATCACGGTCGTTTTTGCAACCAGCCGCGACAAAGATGCGCAGACCATGCTTGATTGGTTATCCCCTTTGGCGACTCACCTCATCCTGACGCGGTATGTCGGTAACCCTCGCTATCGGGAGCCAAGCAAGTTGCGAGCAATGGTCGACGAATCCCGGATCGGGAAATCAGGGCTCGAATCCATCACCGTCTTGGAAGATCCCATCGAGGCCTGCGAAGTGGGACTGGCCAAAGCCACGCCGGGCGGTGCCGTGGTGATTTGTGGCTCCTTCTTTTTGGCTGCCGAAACACGATCCTGGCTTCAAGGGAAATCAAAATCCTGAGCTGGTAGTCGCTTTTTGGCTAGACGAACCCACCTTCGATTGCACACAATGGATAGAGTGAGAGCGCGTCGCCCCTTGGCAGCGGAGGAGGAATCGCAATGCCGAAACAATTGACTGCAGTGGCCGTGATCGATCTTGGCGATTTTGCACAACCGGCCGCCCAAGCGACGCTGGCTCGGTTTTCTCAGCGGAGCCTTGCCGGCCAACCGCTTGTCCTTCGGATGGCTCGCCGGTTGAGCGAATGCCAACTGGTCGACCAGGTAATGGTGGTCGGGTCCAACATGCCGTCGGAGGTGTTGACCTCGGGCATCGCGGGAATCGGCGGTGTTGCCGGTATTGGGTCGTTGAATTTGGGATCCTGTCACGTGTGCGAACGATTGAGTGCGGCAGCAGACCACTGCCATGCCGATTGGGTGCTCCGCGTTCCCTGCAACCAACCGTTTGTTGATCCTGTCTTGGTTGATCAATTGCTTGCCAAGGCGTTCGCGGCTGATCATTGCGACTACCTCGGTTATGCCTCGAGCACGGGGGATGCGGGGTGCGTCGATCGTTTGGGGCTGGTAGGGGAAGCCTGCCATGCGGATGCCTTGCGACGACTTCGACGGAACGCCGACCGCTTGCCAGCGGACGATTCCGCGTCGATTGCGTCGTGGCTTGAGAATTCGCCTGGCGTCTATCAACTGAAATTTGTGCCACTTCCGAGTCAATTGGATCGCAAGGATTTGCGATTTGCAGTCCAAGACGAACTTGATTGGGATGACGCGGAATTGTTATGTGACACCGTGATCAATGACGATTCGGCGTGGCAGCGGTTGGCAGAGATCGTCACCTCGAACGAAAGTTTGCGGTCCTCGATGGAAAGCCGCAACACTGAAGACCCCTCCTAATCAGCAAAGTTTACCTCAAGCATCCAGTTCCCATGACCGATACAAACCGATGCCCGCAGACGGGTCATCGGTTTTTTGTTTGCGCGTTCGTCTCTCCCTCATTCGGACCCCCCGTGTCATGGATGCATCGCCGTATTTCGCCAAGCGATTTCGAATTCTTTTTCTCGGATGCCTGATGCTGGGATTTTTGCCTTCGCTAGGCTGCCGCATCTGCGCGGATTGTGAAGATCTTGCCTACCCCGCCTATGGTGGGGCTTGGGAGCGGACGCGACGAGAGGACGGCCGAGTGGGCAGTCTTTTCGATCCCGCCGGAGCGAGGAACGCACAATTGGTCGACCGCGACACGCCCTTGGACCCGGACGAGTTAGAACGAGCAAAACGCAAAAATGACCCTGAGGAGGGGATCGATGGCGAGGATCCATCGCTCGATGAAGCCGACTCCGATTCGTCGCAGGATTCGGATCCGGACGGAGATGAGGGCGAATCGCTGAGAAAAGAAAAGCAGCAGCAGTTGAGGGATTTGGATCTCGACGATATCCGAGCGTCGTCGAGGGAGCCGCAAGCGAATTTGACGATGAACGCCCCGGAGTGGTGAATCGCGGACTCCTTTGCATCCAGCCGCCGGGTAACTTAGGCTATTCCGATGCGAACCTGCACAGCGTTCGTTTGCCTTTCCCTTCCTCCTGCAGCCATGAGCCATGCTAGATTTACGACACTACGTTCGTGATATCCCCGACTACCCCAAGCCGGGGATTCTGTTTCGAGACATCACGCCGATGTTGGCCGCCCCGGCAGCACTCCGCGGCGCAGTCGAAGCGATGGCCGAGCCGTTTCTTGATCACAAGATCGACATTGTTGCCTCGGCAGAAGCTCGCGGGTTCATCTTTGCCGCGCCACTCGCGATTCGACTGGGGGCCGGATTCGTACCGATCCGAAAACCGGGAAAATTGCCGTTCGACCTGCACTCGTTTGCCTACGAGTTGGAATACGGCTCCGATGAACTCCAGATTCACGTCGATGGAATCAAGCCGGGCCAACGCGTGTTGATTGTCGACGACCTCTTGGCCACGGGGGGGACCATGGAGGCTTGCTGCCGATTGCTGGAACAGTGCGACGCCGAGATCGTCGGCTGCTCGTTCCTGATCCATTTGGTTCAACTCGGGGGCGAAGCGAGGCTGAACCCCTACTTGGTTCACTCGGTGCTTCGGTATGACCAAGATGATAACGAAGTGGAGTTGAGTGCCCAGAACGAGCCACCGGGGCCGCTGGCGTAGAATCAAGCGTTCCCTGAGGGGGGCCCACGGCTGGCTCCGCACCACCGGCCTTGCTCAAAACCACTGGTCCATTTGGTGACTCACGCCTGAGGCCAACCACTGGAAGGTTGATTGAATACGACTCGAAGTGCCCAGTTTTTCGCCGAGTCCAGGTGAGGCCAAAACGGCGAACAGGGCCAACACGAATCCGCCAAACGCGACTGCCGCATTG
Source organism: Novipirellula artificiosorum (assembly GCF_007860135.1). NCBI lineage: Bacteria > Pseudomonadati > Planctomycetota > Planctomycetia > Pirellulales > Pirellulaceae > Novipirellula > Novipirellula artificiosorum. The sequence continues at coordinate 374,480 of NZ_SJPV01000002.1, forward strand.
CTGGGGTCATCGAACCGGCCGCCACCGAAGCGGACCAACCAGGACGACCGAATCGGTTCCGGCTTGGTCAGATCTCGCAAACGCCTCAGTCCCAGCTGGACATGTCCATCGGGCGAATTGAAGATCCATTGTGGATGAACTTCGATTCGAGCGCCGTCGTAGTTGAGTTCCCAGGGTCCACCGACTTGGATGCGAGCGGCATGCTTCGGTTTGACGGTGACCGTGAATCCTTCAATCGACGTTTCCTGGACAATGGCCTTGATCTTTCGCCGCCCGATTCGAATGATGGCGTGCCCATCGGATTCTTGAACGGGACAACGGAAAAAGCGTTGCTGACCTTCGACGTAACTCGATTCGGCCTGTGTATCGGTAGCAAGATTCATCGGAGAAAAGTCTTCCATCGTATGCGGGGCAATGGATTGTCTTGGTAATAGAACGAAAAGAGGTGAGTCACAGCAGCTTCCCCCGCGGTATGACTCTCCAGTGAACCCTACCCGATAAATCAAGCGAAGCAAAAAAACTCGGTTTTTCGAATTAGAAAAAAGAACCGAACTCGGGTGTCCGCAACGACTGTAGCGAATGTAGCGGGGCTGCGTCGCAAACCAGTACCGCCCTCGGCCTGAACGATGCGACTCGGCGAATCTTAAGAAGCGTATTGCAATCGTGGGTCATCAAGCCCAAGACGTTTCATCTTCTTGTAGAGTGTCGTGCGATTGATATCGAGTGCTTCGGCCGTGGCTGCACGATTCCATTGATGCTCCCGAAGCGATTGCAGAATGATGATCCGCTCGGGACCCTCCAGGGCTTCACGAAGACTTCTGCCACTGAGATCGCTTAGCGAGCGTGTCGGAGAAGACGCCGAGTCGATCGCAGAGCTGGCAAAGGTCACATCCCCGTTTCGCCCCGTCAATTCCGGTGGCAGATCCTCCATCGTCAACGTCGAATTGCGACTGAGCAGCACTGCTCGCTCGACAACATTTTCCAGTTGACGCACGTTGCCTGGCCAACCATACGATTGCAGTGCCGCGATGGCTTCACGGTCAAATCCATCGATGTCACGATCACTTGCTTCAGCCGCTTCACGCAAAAAGTGGTCGACCAACAAGGGAATGTCTCCCACGCGTTCGCGCAGCGGCGGGATCACGATGTTGACGACATTCACACGGTAATACAAATCTTGACGAAACGCCCCACTGGCGACCGCTTTGGACAAGTCTTCGTTCGTCGCCAAGATGACACGCGTGTCAACGCTGTGAGTCTCGGACCCGCCAAGAGGCTCGAACTGAAACTCCTGCAAAACACGCAGCAATTTGACTTGCATTGCGGGGGTGGCGGTTGCAATCTCATCAAGGAACAGCGTTCCACCGTCGGCCAATTGAAACTTTCCCAGACGATTTCCGGTCGCTCCCGTAAACGCGCCTGCCACATGCCCAAACAGTTCACTTTCGAGCAGGTTGTCTGGTAAGGCTCCGCAAGCGACTTCGATGAACGGACCGCTACGACGGGCACTGCGAGAGTGAATCGCGCGGGCGATCATGCTTTTCCCGGTGCCATTCTCGCCCGTGATCAAGACCGATGCACGCGCGTCCGCAACCGAGTCCACGACATCAAAAACCTTCAACATTCGGTAGTCGTGGCTGAGAATGTTCTCCATTCCACTGCGTCGGTCGAGCTGTTGCCGCAGCGTTTCGTTTTCTTGCGAAATTTTGCGTTGGTGGACCGATCGCTCGATGGCCAACGTGAGTTCTTCATCAATCAATGGCTTGGTGAGCAGATCGTAGGCACCCGCTCGCACCGCCTCGACCGCTGTAGCGGGTGTTGCATAGCCCGTCACCACCAACACCGACGTGTCGGGATGCTCTTTTCGTGAGTACGCGATCAGGTCAAAACCGTCCTCGTGCCCCAACCGCAAATCGGTGATCACGAGATCAAATGAGCGTTTACGCAAACTCGATTTTGCTGTACCGAGTGATTCCGCGGTGACCACTTCATACCCCATTTCACGAAGCCACATGGCCATCGAGTCGGCTAGATGAAAGTCGTCGTCGACCAACAGAATCGATGCTGCGCTCGTCATGGGTAACTGCGGTGCAGGGGTGGTTCGGGATGGAATCGGGAGGCCAAGGAGATGGACCTTCGTCGATGAACTCGGAGCAAAAACCCACTCGGGTGAGTCGCGAATGGGTGTAAACACCATGGTTATTTAGGTCACAACTAGGCAGCGGTCAAAAAAAGCGGCCGGTTCGCGGCTGGCCAGCGACCACACCGCAGCCAGGTCCAGCCTCGCCGAATGGACTGTAACTTGTTTTCTGGAAGACACTTAGCAATCAAGGACGGGCAGCCGGAAACGCCAGCAACCCGAGGACTCGATTGGTGTAAAATCAAGTCATCTTCTCTTCACATTGGAAACGGTAGCTCATGCGTCTTTTCTTGTTTCTGTTATTCCTTCTTTCGCTGAGTTGTTGCTGCGATTCGGTAAAGGGCCAAGAATCCGGGCTCACTCCGCAACAAAGAAAGATGGCGATCGCGATCAATGAATCGCTTGGTGAAGCGGGAAGGCATTACCAGGCGGGAAACCTCAAGGCGGCCGCGGATGCCATGCGCGTCGCGCTTGACGAATTGGACGCGGCAACTCAAGAGGGCTCGCAAGTGATGATCGACTCGCTCGATCCGATCATCAAACGGCTACGAACGGCCCATCTCATATTGGAACTCGAAGGAGCCTCGATGCCGCCGTTTGTGTGGCCGTCGCCATCGACGGACACGATTCAAACGAGCGTCGCCAATCCACTCCCTGCAAAGCCGGTTGCGCCGTCGCCCCCGACCGCCACCGTCACCACCGGCCCCATCAGCTTTATCGGGCAAGTCGCTCCGATCCTAATCCGACACTGTGGCCGATGTCATGTGACGGGATCTCGCGGTGATTTCAGCATGAGCACCTACGCGACGTTGATAAAAGGATCGCCAGCGGGTGTCGTCGTGTTCGCTGGAGACGTTCCCAACAGCGTCTTGATCGAGAACATTGAATCGGGATCGATGCCGCCGAGCGGGCAAAGCCTTCCCGCCGAGGAGCTGCAAACGTTGAAGGATTGGATTGCGTTGGGGGCCAAGTTCGATGGCGACGACCCCAATACTCCGCTGAGTTCGCTTGCATCCGGATCGCCATCGCCGCAACAACCAACGCTTGAAATCAAACGGGCGACCGGAGAGGAGACCGTCCGTTTTGCTGCCGAGGTTGCGCCGTTGTTGGTCGAGTCTTGTAAAGGATGTCACCTTGATGCCATGCAAACACGCGGCGGCTTGTCCCTCGACACGTTCGCGCAATTGATGCGGGGCGGCGATAGTGGGCCGATCCTTGTTCCTGGTAACGCCGCAGACAGCTTGTTGATTCAAAAGCTGCGAGGAATGTCGGGCGACCGAATGCCAGCGGGAGGCCGACCGCCGCTTGCCGATCAAGCGATTGAGATGATCTCGACTTGGATCGATGAAGGCGCTCGACTGGATGCAGCCGATGCGGGGCAACCGCTTGAAGTGATGAGTCAATTGGCCTGGGTGGCTAACGCGACGGCCACACAAGTGAGCGAGAAACGAAAACAACAAAGTCGGCGGGATCTGCAACTCATTGACGCTGCACAAGAGGCACCGCCGCAAACCGAAACAGAACACTTTTTGGTGACTGGAAACGCTTCCGACAAAACGATCGAGTGGGTGGCAAAGCTGGCCGAACAGCAGTGGAAGCTGACCAAGACCATCGTTCCCGGTGGAAAAGGCGAAGACTATTACCATGGCCGGGCAACGATTTTTGTGATGCCGCGTCGTTACGATTACAGCGAGTTCTGCAAAATGATCGAGCAACGGGATGTGCCAGCGGATTGGAATCGCCATTGGAAGTTTGATGGGCTGGGGGCGTACGTGGTCGTTGTCGCCGCAGACGATGATGACGATCAAACCGTCGCATCGCGGCTGACTGCGCCATTGGTCTCGCTCGCCGTCGCCACTCGCGGAAGCGACATTCCTCGATGGTTTGCCGAGGGGGTGGGAACGAACGTCGCCTTGGCAAACGCAGGGAAGGTCGATCGCGCGACGCTGCAGCGTCAGCAGCAAGAAACGATCGCCGCCGTGGCTGCGATGGAGAACGCAAAGCAGTTTCTTGAGCAGCAACTCAAACCGGAGCAGACCGATCGGATTGGCGCAGCGATCACGTCAACGATGATGGACCGGACGAGACGCAAGAACTTTGATTCGCTGTTGAGGATGCTTGATACCGGCACCCCCTTCGAACAGGCGTTCCTTAAAGCCGCCAACACAACGCCGGCTGAATACGTTACGGCTTGGTTGGCATGGGTCAAACGCTAGGGTTCAGCAACGTTAGGGTTCAGCAACGTTAGGGTTCAGCAACGTTAGGGTTCAAGCGTTCCTTCGTCACCGGACCTCGATAACAACCGAGCTCGGATGCGGTTGCCGTGCTCTTGCAGATCGCCAGACGTCTTGTAGAGCTCGATCGCCTCGTCGGTCTTTCCCAGGTGCTCGATCGCCCGGCCGAGATTGTACCGAGCCGCAGGCACCCAAGGCGACGGTTGCGTCTCGTCAAGCACTCGCTTGCGAAACCACGTCTCGGCGTTGTCGTATCGTTCGTCATCGTACTGAATCAGGCTCAGCCAATACGTGGCCGTTCGCTTGCCCAATCGCATCATGACCTGAGCCTGCTGCAGTTGGCGGTCATACAGCTTGGGATCGGCGCCCAGTTCACGACGGACCCCGTACGCCTTTTGTAGATCCACATCGATTCGCAAGTCGGCAATCTCGAACTCCGGAGCACGTTGGCTCAGATACAACGGCCGGGCACCCTTGAGGTCGGCGTTCTCGTTGGTGTCGAATTGGCCGTGTAGGTGACGCCAACGAGCCAAAGCAAATTGCTCGCTCGAGGCCGTCTCGGATTCCAGCACAGCCCATCGAGAGTAATACCAGAACGCCAAAATCGGATCACGTTCAGCCGCCTGCGCAATCGCTTCGGCATAGACTTCGGCCAGCAGTGGAACGGACCAGATTCGAACCCCTGCGATTCCGACAGCTGCATCAAGCTGTTCGCCAAGCGCATCGACGTCACTGTACAAAGTCATCCGCCGATCGCCTGTGAGCCGTGATTGCAAATGCTTCATCCGTCCACTCATCCCAACGGGCAACACATTCAGTAGCGCAATGTTCTGCTGGACATCTTGTTTGCCAAACGGATAGTCAAAGAAACCAGGAATGCTCAGTCGTCGCATCACCGACGCGTCGCTGCGAGCTTCGGCGAGCGTCGCGATGCCAATCTGATTGGGGCCAGGAACGAACATGCCCAACGAAGGCTCGAAAAGATAAACCTGTTCCCCGATCAGCACCCCCACGGACCATGGATTCAATTCGCCCGTTTCGGTCGACTGAATCGCCAGCAGCGCTGCGACAAGACCGGCTTGCCGGCACAATTGAGTGAACACGGCTGCACGTTGCATGGCATCCCCCGTCCCCCGCCACAGGGTTTGGTAATCGGTTTGGCGATAGCCGGGTCCTTGAAACACCATGCCCAGCGGCAGCTCGGGTGCAGCAACCTGTATCGAAGGAGTGTCCAGCGCTGGTTCGAGTGCCACGTTTCGCACGGTCCAATCGAACAGTCGCGCCGCAGTTCTCAAGGAAGTGACATTCGCATCGCCAATCTTTGTCTGCTGCTGGGTAAGCCAATCGGTCAACAAGATGTCATCACGGGGAGGCAGATCGAGCCAGTGGTAAATGGTTTTGAACAGATAAGCATCTCGCAAATGATCGACATCGCCGCGAACAAATTTGTCGCCAAGGAGTTGTTCCGCTGCAGCCTCGGGGGGGACCAAGTCGTTAACGGTTTTCAACATCACGGGGATGGTGTCGCGGTCTAAGTCGTCTTCGGGGATCGGATTGCTATCGGCCCATCGATTCAAGTGGTAGGTGATTTGCCGGCGGGCTTCCTCAGGGTTGAGTTCAATCAGCCGTGTCAGCATGCCGTGGACTTCACCCAGGTGGTCCTGTTTCGTTTCGCTCTGCAAACGGGCTTGCCGCTGAGATTGAATCTGGCGGACGACGTCCGAGTCATCGCCACACCCACCCATCAACACGACGCCAAGCGACACGAGAAGCAGAACGGAGTGTTTGTGTGGAACCATCGGAGTCTCTTCGAACGCCCTATTTGCCGCTGGGACAGTTGTTGCCGCCCAAAAGAGCGGGTTCGCTAGTGAGTGATTTCGTTAGCGACGCAGCGCAAACGAAGCAGCCGATCGATCATCGAATCGAACGCCGCCAGAGGGATCATATTCGGCCCGTCGCTCGGCGAGCGATCGGGGTCGGGGTGCGTCTCGAAAAAGATCGCGTCGATACCGATTGCTACGGCGGCGCGGGCCAATGGTTCGACCATTTCGCGATTTCCACCCGTCGCTCCCCCCAATCCGCCCGGACGCTGGACACTATGAGTGGCGTCAAAAACGACGGGAACCCCAAGCGAACGCATGATCGGCAGCGATTGCATGTCGTTCACCAGACGCCCGTAGCCAAAAAAAGTGCCTCGTTCGCACAGCATCACGCCGCCATCGCCGTTGGCTCGAGCCTTTTCCACCACGTATTTCATGTCCTCCGGCGACATAAATTGGCCCTTCTTGACGTTCAACGGTCGACCGGTTTTCGCGGCCGCGGCGATCAAGTCGGTTTGGCGAGCCAAGAAGGCGGGGATCTGCAGCAGTGAACAAACCTCAGCGACCGAGACGGCTTGGCCGGGCAAATGAACATCGGTCGTCACCGGCAAACCACTGTGCGTGCCGACATCCTCAAGCATCCGCAGCCCCTCTTCGATTCCGGGTCCCCGCCGTGCCGCTGCACTGGTTCGGTTGGCCTTGTCGAACGAGGCCTTGAACACCACGTTCACGTCCGCTCGCTCGTTGACCCGGGTCAGCACGTCGGCGATTTCAAAAGCAAGGTCGCGGGTCTCGAGCGCGCAGGGACCCGCGATCAACAGCAACGGCTGGTTGTCACCACATCGGTAAGGACCCACGGCAACGGCAGCGATGGGATGGCGGTTTTCGGCGGTGGTTGCGTTCATGTCGCTATCTTCTGGGATAACACTCGCTTCGGCAAGCCGCAGGGCAGCTTTCGAGAGCCGTCGGATTTACGGCGAGCGACGCAGGGACGTTGCATCGAGCACGACACCCCGCTCGGCACAACACACATCGATGCCTCCAGGCATCTGATAGCGATCAACCGTGTCGCTGGCCGCGTTGATGCTGTTGTAAAGCTGCTGCCAATGTCGCATCGTCATCGCGCGCTGCGGCCATCCTTGCTCGGTCCAAATCTGTTGAAGTGCCGCGATCACGATACAAGAATCTGTCGATGCGTCGCGACCAAGCTCAAGCGGATCGGCGGAAATCAGGTGCCGATCTCGCCAATCGTCTGCGAGTGAATCGATGACGCTCCGCCACTCTCGCTGGGACCGGGCTGCCCGTGCCATCGCGTTCTCGGCATCCGGGTACTTTGACCGGACCAAGGGGATCAGTTCGTGGCGGATCCAGTTCCGTCGATAATCGCCGTTCTGGTTACTTGAATCCTCCCGCCACCGCTGACCCACCGAGTCGAGCACCTCGCGAACGACGCGACGCGTGATCGACAACATCGGCCGGGTTAAAACCAGATCTTGCCCAAGCGAGCGATGAGGGGCGATACCCGCCAAACCGGCCGGCCCCGTACCGCGGAACAGATGGTGCAGTACGGTCTCGATGTTGTCGTCGGCCGTGTGCCCCAGAGCGACATAGCGAGCGCCAATTCGCTCGGCTTGCTGACGGAGGAACGACATTCGAAACCGCCTCAATGAATCCTCATCGGTCGAAGGATCTCCCACGACATTGTCCGTCAAAAAATCGACCCCCAATTCGTCGGCCAACTCACGAACGAAGGCCTGATCCCCATCCGATTCGTCCCCACGAATGCCATGATTCAGATGGGCTGCGACAATAAACCCCTGGCAAGCATCCGGGAGCCGATGTGAGCGGAGTTCGCACAACGCCCGCAGCAGGGCAACGCTGTCGGCACCGCCACTGCAACCCACCACCACCCCGACGCTTCCCCAACGAGAAACGGCCCATGCGCGTGAAATGGCGACGCAGAACGCGGCCCAGGAGTCATCTTCTGAGAGGGGGGGTGTCATCAAGTCGATCGGCAGGGCATGAGTAAAAACACGAGCAGTCGAGTGCACAAGATTACACATTGTGTCGCAAATTCAGACGCAACAGACAAGATTTCTCGATTCGTTGTTTCGCCACATTACGCCAGGTGTTAACCTGGGTTGTTCCACGCAAAAAAGGTTGAAAAACCGCGAATTTGTAGTGGATAACATCACAAACTGAGATTTCCAACCAATAATTCCTCTGAACAACAGAATCGTCTTCCCCGGCGGATTCTTTGACCAACAAATCGATCATGTGGACCTTTTTCATTCTGCTCGTCGCTCGGCTTGCCGCGCTTTGCTCGTTCGACCTGAACGCTCCCAAAGCCACTCGCGCCGAATCGCTGGCAAAACAAAAGATTGCTCGTGAAGGTAGATTCTGGTGTTCTCGTTTCCGAGGACATGACCATGATAGCCACTACCGAGACGACAATCCTGTATTGCGCGTTCTCTTTTCTCGTTGGAGCTGGGATCGTGCTGGGCATTGCCCAGCGATTGCAGGTCAATCGCCGCAAACAGCTTCAGCAGGAGGCCGACCGGCTTCTTGAAGCCGCCAAGGTTCAAGCCGAAACCTTACGCCAAAAGGCGATTGTAGACGGCAAGGAATCGGTCTTGGCGATCAAATCCGAAGCCGAAAAAGAGATTGCCGCTGAGCGAAAGGTGCTGCTCCAACGCGACGGGAAACTGGATCGTCGCGAAGAATCCCTCTCTCAACAGGAGGAGGGTTTGCGCAAACAGCAACGTGGGCTCGAGAACGCCCAAACGCGACTCGACACCCAATTGCGGGCGCTGACGGGGCAGCGAGCCGAGCTAGAACAAACGATCAAGCAGCAGCAGGTTGTGTTGGAGAAAGCCAGCGGCATGACGCGTGAGGAAGCGAGTGAAAAATTGCTTTCTTCGCTCCAGCAAGATCTGCAGCAAGAGATCGGTTCGGTCCTGCTGAAGCACCAAAAGCATCTCGGTGAAACGGTGAAAGCCCAAGGCCGTGAAATGCTACTGACGGCGATCCAGCGCTACGCATCGGCTCATACCGCCGAATCGACGACCAGCACGGTGGACGTTCCCAGCGATGACATGAAAGGCCGAATCATCGGCCGCGAAGGTCGTAACATTCGTGCCTTCGAGAAGGCAACCGGCGTCGACGTGATCATCGATGATACGCCCGGTGTGGTGATCGTTAGCGGGTTTGATCCGGTCCGTCGTGAGATCGCTCGACAATCGCTTCAGCGGTTGATCAGTGACGGACGCATCCATCCCTCACGAATCGAAGAAGTGGTCAAGGAAGCGACCGCGGAAATGGACGATCTGATCCTTCAAAAGGGGCGTGAGGCGGCCGATGAGGTGAATGTCAACGGTGTTCATGAACGGGTCTTGCAGATGCTCGGTCGTTTGCACTTCCGTACGTCGTATAGTCAGAACGTGCTGCGGCACAGTGTCGAAGTCGCCTTCCTGTCGGGATTGCTTGCCGAGATGCTCGGGATGGATGCCGATTTGGCACGTCGCTGCGGACTTTTGCATGACATTGGTAAAGCGGCCGACCATGAACTCGAAGGAGGCCATCCGAAGATTGGTGCGGACCTGCTTCGTCGCCATCACGAAGGTCCCGAAGTGGTCCACGCTGCCTTGGGTCATCACGACGAGATCGTCACCGAGCATCCTTACACCATGTTAGTGGCGACCGGTGACGCGTGTAGTGCGAGTCGTCCCGGTGCACGACGCGAATCGCTCGAGCGCTACATTAAGCGTATGGAAGAACTGGAGTCGATTGCAGAACGTTTCAGCGGAGTACGGCAGGCGTACGCCATCAGTGCTGGCCGCGAACTTCGAGTGATCGTCAACAGCGACAAAACAACGGACGAGCAAGCAGCGACGATTTGTCGTAACATCGCCAAGGCATTTGAACAAGAGCTAACCTACCCAGGCGAAATCAAGGTGACCGTCTTGAGAGAATCACGTTTTATCGAGACGGCCAAGTAGCGGCGGCAATCCCATGAGTATCGGTCAAGCGATTCCGATTGCCAGCTTGGAGGATCCTCGGATCTCGGTCTACGCGAATCTGCGGCATCGCGATGTGTCCGCCGACGGTGGCCGTTTTGTTGCCGAAGGACATTGGGTGGTCAAGCGATTGATCGCCAGTTCGTACACGATCGAATCGCTATTGGTGCAACAGGGCCTGGAATCGAAATACGCTGACGGTGTGCCTGAATCCGTCCCCATTTTCACGCTCTCTCGCGACCGTCTTGGCGCACTGGTTGGATTTGACTTCCATCGCGGCGTGCTGGCGTGTGGCTTGCGACCCCGCGTCCAATCGGCCCAGGACTTTCTCAACGCTCGCCCCAGGCCTCGACTTGCCGTGATGTTGCTGGGGGTCACCGAACTTGAAAATGTAGGCAGCATCTTGCGTTCCGCCGCAGCGTTTGGAATCGACCATATCCTGTTCGACGACGCGGCGGCGGACCCGCTCAGCCGCCGTGTCGTCCGGGTCAGCATGGCGACCGTCTTCAAACATCAGCTATTCTCCCTCGATCGCAGTGCCCCCGATTGGCTAACGCGGTTCCACGAAGCAGGCTTTCGCACCCTTGCAGCCACACTGGATCCCTCCGCGACTGCGGTCACCGATTTTGCATCGAGTCCTGTACCCCGTGTGTTGATGGTGGGCAACGAAGCGAAAGGGATCGATCCAAGTATTCAGGCCTTGGCAACCGATCGCATCACGATCCCGATGCAGCTCGGCACCGACAGCCTGAACGTCGCCGTCGCCTCCGCGATTTTGATGCACGCGCTCCGTGAGTGATGTCCAAGACAAACGACGCCGTTACCAGGAATTTCGTGCGATAGCTTGACGCGGATTGCGACGGTGAGAGGATCGTGCGGAAGTGACAACAGCCCGAGTTACTTCTTGCCTACCAGAGATAGATTCCGATCGCCAACAGCACGAGGATCGTTGCAAACGCATCACGCCGCGTGAATCGCCCACTGGCTCCGTTGAGCCGCAGAAAACCGAGCATCGCACCGGTGGGACATCCATAGTGGCAATAGGCCTTGGGGACAAAGAGCGATGCAACCAGCCCGATGACGGCGACGCTGATCGTTGCCCAACCTGCGATCCGAATCACGAAAGCATCGAACGGTTCGATGCCGACGAGCGGCACCGACCCGTGCAACATCGCCACCAAGATTACCAGCAGCAATAGCGCCGCGGGTAGGAACCGCAGTCCTTGATCGAGCCACCGCGGGACGCGAGTCTTCAACGGCACGCGCCGTGTCCAATCTTGCATGGCACCGAAAGGACACAGATGCGTGCAGTAGACCTGGCGTCCGGTAAAGAGGGGACACACCAATGCAGCAAGCGTCAACATCACCAACCCCGGTGCCGCTTTCCATGCGACGCCGTTTTGTGACCATCCAACCAGTTGAGCTTGGGAAAGCATGTCGGCGTTGATAAAGCCGAGATAAACCACCAAGACGATTTGCATGGCGACTCGTAAACGCCGGTTACCTCGCAGATGCGTTAGCGCCACGACGAGTGCCAGGGCGACCACGGTTGCCGTGCCATAGTCGCGAGCCGCGAAGGACCACAAGGACTTCGCCTTGAGCTTGGGCAACGGTTGCTCCCGCTCAATCTGCTGTGCCGTGTAGATCAACGCTTCGGCAACCGTCGTGCTCGTCTTCGTCGCGCCCGAGACACCTTCGATTCCCGCATCGACCATGTCAAGGGCCGCAACATCCGACAGCGTAAATCCTTTGAACAGGTTAAAGAAATAGCGGTCTTCCGTGACATAGCGGACATACGGTTGGTTATCAAAACTGCCGCGGATCGCCGCACCGACAACGCGGCCCTCCAAATCGAGAGCCACCAAGGTGTCGGTCGGCCCCTGGTAACCGATCATTTGATCGGCATGGGGCGAGGTACGAAAAACCCTTCCAAGTTCAACGTTTTCGGCATCCATCGCCACAAGCAAACTGGGTTTCCTCGCGTCGGGGACGAGGCCAACGACGTCCGAGAAGAACGCCGTGACTTCATCCAGTTTGATCGGATCCGCAAAGCGCGATGAAGGGTTGGAACCGCCCAACCGCAAACGAACCCCATCAATGATCGACATGCTCGTCAGTGTCGCTCCCGAAACCGCATCCACCTCGGCCACCGCCGCTTCTTGCCAATTCAATCCGTTGAGCGAAGTCATGAATCGTTGATTGTGAATGACGTCTTCGGTGTGTTCACGCGTATCGCCACTGCGTAGCAACGAAAGACCTCCAATACGATGGTCCGTATCAAAAGCAACCAGCATGTTCATGGGGCCTGAAAACCCAACCACGCTATCCGATTCCGGTGAGGTTTGAACGACGAATCCAAGCGATTCACCCTCTGCATCCAGCACCGTTTGCCCCCCATGATCGGGATCGTAGTCCCCCAATTTCGAAGCATTGGGGATCAAGGGCAACACTTGATCGATCACCAGCGACGGATTTTCCTCACCTCGCTGCTGCGCAACGAACCAGCGATGTTCCGCATGGATGACCGTGATGATCATCACAAACAGGCTGATTCGGTAGACATGCAATCGATAGCGGTGAAACCGACGGTCACGAGTGGAGCGTGACGGATTGGCAATAGGGAGTGAGGTCATGCAACGCAAGAATAGCGGAAAGGCACGATTGTACAACAAACTGCATAGCCAAGTCCAAGTTGAATTGATAAAGTGCCGCGCATCCCTTGTTGCCTGGTCACCGGGCATCGAACACAGAGCACGCAAGGAGCATCATGCCAAGCATTCAAGAACTCCTGACCCAAGGCTGGAACCTTCATCAAGGCGGCCGAATCGATGAAGCCATGCAGCTTTACCGTCATGTGCTTGCTCATGCTCCTCAAAACGCAAACGCGTTGGTGTATCTGGGGATCGCCTTGTTCGATCAGCGACGCTTTGACGATTCGGTCGCGGCATACCGCGAAGCGTTAGCCCTCCAGCCGCAATTCCCAATCGCATGGAACAATCTGGGCAATTCGCTGCGCATGTTGGGAAAAATCGATCAGGCAGAACAGGCGCTCGCAACCGCACTCGACCAGCAACCCGGCTATTTGTCCGCATTAAAGAACCGAGGGACGTTGTGGATTTGGAGCGGTGAAGTGGAGCGAGGACTGAAATGGTACGAAGAAGGGTTGAAGGTCGATCCGAATAACGCGGAACTTCACCGAAACCTCGGAGTCATTCATTTGCTACTGGGCCATTACGAGCTCGGATGGAACGAGTACCGATGGCGATGGGCCATGCCAGGCACGTATCGACCACAAGTCACCGCAGCGGTGTGGCAAGGTGAAGATCTCGCGGGGAAATCCATCTTGCTGTATCCCGAACAAGGCCGTGGCGACGCCATCCAGTTCATTCGAGTCGCAGCCGTGCTCAAGAAAGCGGGCGCCACGGTCTACGTGCAGTGTGACAGCAACATGCTGCCGCTGTTCTCAAGCGTTGCGGGAATCGACCTGCTGTTGCCCACCGGTTCCGTCGTTCCTCCCGTTGACTATCACGCTTCCTTGATCGATGTGGTCGACCGCTGGTTCGGGAAAACGGGGAACTTAGCGTACGCGACAGAGCTCTTTTCAGAGGGCCAGGGGTATCTACGGGTGTCCGATGTAGCGATCGATCATTGGAAACAATGGCTTGCCAGGCAAGTGCCCCACGGGCGTCGCATCGGAATCAACTGGCAAGGCAACCCCGAGCATCATGCCGACGTCTATCGGAGTATTCCGCTGCAAACGCTTGCGCCGCTGGAGTCGATCCCAAATGCTTCGCTGATCAGCTTGCAATTCGGGGATGGGATCGAGCAAATGGAATCGTGTTCCTTTGCCGATTCGATTCTCAGTTTGCCAAGCGACTTTGACACGGCCGGTGGCGCCTTTATGGACACGGCAGCCGTCCTTAGAAATCTGGACGTGGTCGTCACCAGCGACACCGCGATCGCACATCTGGCCGGTGCGATGGGTGTAAACGTCCTCTTGATGCTAGGCAAAGTTCCTGATTGGCGTTGGCTCACCGACGTCAATCAAACGCCTTGGTATCCGTCCATGACGCTGATTCGACAACAACAACTGGGGAATTGGTCCGATGTTGTGGCAGCGGCCTGCGAGCTCGTCTAGCTTAGGGAACTTTTCCATCGATCGATCTGCTTTTGCACCTGATCGGGTGCGGTAGATCCATAACTGACGAACGCCGCGACCGCGTTCTTGCTGCCCAGAATCTCGAACACCGATTCGTCAATTTCTGGTGCGTGCGACTGCAACACCTCCAGCGGCAGTTCGTTTAACGCGACCTCTTGGTTCATGGCTTCACCCACAATCGCACCGACCAAGTGATGGGCTCGCCGTTGCGGCATCCCCTTGCGGATCATCCACTCCATCAAGGTCGTTGCGTCGAGGTAGCCACGTTCCAATCCATTGGCAATCGATTCGCGACGTAGCGTGGATCCTTCGACGATGGGCGCAGCCAATTCAAGGGATGCGATGACGGTATCAAACGAATCAAAGAGCGGTGGTTTGTCTTCCTGCAAGTCACGGTTGTAGGCAAGCGGCAAATTCTTAACCAACAACATCAACGTTTGCAGATTGCCCATGACGCGTGCCGACTTGCCACGAGTCAGTTCCAAGGTGTCGGGATTGACCTTCTGCGGCATGATGCTGCTGCCCGTACAGAACGCTTGGGGCAACTTGATGAAGTCAAACTCCACCGTGCTCCAAAGAATCCATTCTTCGGCCCAACCACTTAAGTGCGAGGCGATCAGTGACAGGACGAACGCACTTTCGAGCATAAAGTCACGATCGCTGCTGGTGTCCAAACTGTTCGCCGTTGGCCGATCAAAACCAAGCGTCTCGGAAGTCTGGTCACGATCGATCGGCAACGTCGTACCGGCTACGGCGGCAACCCCCAGTGGGCATTCGTTCAAGCGGCGCCGACAATCACCAACACGGCCTCGATCACGCTGCAGCTTTTCGATGTATGCCAGCCAGTAGTGGGGTGCGAGGACCGGCTGGGCGCGTTGCAGATGGGTGTAGGCTGGCAAGATCACATCAAAATCTTGATCACAACGCGTCAAAAAGGCTCGTTGCAGCGTCAGCAGTCGCGAGTCCACCTGATCGAGTGCCTCGCGAACCCACATCCGCACGTCGGTGCTCACCTGATCATTTCGGCTTCGAGCGGTATGCAGCTTGCGTCCCACGTCGCCAACACGGTCAATCAGCGCTTGCTCGACATGCATATGGATATCTTCAAGCTCGAACGAAATCGGAAACGTGCCCGCATCGAGTTCTTGCTCGATTTCCTTTAAAGTGTCCCGAATCGTCTCGCATTCTTGATTTGTGAGCATTCCACGCTGGGTGAGCATGTCGGCGTGGGCGATGGAGCCGCGGATATCTTGGCGATACAGCCGGCGGTCGAAGCTGATGCTCTCGGCAAACGCTTCGAGTCGCTTATCGGTTTGGGCTTGAAAAACACCGCTACGTGACGGACTATCCACGGTATGACTATCCTTGTTGGAAGGCGAACAAAATGGGGCGATCAGGATCGGGCGCAAAACGACAAGCCGGGTCTCTCCTTGGAAGTCGCCAGCAATCCGGTTTGCGAGGGACCGTTGGCCCGCTCCGCTCCGTTTTTTGTTTCACGCGTGATACCAGGACCGCTATTATCGCGGAACGCCCGTTGATAGCGACCCCCGGCACGTTCCAATCCTCTCTCTCGATCTTTCACTCGCATCCCATGAACAACACGCTCTCTTTCTCGCCAAACACGCTGCTACTTACCGTCTGTTTTGGCCTGCTTACGACGTTGGCAGAGGCGGCCGAGGTGATGGTTTCGGCCGTATCGGGCAACCCGCTTGGCGTGGCGACGATCGAAATCCCTCTCGCCTCGCCGGTCCCTGTGGGCTCGCTGCCGCGGTTGAGAGCCACCGGCTCGGCGGGCCAGGTGCTGTACCCTGCCTCGAGCGAGGTCCGTATGCGTGTGACTCCCCCCTCTGAACGTCCGGTCCCGCAGCCGGGGCGCGGAAGGCTGCTGGGCCGCGTGGGAAGTCTGATTCGCGAACTCACCGGCGCCGACCAAGACAAGGAAGCGACAGTGGCCCGACGGGTTTCGTTCTTGTTTCCCTCGGACGAACCCTTCCTCGTGACGCTCGGTGATTCCGATGGACCGATTGGGCAATACAAACTGGTTCCCGAAAAGGAGCCGTTGCTGCATGACGAACGGCTTCGACAATGGTGGGCCGACTACACCACGGGAGTCAAAACGCAAATCGATTTGAGCGACTATCCACCTTGGGTTGAAACCTACCTGGTTGCGATGTTGTCAGGCCGATTGCGTTTACCGCTACCCGATTGGTACGAAACGCATCCTTCCAATGAAGACGCACTGGTTTCAACCTTGAAGCTGATCGCAGGTGCCGAGGACGAAAAAGAAGTCGTGTTTCGCCAGGCGGCTGCCGGCCGCATGTCAGCCGACCCCCTGGCCAGCACGAAAGTCACCCTGCCCGCAGCGCCCTCGTGGGCACCTTCCTTTCCACAGGGGAACCGGCCACCACAATCCCCCTCGATACCGGTCGAGCCGCTTGCCGGCAGTGTGCCACCGGAGTGCTTCTATCTTCGTTACGGCTCGTTTGAAAACTATCTCTGGTTCACCGATTTGTCAAACGAATACGGTGGAGATCTTTCACGAATGGCAACGCTCCGAGGCTTCCGCACTCAAGCGACCGAATCGCTCGAATCGCAGCTGAATCTCAAGATGACGCAGATGTCCCGCATGCTTGGCCCCACCATGATTGAAGACCAAGCGATCATCGGTCGTGATTTGTTCCTCAACGACGGTGCATCGATCGGCGTCCTTTTCCAGGTCAGCAATGTATTTCTGTTTCGCTCGTCGCTCCAAAACGATCGCAGCACACGAGCAGGTAGCGACGAAACGATCAAGCTAAGTGACACGCGGATTGGCGGCAAGTCGGTTTCGTTTTTGCGAAGTGCGGATAACCGAGTGCGATCGTTTCTGGTCGAAAACGGCAACATGATCTTGGTCACCAACAGCAAAACGCTCGTGCAACGATTCTTGGAAGTTGCTGCCGGGGCGCCGTCATTGGCTCAGTCACCCGAGTTTCAATTGACACGTCAATTGATGCCATTGGAGCGTGAGGATACGGTGTTCGCCTACCTGTCGCCTCGGATGATGCAAGGATTGGTATCGCCCGAATACTTGATCGAACTGCGCCGTCGACTTGCTTCGCAAGCCGAGATCACACTGGTGCACCTGGCACGCATGGCGTCGGCAGCCGAGGGGAACCCGATCCAATCGATCGATCAACTGGTTGCCGCAGGGTACCTGCCGGCGGATTTCAGCCAGCGCAGCGATGGCAGCGGTGTGGTCTCGCTTGGCGCTGGCTTGATCGACACACGCCGTGGAGCGCGAGGACGATTCCTGCCAATCGCCGACGTGAAGATGAAGTCGGTCACGGCGGAGGAAGCCGCCTGGTACGAGACGATCGCCGCGGCCTATTCGAACCGTTTTTCCCATATGGATCCGATCATGATCGGCGTACGTCGCGAGGGGGTGTCGGACGGCAAGGACGATACCCCGAAGCTGGAAAGGCTATCGATTCACGCCGAAGTGGCTCCGCTGACGCCGGCCCAGTACGGCAAATGGGCACAACAACTTGGCCCGCCCACTCGAGTGGCGATTCAATTCGCAGCGGACGACCTTGTCGCTGCTCAAGCACACGTTGCATCGGAGCTGCTAGGGCCCCCGACGCACTTGTTTGCCGCCATCAAGGATTCGTCGCCACCCGATCTCGAAGACTTTGATGGCTTGCTAAAATCGTATCGATCGCTGCGTCAGTTGCCGGGTTACCTCGGAGCGTGGCCCCTGCCAGGTGCACTCGATCGTTTGCCACTGGGTATCGGTCGAGGCACACCGGTCGGGCCCGGTATGACCCGGTTGATTGGCGGATTGTATCGCTACACGGGCGGCGGCTTTAGCGTGCTGTCGTTCTTCCCAGACATCTTGACGGCAAGCTTGCCCTATTGGGCATCGGTTGAAGTCGAAGACGCAGCTCAAGTTCGAGCTCGGATCGGAGACTTAGTGGGAAGCCAATTGGAAGGCTGGGTGACGGACCAATTGTACCATCGCAGCTCCCAGACCAGTGCCGCGGGAGCACAATTCTTGGGCATGCTTTCGCGACAATTGAAGGTCAACCCAGATCAGGCCATGGGATCGATCGCTGATATTTTTGGCACGGATTTGCAATGCACGCTCGGCGGCCGCTATCTGTATGACGCGGACGCATTCCATTGGAAGAGCACGGCATGGGCTGCCAATCGGCCGCCAATCGATCCGCCGCTTGGCTACACACCACCCCTGTTGCAGTGGTTTCGAGGTGGCCAAGCGACGTTAACGCAGTACGATGATCGAGTGGTGGTCGATGCCGTCGTGGATGCCCAGCGACAATAGCTCGACGTGAGTGGTTGCGAGCGACTACAATAAGCGGGGCTGTTCCTCCCTTCCAACCTGTTCGTATCCGGGCGACCGATTGTGGATAAACCTGGCTCAACCACTCAGCTCGTCGTCGCGTCGAAGGCGGGGGACAACGAGGCGTTTGGTGTTTTGCTTGAGCAGTATCGTGGTTTTCTGCTGATGCTCGCCCATCGCTACTTGTCTGAACGATTGCGACGGCGGATCGATCCATCCGACATCGTTCAGTTGACCTTTTTGGAAGCAAAGCGTGACTTGAGTTCGTTTCGCGGCGAGAGCCCTGCGGAATTTGCGGGCTGGCTACGCGGGATTTTGAAGAACAACGTCGCAACGGCGGTAACACGCCATGTGACAACACAAAAACGGTCACTCAAACGCGAGATCGAGGGCGACAAGCCGATCAAGGGCGATTCCGCCGGTGGCGGTTGGATCGCTCAATTGCCGGGAAGCACGACAAGCCCGAGCGGCGTCGCGATCCGGGGCGAAGCGACCTTTGCGCTGCTCGAAGCGCTGCATCAGTTACCTGAAACTCAAGCCGAGGCGATCCGGCTGCGTTACATGGAAGGCCTGTCGCTGGCAGAAATCGTCGAAAGGATGGGAAAAAGTGACACCGCAGTGGCCGGACTGCTGAAACGCGGACTGCAAAAAATGCGGACCATTTTGGATGCCGATATGAGCCCATGGCTGTGAAAGTTCCAATTTTTTTCGCCCCTCACCGCAGCTGAGTTGTGCCTGAGGTAAAACAAGGCCGTTCCGTAACGCCCCTCTCTTTCGAAGCCCGACACGTTCTGCATGGTTGAAAACGAAGCTCCCGACGAAGCGGATCCGCTTGACGCTGCCTTTGCCGCGTACTTGCGATCGTGTGATGACGGCGAAATGACAAGCCGTGACGATTTCTTGAAACAGTTTCCTGAGGTCGCCGATCAGTTGCGACAATTGATGGAAGCTGCCGATCTCGTTGGCAGGGTCGGCGCCGCAGCATCCTCTGCGAGTCATGCTTCCGAGGAATCGCTGCTTGCCGGCGGGGCGGAAACGATTGCCACTTCGGCTGCCGTCGGGGAACAATCCAACGTGGATCCCGCAGCGACACTGCCCATGGCACACCGCAAAAAGGGTGACCATGGACCAACGTTGCCGTTCAACCTAGGCGACTATGAACTGCTGGAAATCCTCGGCAAAGGTGGCATGGGCGTCGTCTACCTTGCCCGGCAAACGGAACTCGACCGCATGGTCGCTGTCAAAATGATCCGAGGCGGAATGCTTGCCGACGAATCCGATGTGCGCCGGTTCTATACCGAAGCTCAAGCGGCCGCCAAGTTGAGCCATCCGGGCATCGTACCGGTCTATCATTTTGGTCAACGCGCAGGACACCATTTTTTCTCGATGGCATTCATCCGTGGCACTGATTTACAGCGGCGGATTCAAGAGAGCCCGCTGGCCCCCAGGGATGCGGTCCGTTACGTCCGTGACGTTGCTCGTGCCATCCATCACGCCCATCAAAACGGAGTGTTGCATCGCGATTTGAAACCGGCCAACGTGATGATCGACGAGCACGACAGAATCCACGTGACCGATTTCGGCCTAGCCAAGCGGATGGATTCGGACAGCAGCGTGACGGGAACAGGCGCCGCCGTAGGAACACCGCACTACATGGCTCCTGAGCAAGCCGGTGGATTCAGCGACCAAGCGACCCGACACAGTGACGTGTATGCACTCGGAGCCATCCTGTTTGCATGCATCACCGGCCGCCCCCCCATCATGGCCGACACGGTGGTTCAAACGTTGCTGCAAGTGGTACACAACCCAGCACCGTCGCTTCGCTCGCTACGGGCCGATGTTTCGATGGACTTGGAAACGATTGTCGCGAAGTGCTTAGAGAAAGACCCAAAAAAACGCTACGATTCCGCATCCAAGTTGGCCGAGGATCTGGAGGCGCATTTAGAAGGTCGTCCCATTGCCGCGCGGCCACGATCGATGCCCGTTAAGCTCTGGCAGTGGCTCGAAGGCGTGCCATTGGTTGCGGCCCTTTCCGGACGACGGATGGTCCACACGTCGGTTTCGCACCGGCGATTTCAAGCCGCGATGCTGTTGCTGCTGTTACTGACTCCGTTCGCAGCAGCCGGAATCTCCGTGTTGTGGAACCGTAATCGCGATTCGATTCCAGCAACCGTCGCCATCGCCGGAGGGCTGGAAGACGGCGTTTACAATGAGGTTTCCGCCAAGATCGCAGAACGCTTGATTTCTCGCTATCACGTCACGACCGCGGTGACGGCCAGCAACGGATCGATCGACAATCGTGACCGTTTGTTGCATCACGAAGTTTCGTTGGCGCCGATGCAAGCGTCGGCTGTCAATGGTGATGAGCTGTGCGTCGTAGCTCCGCTGTTTTATGAAGCCGTCCATGTTCTTGCGAGACACGATTCAGAAATCACTTCGCTCACCGATTTACCCGGGCATCGCGTTGCGGTCGGCCCCGTGGGCAGCGGATCGCGTGCCACCGCAGAAATGCTGTTTGACTCGCTTGATTTGACTCCCGAGGTGTTGCCCCGAGAGGTGATCCCATGGCGCGAGCTTGCTTCAGACGACGCACCGGACGCTGCGGTGCTTTGCATCGGTCGCGGTAGCCCGCTGTTGGTGGGATTGCTGGAAAGCAACCGTTGGCAGTTGGTTCCGATTCCCTCCGCCATTTCGATTTCGCTCCAGCATCCTACGCTGCGACCGATGACGATTGAATCAGCCGATTACCCCCATTCCAACCTGCCAGCCGCAGGGATCGCGACCGTGGGAACGACCGCATTCTTGGCAGCGCGTCACGACACGCCCGCCGACCTAGTCACCGCAGCCCTTGAAATCCTTTACCAACCACCCGAATTATGCGTCGGTTTGATCTCACGCAAGCAGGCAGCCGAATGGCAAGGATTGGCATTGCACCGCGCGGCAAGAAAGTTCTACGCCGGCGATACAGAATAGCTTCTACCGATTCTGCTTCAGTCTCCTGATTGAGGAACACGACGGTACCGCTGCGAAACCACGATAAAAGCATAACCGTTAGCAGTCGGCACACTTTCAAAAACGGTCTTGGTGATTTCGTGCGCTGACTTGCGCCCGTGCGTGATCGCATAATCAAGCTCCGTCTTGGCAAGCGTTTCCTCAAGCGTGGCGGGAATGAACTTCAACACGTGCCGATCTTCCGAGTCGATACCAGCACGCAACAGCAACGCTTGATCGTATTGCATCAGTGGACTGGGCGTCGTCCAGCGAAAGTAGAGCCGTTTTTCACTTGCGCTGTCGAGAATTCGTTCCTTGACCGGGTCCCCGGAAAGTTGGCGTGCAACATCCACACCTTGAATCGACCCGCCAACGACACCGACTTCGATCCCAAAATGATCCAGCTGTTTCGCGTAGTCTTCGAGACGGTTTGCCGTGAACTGAAGATGCCAACGATCCGATCTTGAAACCGTTTCCTGTGCGAGAGTGGGACCCACACGAAGTGAAACGCCGGCTCTCAATCGCTCCGGAAATCCACCCTGGTGATCAACCGACACCGCGACCTTTCGGACCGCTCGGGTCACCGCACGAATCGATTCCTGGAGCGACGGAGCGATCAGTTCAGCAACCTCGACATCCGACGGCACCTCGAAGCCTGCATCGACACTCCGATCGTGTGGTAACGCGACCGATGAGACGGCAGCCGGGCTTGGCGGCACGGGAACGGGCGACGCCGCGCGACCCAGGACCCAGATCAGGAGCAAAACGCAAACCAAGGTGCCGGCAAACCAAACCAAGGCAAGCAAGAAGCTGGAAACCAAATCGAACCGACTCGTCGACAGCTTTGCGCGGACTGCAGTTCGCGACCACGGGGTTGCCGGAGACATCGTGCACCTCACTTGAATTAGGATAGACTCGCTCTGTTACACTTTACCAGGTCCCAGAGCGATTCGCTTTCACAACTTTCTTTCCTTTGGTTCTCGAGCAATTTCAACATGCCTTCCACCGCAAAGTACCTTTTGTTCTCGTTTCTTTCCACCGTCATTTGCCTGTCGAGCGGAAAAGCTGATGACGCCGCGGCCGAACCCGCGGCCGGCAAGCAGGTCGAACAGACCTTTTCCTGGAAGGACTCCGTTGGTGTCCCCTACTTGATCTACCTTCCCCGTGGCTATGCCGAGTCGACGGAGCCGTACCCGTTGATGCTGTTTCTGCACGGACGAGGCGAGAGCAACGGGCCACTCAGTCTGGTTGCAAAATGGGGGCCGCCGATGATGGCCGAACGAGGCGACGAGCTACCGTACATCTTGGTTTCGCCTCAGTGTCCCAAAGACGATTTTTGGAGCTCGCCGGTACAACAATCGCTGCTGGGAGAACTGCTCGATTCGATCACTTCGACGTATCGTATCGACCAGGATCGCGTCTATTTGACGGGATTGAGCATGGGCGGTTACGGGTCGTGGCGAATGGCAGCGGACCATCCGGATCGTTTTGCGGCCGTGGCTCCGATTTGCGGAGCCGGCAATCCCGAGGATGGAAGCAAGTTAGTGGACGTGCCGATTTGGGCGTTTCATGGCACCGACGATTCGGTCGTGCCATTCGAGAAGTCTCAAGAAATGGTCGATGCGATCAAAGCAGCGGGTGGAAAGAAGATTCGATTCACAACTCTGGAGCACATCAATCACAACAGCTGGTCGTCCGCCTACGCAACGCCTGAGCTTTACCAGTGGATGTTCAGCCACCAACGTGGCAAGTAAAAACTGGACAATTCACTAGACAGTGGGTGATAATGAAGGAAGCGACGATTCGTCTTGCCAACCACTCGACAGGAACTTATTCGATGAAGCTCACTCCTCTGCTCGTGCTGCTGCCCGCGTTAACGCTACTGCTTTCGGCAATCGGCCTCAGCGACCGCGACGTGGCGTTGGGAGACGAATCGGCATTGGAAACGGAGGCGGAGGAGAAGGCGGATACGGAGCCCTACAAGCCCAAAACGAAGGCGGAGCTACTTCGCTCGCTCAGTCGGATCCAGTTCAACGTCACGCAGAACGAGGCAACCGAAACGGCGTTTCGCAATCGATACTGGGACAACAAGAAAGAGGGGATGTACCACTGCGTCGTTTGCGACTTGCCGCTTTTCAGCAGCAAGACCAAGTTCAAGTCGGGTACGGGATGGCCGAGTTTCTATGCGCCGCTCAATGAGAAAAAGGTCGGTTTTCGGAACGATTGGCGGCTCGTCTACACTCGGGTCGAGGTACATTGTTCGCGGTGTGGAGCCCATCTGGGACACGTTTTTGATGACGGTCCGGCGCCCACGGGCAAACGATATTGCATGAACAGCGCCTCCCTCAACTTTATCGATCAGGCAAAGTTGGACGAAAAAAAGGATTCGGAGAAGACGCCAAGTGACAGCGACCCAAAAAACATCGTGAAATAGATCGCGGTTATTTTGAATTGCTGGTTCGGCTCATCCTTGTTGTATCGGTTGTGCGGCGACCCCGTAGCGCCACTCGTTTTTTTGTGTCCAAAGGTCGAATCCATACAACTGGAACGAGTGTGGCTTGGTTCGCACGCCGCTCCGAGATTCACCAAGCAGCAGCCAGATCGGTCGTAAATCGACACCGCTGCAATGACCCGGGAGAAACGTGGCATGGATGCGACGCAACAAGTAAACGAGATTGTCCTCCGATCGTACTCAAGACGCATGCGCTGGTTGGGCTGCGTCGCCGCAGTGGCAAGCTGTCTTTCTTGGGGCGGAAACGTCTTGGCAGACGAGTCGGATTTTGCACAGATGTTGAAGCAGACCGAACCGCGCAGCAGCTCGGTCGATTCGCTAAAACTGCTACGAGGCGATGACGCTCGAATCCTTGTCGTGCCGGTCGCCAACGACACCGCGATCCAGCTTCCGCCCTCTGCATTTCGTCAAACTAGCTTGGCTTCGATGATTGCGGAAGAGGATACTTTGGATTTGATCGGGACCGACGGAGATGAAACCGACGACCAAACGGAGGCAGACAAACCGCCCCTTGAGGACGAAAAGGATGAGAAACTGCCGCAACCGAAACGCAACCTGATGGACCAACGGGAATCGCAGGGACGCAAACCCGAGGTGGTCAACGGTCGGTTTGAGTTGCCAACGATTGCGGCCGCAACGACGGCAACAGCCGACATCGGGAACGGCCGCACGCCCGCTGGGTTTCGTGCCGACACAGCCGAGCCGCTGGCCCCGTTGGCCGAATCAGGAATCGAACGCGAAGGCAATTGGACTTGGGCGATGCGGACCTGGGCGGCTCCCAATACGTTTTCCTACCCTCGATACTTTGAAGATCGGATGCTAGAGCGACATGGTCACGAACGATGCCCTCACTGGACACCGATCCTTGCGGGCGTGCGATTCTTCGGCACCGTTCCGCTGCTGCCTTATTTGGCAACGGTCCAGCATCCGTGCGACTGCGAGTACACGCTGGGGTATTACCGAACCGGATCCTGTGTTCCGGCTTACTTGCAGCGTCCGCCCTACGAACGGAAAGCCGTCGTCGCCGAAGCCGTCGCGATCACTGCGGGTACGCTCATCATCCCGTAGTGCGACACAGCCGTCAGAGGGATCCAAGCAGGAACGTAGAACCGATGAATGGATCCGCTGCCTTACAGCGGTCGGTCGACATCGAGCAATCGCCGTGTTGACGAGAGCAGGATTTGTTAAAGTAGATAGACGATCGACTTGAACTTCCCTCGACTCTGCGAGTGTACCGGTGCGGCCATCGTTGCCAGATTATGGATGCTTTCCCCGTTGGCCCGAGAATGGTCAAGGTTTCATTCATCCCCAAGACGTTCAGATCGTGACGCGGCGTATCCCCAGCGAGCGGGTGTTTCGCCGCGAATCCTTTGACGGAACGTATTACCATTACCGATACGGGCAAGTTCGGTTCCGCTTGAAACCCTGTCTGTGGTTGCAGGTCGAATCGGATGGTCTTGATATCGGTGACCCCGTTGAGACGGTTGGAGTGGGGATGGAACGCGAGTTGTTCATCGGCGAAGTCTTTGGCATGTATTTTGTGCGCCGCAAAGGGTGCATTTTGTACCGACTTCGCCGCGGTGACGTCGTGGTGCCCAATCTTTTCACTGCGGACAGCATGCGATTGTTGCTCGACAAATCGCGAATTCGCCCTGGCGAGATCGCCCATCCCACCCCCAATGTCTATGATCGCAGCGAGCGAATGAAAGGGCTATTGTAGAGGGTGGGAAATTGCCGCTCTCAACGAGGGGGCTCTCAGCGAGCGGTAGCGTGCTACCGCCCGAAGAAAACTTACACCACCGTACCACGTTCGCATTGATTTCATCGTTCGCACTGATTTCATCGTTCGCACTGATTTCATCCAGGTTGGTACTCACAAGGGATTCATAGCGTCAATGTTGCTTCAAGAACCAGCGGAATCGCCCTACGATCTACGCTTCGAACTGTTCGGGTTCCCCATCCGCATCGCATGGACTTTTTGGCTTGGAGCAGCGATTTTTGGCTACAGTTTGGTCGATTTGGTTGACTATGCGTTTCAAGACGCTAGCCCAGGTCGAGCACCACTGCTATTGCTTTGGGCGCTCTGTTTGCTTGTCTCCATTCTGATCCATGAACTCGGCCATGCATTGGCATTTCGTCAATGCGGGGTCCATTCTGCGATCGTACTGTATCACTTCGGTGGCCTCGCGGTGCCGATCGGATCCACGGGCACCACGCGACCGTTTTCTCGCCTAACCGAGAAAGAAAACTTGTGGATCGCATTGGCGGGTCCCCTCGCGCAATTGGCGTCTGCGTTTGTCTTGGTAGGAATCGTCAAAGGATCGGGCTACCGCGTTGCGGCCTTCGAATTGATGCCCGTCGGTCTCGATCGATTCCCAGGGGTTCTCGACGGAAAACCGATCGAAAGTGCAGGACTATTTTCGCTGGTAACGTTTTATGTTTGGCCAAGTGTCGTGTGGGCGCTGCTAAATTTAGTTCCCGTTTGGCCACTCGATGGCGGACGCATCTCGAACTCGCTCGTGTTGATCTTCGGTGGTCGCCGTGAGCAAGCACTTTGGGTGAGTGTACTCGCAGCAGGACTGCTTGCCGTTTACGGTTTCAAGAACGGGCAGATGTTTATGGCGATCTTGTTTTTTTCGTTGGCTTACTCGAATTTTCAAATGCTACAGCAAAATGGAACGTGGCGTTACTGATGTAGCCAACGAACGTAATGGGATGGACAGAATCAACAAAGTTCGTTGCTCGTCTCTACGAAAATCAAACGAATTGAACACGAGATATTTGCGATGCATGGCAGTTTCAAAATGCAAGTTCGCATCACGCGTACTAAAAAAACTTTTGCTTTGCAAGCGTTTTTTTTACAAAAAGATGTTGCGAAATTCTGAGAAGCACGTACAGTTACGCGCAGTTTCTAAACGGTTGAAAGCAAAAGCAACGTTGAAGGACTTCAACAAAGCTTTGAGATTCAACTTCCATTGTGACGATTGGTGAGCCGTGGCCGGTGGCTTTTAAAAGGCGTCAAGCTTTGAAAAAGTCACAAGGACTCGCCAGCGTTTCCTTTCCTAGCGGAGGAAAACATGGCCAAGAAGAAAGCAACGAAGAAAAAAGTTACGAAGAAGGCAACCAAGAAGAAGGCTGCAAAAAAAGTAACGAAGAAGAAGGCTGCTAAGAAGAAGGCAACCAAGAAGAAGGCTGCTAAGAAAGCAACCAAGAAGAAGGCTGCTAAGAAAGCAACCAAGAAGAAGGCTACGAAGAAAAAAGCAACCAAGAAGAAGGCCGCTAAGAAGCGTCGTTAGTCTTCAGGTTTGTTCTTCTCTTCGGAGTCGATGCAAAGTTTTGAAAAAAGCCGCGTCAGAGTTCACTCTGATGCGGCTTTTTTGTTAGATCACCGTGATTCCGGGACAATCCGGCAACACAGAGTGCCATTTTGGCAGCAAGCCGTGCCGCTCGTGAGCCTCTTGGTCAAGCAAATGGGCACTACAACGTGGGAAGCGATGGTTTCGGTGGGTTATGGGCCGCGCGTGCTGCGATCGTTCGGACCAGTGCTTTTGCGATCGCTTCAATGGGCGCCCGCGCGGCGCTGTTGCCCGCAATCATTTCTGCCAGACGTCCTTCATCGCCGGCGGTACGGATCCCGATATCGATCGGTAAGCCGCCGAGATAGGGCACCTTGAGCTCTTCAGCTTTGTCTCGCGCTCCGCCACGTCCAAAGATGTCGTAGCTCTTGCCGCAATCGGGGCATTGAAAGCCACTCATGTTTTCCACCATGCCCAAGATTGGAATGTTCACTTTGCGAAACATACTAATCGCCTTGATCGCGTCCAGTAGCGCGACCTCTTGAGGAGTGCAAACCACAACCGATCCGGCCAACGGTAGTGCTTGAGAGAGCGTCAAGACAACGTCACCGGTCCCTGGAGGCAAATCGATCACCAAGTAATCGAGTTCACCCCATTGGGTGTCACTTAGAAACTGGTTGATCGATCCATGCAGCATGGGACCACGCCAAATCACAGCCTGATCGGGTTCAACCAAGAACCCCATCGACATGACGGGCATGGGAGGTAGCGAAGCCGGCTCTTTGAGCATGATCGGTTCGATCTTTTTCTCGGCGTTCACCGACGGCCGTCCAGAGAGACCAAGCAGATGCGGAATGCTTGGGCCGTACACATCCGCGTCCATCAACCCAACCGATGCGCCAAGTTGTCGCAGCGTCAGCGCAAGGGACGCCGCCACGGTGCTCTTACCAACACCTCCTTTGCCACTGCCCACCGCGATCACACTTTTGACCCGCAAACCCACTTGCCCCAAACGCGCGGGTGGGCGCGGGTGATCGACAAACGACACGTTCACGCGAGTCCCTGGGATGGATGCGGTCACCTTGGACTCGATCGCATCGGCCACTTCGTCCGCAATCGGACGCGAATGAGAGGTGATTGCGAGCGTGATCTTCGCAGTATCCCCCTCGATGCTGATTTCTTTGATTTGGCCCATCGAACCCATCGGGCGTCCCGTTTCCGGATCGGGATAGGATTCAATGGCAGCGTGGACGAGGTCTTTATTGAGATCTGGCATAGTACTTTTTGCGAAAGGAAAATGAGAATGCGTTAAGCCCCCACTCTAGCAGCGTTGGTCGCTCCACAGCGAAAGCAGTTCAATCAAATGCTCGGTCGCCTCAACCATCTCGTCAAGGCAGGCGAATTCTGTGACGCTATGGATGTTGTGCTGGCCACTGGAAAGATTAGGGGTGGGTAAACCCTTTTCCGTCAACTGGCTGCCATCGGTACCACCGCGAATGATCTCTTGGGTGCATGATCGCCCCAGGTTTTCAAACGCTTTTTCCGCTAAGCCAACCGACTGAGGCAGCGTTTCGAGTCCTTCGCGCAGGTTTCGGTATTGGCGTCGTACCGCAACATCAACTTGGACGCCTGGGGTCCCCTCGGCTGCCGCGTCGGCGGTTTGGCGAACGATCTCTGCAAGCGTGACCAGTTCGTCGGTATCAAAAGAACGCAGGATCAATTCCACGGTCGCTTCCCCGACGCCACCGCGAAGGGTGTGAGGATGAATGAAACCATCTCGCTCCGATGTGGTTTCCGGTGTCTGTTTTGTCCGAGGCAACTTGGCCACAAAGTCCGCAGCCGCTCGCATTGCATTGACCATCACCCCTTTGGCGATCGCCGGATGGATGTTGTGACCGGTAAAACGAACCGTCGCGGCATCCGCTGAGAAGGTTTCGACATCGATCACTCCTGCGCCGCCGCCGTCGAGGGTGTAGGCAACCATGGCATCAACTTTTTCGAGATCGATCTTGTCGGTTCCTCGGCCGATTTCTTCATCACATGTAAACAACAAACGGACATCGCCATGTTGTAACTGCGGATTTTCGATCAGCGTATGTGCCAACTCCATGATGATGGCAACGCCCGCTTTGTCATCACCGCCAAGCAAAGTCGTTCCGTCGCTGGTGACAAGCGTTTTGCCGATCAGTTTTTGGAGTGCGGGACAGCCGGCAACCGTAATGTCGTTACCGGAGGGTAAGCTGATGTCTCCACCGGCGTAGGCGTGAATCACTTGCGGGGAAACCTGATGCGAAGGAGCCTCGGGCGACGTATCGAGATGCGCCACGAAAGCGACCGTGGGAGTGTTTCCACCGTTGGTTGCCGGAACGGTTCCCCACACCAAAGCGTTATCATCGACATGGGCATCGGTAAGGGGCATCGCGGTTAGTTCCTCGGCCAACACCAGAGCCAAGTCACGTTGTTTTTCCGTGCTGGGATATCGATCGCTGTTGGGGTCCGCGGCGGTATCGATGCGGACGTAGCGGAGAAAGCGATCGAGTAGTCGTGAACGATTGATCGTGATTCGATTCATAGCGAGTTACAGCGTAGGCAAGGGGGGTAAGGATCGAACGAACAGGCTACAAGGGTGCGTGAGCGATCCGAATTTGATATCCTATCGGTCATCAGCTCGACAGCCTACCTCGGAAGCGAAAACGAGGTGGACTTCGAATCCCAATCGATCGCTAAGGTTTCCGATGGCCGAGAAAGTGTCTCATTTGATCTTCGACGTTGAGAGCATCGCGGACGGGGACCTCATTTCGGCGGTGCGCTATGGTGGCCAGGGTCTTACGGCCGAGCAAGCGATTGCCACCTATCAGGACGAGCTTGTCGAGCTCAACGGGACGACGTTCATCCCGCACACGTATCAGATTCCCATTTCCGTGGTGATTGCCAAGATCGCGTCCGATTTTCGCTTGATCGATATCGTCTCGCTCGATGAACCGGAATTTCGACCGCATGTGATCACCGAACATTTTTGGCGAGGTTGGGAATTGTATGGTAAGCCACAATGGGTAACCTTCAACGGGCGATCGTTTGACTTGCCGGTCATGGAATTGGCCGCCTTTCGGTTCGGCATTTCGATCGGGCCGTGGTTCAAGTCCGATGGTTATCGGTCGCCACGAAACCGGTTCAGCACCGATGCTCACTTGGATCTGCAGGAGTTGTTGACCAATTTTGGTGCGGCTCGCTGCAATGGTGGGCTCAACTTGGTTTCCAAATTGATCAACAAGCCGGGCAAGATGGACGTGACCGGCGACCAGGTGCAAAAACAAGCCGACGAGGGGCAATACAAGGCAATCAGCGATTATTGCCGCTGTGACGTCCTCGACACCTATTTTGTCTTTTTGCGAGCAATGGTGATGATGGGGAAAACGACGCTGGAAAAGGAGATCCAGCTGGTCGAACAGACGCGGCTTTGGATCGAGGAACGTGCCGAGTCCTGCGACGCCTACGCCGCCTATTTGAATGCCTGGACCGAGTGGAACAGCCCTTGGCCGCAAAAACAGGACCCGCCCGCGGAGGAGTCAAAGGATTCGGCTTAGGGCAGCGGGCCGAAATCTGTCTTTACCCTCGCGTCCCTTTCTCGGTAGGGTGCGTCTAACAAATCATCGTTTCGAGGAACGAACCGATTCTTGCTTCGGCAATTTTCGCCTCGATGTGGCATTCTCATGGATTGGTAAGCCTGTTGGCGGTCAATGGCTAGACACGAACGTCTTTGCCGGCCTTTTTCGCCCAATGTCCTGGTTTTCAGGACGGTGTTGTTCTGCTGCGCTCTCTTTTTCGGAATTGCCGGAGCCACGTGGGTCACGTGTGATGCGGCCGAGACGGCCGTGCAGCCCGGTTTGGACTTAACGCTCGAACTCCATTGGCTTGCTGCCTCGCCCCAGCGGTGGCGCGTGCACGTTGAAGCGGTCGATCCCCAACAACCCGCTATCCTCTCATCGCTC
This sequence comes from Novipirellula artificiosorum, assembly GCF_007860135.1. Lineage (NCBI taxonomy): Bacteria > Pseudomonadati > Planctomycetota > Planctomycetia > Pirellulales > Pirellulaceae > Novipirellula > Novipirellula artificiosorum. Next base: position 405,976 of record NZ_SJPV01000002.1, read on the forward strand.
GAAAACCGTTGCGAGGATCCAAGAAGCTGCGGAAGTTTTCGGACCCCTACTGCGGCCAACGAGTGGTTCTTTGAGCCTCGCGAACCCTCGAATTCGGGCGCAGCACGGTTTCGAGTCCAGGCGTCTGACAACGCAGAGCTTGTGGTTCAGGTGAACGCGCTCGACGAGACGCCGTCGCCGGGATCCGTCGCCGTTTCGCAACCGCAAGGCACGCGAATCTCACTCAGACAACTGGCACTTCAGGAACATCACAACAGCGACGGACCGGCATGGACACTGCAGCGAGTGGCATCCGATGCGTTTCGCATTGAGGCGAGTACGAGTTCGCCAATCGTCGAAGCGGATTCTCCCATCACGATGTCGGTTCGCGCCCACCGGTTGGACTTACCGGCCTTAGGCTTGTCCCCCGATGCGCCGCCAAACTTGGTGTCCTCGCTGGTCCGGCTAAGCGATCGCCACGTGATGGCGTCCCACACCGTTCCCTTTCCAATCGACTCGTCTGGCAACAGTCCCTCCGTCGCGGTGTCCCATCGAACGCCGATCGAACCGGGGGTCTATGAAATCCGTTGCGAAATCGTACACGCGGATCGACTGTGGACGCGACTTCGGCGACGTGAAGACGCCATCTTACGAACCGGGAAGGCGATCGTTGTGTTGCCGGCGAAGATTTCGACGGGAGGTCGAGTTGATTTTTCCGTTTGGCCCACCCTTCAAACGATTCACCTATCCGATGCTTCACAGTGGTCCGTGCCGCAATTCTTCTCTTATCGATCGAACCCTCTGATTCCAACGCCTCGGATGCCTTCGCGAGTTGCGAGCGAGGCTCCACGGTTTCGCGAAATCACCCTCGGCGACAAGCAGATAAGCCTAATTTCGCCCAATGGCACCTTTGAAACCCCGTTGCCGAAACTGCGTGTCGGCTCGCCTCACCACATCACCGTTCGCTACCCAGCGAACCGACCGATCAACATTGGATTGCGATTGGGAAGATCGCAACCCGCCAACGCCGACACAGCGCGCCCGTTGCACTCGCTTGCGGACTTTGTGATTCAAGATCAGCGTCGCGCCGAAGATCGACATTCGGTCGACCCAGAAGGCTGGCGTCAGCAATCGGTACTGTACTACCCACAAGGGCAAGATCAGCTACAGATCATCAACCTTGACCCCGCGCGCGACGCAGCGATTGAATCGATTGAAATCAAAGGCGGTCCTACGGATTTGGTAGCGCCCGTTGAAGCCGTTGACCCAAGTGATTCGCGGTGTTCAGCGATCGCGATGGATGATTTTCGTTGGGTCGATAAGCTTTCGATGGACCAAGTGGACCGATATGCGAATTCCGAGTTCACCGAGGAGTCGATCACACTGCATCGACTCTATGTGGCCACCATGCGATTGAATGAATACGCCGCTGTACTTGGCGCCAACGCGGTGTTGATCCCTGCGAACCAAGCAGGACGCAGCTGGTTTCACTCGTCGCTGTTCTTGCCTGCCAAACGTTCTTGCGATATCGAACCGGAATGCCTTGACGTCTTGATGAGCTTGATGGACCGCTGTGACCGTAACGTCATGATCGCCATTGACCCCGTCATGACAATGTCCGATCTCGAACGAACGGATCTCGGTGATCCGCGCCCAGAGGGTTACCATTTTGTCGATCGTCGTGTCCGCGTGTCACTCGCCAAGTTGATCTCGGAGGTTGTTGCTGAAGCAAAGTTGCATCCTTGTTTTGGTGGCATTGCGCTGTCCTGCGGCGCGTCCGGTTACGCTCGACCGATCGATACCACGACGTTCCCCTGCGAGGCCGTTGGACGACAATTTGCCGCTGAGACCGGATCACCAATCGCCGTACCGGTCGACCTTGCAAACTGGATGAATCAACCGGTCTATGCCAAATTCCAACAATGGGCAAATCAATCTTCGCGGTTGTTCTACGAGACCCTAGCGAGCCAATGCGAAGGTCACGCGTTGTTGTTGGTCGATCTGCCACAATCCGCATTCGCTAACGATGCCGCCAGCGGTCTGGTCGGCCCCTCTTGGCCAGCCGCTTCAAGGGACCCTCCAATCATTCCGGTGGTGAGCCAACAATACGGGCCTAACCGATCGTTGTCCTTGCAAGTCGATGCACAATCGCGAGCGGGACAAGACCGGATCTCGCTTGAACCCCATGCCGGACGGATCGGCTTGGCGATTCTTCCCGATCCATCCGATGCACCCACAGCCGTGTCGGTCATCGGTCGTTCTCAGGTCGCAGCGCTTCAACAATCGATTGATCGATTGGATCCTGCTGTCATCCTATTGAATGGCCATTTGCTCGCTGGAAGTCTTCCTCTGGGACTGCGCCAGACACTCGCTGGATTTCGAGCACTGCCACGAACTCCGCTGCAAGAACTAGTGTCCGCGGATCCTTGCTCCGAAACCGTCCATGTCAAATGGGGCGTCGACAAGCAAAAATTGTCGCTATTGATCGCAAATGTGGCGCCGTGGCCGAATGATGTCGAATTGGCCTGCCGCACGCCAATCCATTGGATCATGGAAGGCAAAGAACCGGCATCGTTGATCCAAAATCCTGATCGAACGAGGACGAAGATCGAACTCGGTGCGGGGGAGATGGTCGTGTTGTACAGCGATTCGATTCAATCGCCCGATGCGTTATTCGCTTGGTCATCACACGTGCGTGGTGGGGATGCGGCGATCGACCGGATCAAGATGGATGTCACCACGGTCGTCGAAAAACTGGGGACGTTGTCGGACAGCGATCCCTACCCAGCGTTGTCCAACGGTAGCTTCGAGGTCAGCAGCGACGTGGGCATCACCGGATGGTTGCACGCGCAGTATCCGGAAGGCTGCGTCACAATCGACACGGCCGAATCCATCGAAGGCAAAAAGTCTGTCTGTCTGATCACCGATGGGCATGCCACGATGCAAACGTGGTTGGTCAGCGAGACCATTACTCCACCGGCGTCCGGACGACTTGCCGTATCGTTGGCATGTCGCGCAAAGTCCGCGGAAGTCAGCTCGCCTCACAGGGTTCGTGTTTCGGTTGAGGGAACGCAAGCGGGAACTCCGTTTCGATACAGTCAAGAAGTCGAGGTGCCACGCAATGGCCAATGGCAACCGCGAAAAATTCTCGCCGAAGCGGATCAGATTCAGCCCACGAGTACCGAGTCACTTCGAATCACCATCGATAGTTTGTCCCCCGGTCAACTCTGGATCGATGACGTTCGTTTGCACGATCGTTTCCCGACCGGGAAGGAAAGAACCGAGTTACAAAATCAGGCCTTCTTAGCCGTCCAGGGATTACAGCGAGGCAACTTAGAGCCATGCTCACGGTTGCTGAAAAATCGCTGGTCTCAGGTGCTACTTGATGCATCGAGCACACATACCAAGAGCACGAACGAGCAGTCGAAAAGCAAGGAATCGGAAGCACCCGGCGTTGCGGAACGCATTCGATCTTGGCTTCCCAGCCCGATGCGATTCTAGTCGGCCCGCTTCCGGTCGTTCGCCACATCTGCGTGTGGTTGCCTTCCACCTGCGGGAAGGGACACGAATTTTGTGCTAAGTGAATTTTGTGTCAAGAAACGGTCGATTCTCATGGTCGGACTCTGACAAATTCCGACCAAGAAGGTATTTTAGAGTTGGTTGCTTCCGATCCCGGTCTCCTTCCCCCCTCAGCCCACCCACCGACCATGTCCTTCCGCGTTCCCCTGCTCGTTTTCTGCCTCACCGTTTGTCTGCCCAGCCTCAGCGCATCCGCCCAGGATGCAAGCCCGATCCGAGCGCTGTTGGAAGAACAAAAAACAAGGGACACGTCGATCGACTCGGTCGATCGAATGCGTGACTCTCAGTCCGATGCCATCAAGAACCAAAAGGCTGCATGGGGACATTGGGGACATCTTCCAAATCGCTACAGCACATGGGTCAACCACAGCAATCGATTGATTCCAATGTATACGTTTGGCATCACATTGGATTCGCTGCGCGAAGAAGACAGCATTTATGCCGACGCGAAGAGACTCGAAACGTTGTACGGATCCATTCCTAGCCACACGCTCGACCCGTCGGCGACGCACTTTGACCAAACCGATGTCTATCGCTTACAGAAAATGGCAGCGGATGCAGGAAAGCAACAGATCATTGTGATGGTATTTGACGGAATGGATTGGCCTACCACCCGGGCTGCGGCGGTCTACCAATCCGGTAGGGTTGGCTACGACAGTGGACGTGGAACCGGGCTGCTGTTTCAAGACTACCTTGGTGCCACGACCGACTTCGGCGAATTTGTAACAAGTCCACGGCTTGATGGCTCCAAGTTCGATGTCAATTCGCAAGTCCTACTGAGTGGCCCCAAGAACGCGACTGGCGGCTACGATGTCAACCGTGGTGGCCGGTACCCTTGGCGTGAGCAAAGCCAACGCGATTACTTGATCGGCCTCGATCGAGAGCGGCCGCATACGGTTACGGATTCTGCCGCATCGGCCACCAGCTTGTTTTCCGGAATCAAAACCTACAATGGAGCCATCAATGTCGCAGCGGATGGAACGCAAGTCCTACCGATTGCTCGAACCTTGCAACAGAAAGGCTACCGTATCGGCGTCGTTTCCAGTGTGCCCGTAAGCCATGCGACCCCCGCTGCGACCTACGCCAACAACGTCACACGCGCTGACTACCAAGACCTGGCACGAGATCTGCTCGGTCTCGCTTCGGTCTCACATCGTGACGAATCGCTACGGGGAGTGGATGTGTTGATCGGCAGTGGATGGGGAGAAGGAACGGGCAAAGACAACGCTCAAGGCGATAACTTTGCTCAGGGCAACAAGTACCTGCACGAGCAAGACCTGCGCCGAGTCGACATCAAGAACGGTGGCAGCTACGTGGTCGCTCAACGTCGCGAGGGTGAGTGCGGTAAGGATTCGATTCTCCGTGCCGCAAAGCGAGCCGTCGACCAAGACGCACGCTTTGTTGGCTTTTATGGCACCAAGGGGGGGCACTTACCGTTCCAAACCGCGGATGGGCAATTCAACCCAACCTTTGACATCAAAGGGACCGAGACGTACAGCGAAGCGGACATCCATGAAAATCCAACGCTCGCAGACATGACCGAAGCCGCACTGACCGTACTCGAAAAATCACCGCAAGGTTTTTGGTTGATGATTGAAGCTGGAGACGTGGATTGGGCAAACCACGCCAACAACCTGGACAGCAGCATCGGCGCTGTTTTGAGTGGTGATGCGGCATTCAAACGCGTCGTCGAGTGGACCGAACGAAACAATGCCTGGGACGAAACCGCAATCATCGTCACGGCCGATCACGGTCACTTCCTCGTCATCGACGACGCCGAAGTCATCGCATCGGCTGGACGAGCCGAATGATGGGACACGAAGTCGCCATGTTACGAGTGGACCGTCAAGGTTAAAACTGCGAGTTGGGACGTAGTGGACTTCGCCAGAAGTCTTTAAGAACATTTGAGTTACGGATTTCTGGCGAAATCCACTACCCTAAAATTCAATGCTGACGGTCCACGAGGTTCAGCTTCGCATGTTGGGTTGAATCCAATTACTGGCGATTGACCCATGGGTTTTGTTCGCCATCGGCGGAAACGTTTTCGGTCACAAAGGACACGACCGTAGGAATCAGCTTTTCAGCTTCGTTCACCAATGCGGGACCGCTCAAGCTTGTCTTGAGCATTTCCTGTTTGAAACCAATCGCTTTTCCTTGCCCCATACGTTTTTTGTAACCTTCGATGCGTTTCGAAACACGATTGGCTTCCGCTGCATCGGGGCTGGTATCGCCCGCAACGACCAAGATCGGCAAACGAATCAAGTTGGGATCGGTCAGCGTTGAATCAATGGATAGCCCCTTCATCTGTTTCTCAGGCGAGATCAACACGAGGGCCTTAACATCTTGGCCCTGTTTTTTTCGTCCTACCGACGGCCACCGCCAATCACGGACGGTAAACAGCGACGCAAAAATACCGCCCTCACGGATTCCGACCAAGACCAAAGCGTTTAAATTGAGTTCGCCCTTGTTGTTCTTTTCTTTCAGGAACTGCTTCGCTTCTTCCAGATCGAAGGCAATAATCCTTTCGACATCACGCTTGCCCATTGTCGCAGGATTGAATTGCTGAATATTGCCGCGGATGTCGACGTAGTCTTTGCTGCCACCGTGGCCACGGTATTCCGGAACCAACACCGCACAGCCCGCTTCTTGCAACGCAAGTACCAATTTCAAGTACGGACTGCCTTGCCCTTGCCACTCGTGGATCAACAGCACCGGAATGGCATCCTTTTGCTTTTTCGAGGGAAAGTAGGCCGCGCGTAGAGAAATGCCATCTCGCGTCTTCAGCGTCATCGGCTCAACCGGCAAGGGCCCCTCTTTTTTCTTCGCGCCACGGTCTTGCCCGACCGCAAGGGAAGCCATGGCGATCGATATCAAACAGACATAGAAAACGACGACGAGAGGCCGCGGGTTGACAAAGCCGAAGGAGACAGGCGACCACTCGTTAACAAAATCGCGGGACGTCATCAAGAATCGACCTGACAACAGTCGCATGGACGGACTCGTTTGAACATCAGCGGCTGCCTTGATACGCATTGAAATCTCCTACTTGCTATTCTCACACAATTCCGTGAAACCTACCTCTAGATTAAACTCCCGTGATTGCGTGGTCAAACAGCGGGGCTATTCGGACCGCTTCATCAGGTTCGATAACGTATCGATCAAGCCGTCAAGCATGGCGTCCGTGTGGAGGGCCGAAAGGGAGATCCGCAGCCGTGAAGTGCCGGGGGGGACCGTCGGTGGTCGGATCGCGGGGACGAAATAGCCCGCCCTTGCGAGTCGAGCCGATACCTCCATCGTGTGGCGATCATCCCCAAGCACGATAGGAACGATCGGCACGGAGGCCTCGAGATCGCACGATGCTCGAAGCGACAGCCGGCGGCGTAGTTCGCGAGCGAGCCGCTGGACACGAACGCGACGATGCGACTCCCGCTCGAATGACTCGATCGCCGTCATCGAAGCCATCACCGCGGCGGGGGCAAGTGCCGTGCTGAAGATCAAGGAACGGCAACGGTTGATCAAATAGTCCACCACCAACTTGGGCCCTGCTACGAAACCGCCTTGGCAACCCACTGCCTTGCTGAGCGTGCCAATTCGAATCGCCACCCGATGCTTCACGCCCAACGCCTCGCAGACTCCACTGCCGGACCGCCCGAGCACGCCGGTGCCATGGGCTTCGTCGACAACCATGTGCGTTTCGAATCGATCGGCGACATCACACAGTTCGACAAGCGGCGCAATGTGGCCGTCCATGCTGAACACGCCATCGGTCACGATCCAAACACGATGGAACCGCTCACGCTGCTTTGCCAAAACGTCCGCGACGAAGTGAAAATCGCGGTGGGGGTACACGACGCACTCCGCGGCGGACAACCGGCATCCGTCAATTAACGAGGCATGATTGAGTTGGTCGCTAAGAATCAAGTCACCTGGCTCGGCCAAGGTCGCGATCGTTCCACTACAAGCCGCGTAGCCGCTTGGGAACAACACCGCAGCTTCGGTCGATTCGAGAACTGCCAGTCGTTGGGCGAGTTGTTCGTGCAATACCGTCCATCCGCACACCAAAGCACTGGAGGTGCTTCCGGTAGCGATTTCCGCAGTGGTAAGATTCGCCGCAAGTCCAAGGTAGTCGTTGCCGCCAAAGTTGATCAGTGAGTCGCAGCTAGCATCGAGCAAACTCGCCCCCATGACATTACGCGGTACCAATCGCCGCAGCCGATGCTGCTCAGCCAGTGCATCGAGGCGATCGGCAAGGTAGTCAAATGATTTCATGTCAGATGGATTGGAATCGTGTTGTTCAGAATCGAGCGGCTTACCGTGCAGGCTCGAGCGGTGGCTACGCCAGACTAGGGTACGCGGAACGGGGGAACAAGTCACGCAGATCCTCCCCACGGTTCCATTCAAAGTTTGCAGTACCCAGGCGGGTTTGGACGGGGCAACTCAGCGGTTAGACTCTGAGATTCAAGAACGAGGACCAGGACAAATTCATCACCACAAAAAGATCGTCATCATCGGTGCGGGGGCGGCAGGCTTGATCGCGGCGGCGGCAGCCGCCAAACGATCCGCCGAAGTCGTCTTGCTCGAAAAAAACAGCAAGACGGGCGCCAAGATCCTGATGTCCGGCGGCACGCGTTGCAACGTGACCCAAGACACCGACGCACGCGGTATCTTGACCGGATTTGGCCATGCAGCACGATTCTTGCAACGCAGTGTTGGGGCATTTCCACCACACGAAGTGGTGCGAATGTTCGCAGAACTCGGAGTGGCGACGAAGGTCGAATCAACGGGCAAGGTCTTTCCACAAAGCGACCGAGCGATCGAGGTCCGCGATGCCCTCGAGCGCCAAGCAGTCGACGCGGGCGTGAAGATCCTCCGCAAGCAATCGGTCCATCGACTCCTTCGCGAACCGTCGAATTGGTGGGTCGAAACCGAGCAGGACCGTTTTTCCGCCGATCGCGTGATCGTGACCTCAGGTGGCCGCAGTTGGCCCGCGTGTGGTACCACTGGCGATGCCTACGGCTGGCTGCAACAACTCGGTCACACCCTGATCGCGACGCGACCCGCCCTCGTTCCGCTGACCGGCGGCGATCGATGGACACACGAATTGTCGGGGATCACGTTAGACGACTGCATCGTAACGGCAAAGAACCATTCGGTCGATCAAAAGAAGCATCAGATGGCTCGCCGGGCCTCGTGGCTGTTCACTCATTTTGGCTTCTCGGGGCCTGCCGCAATGGATATCAGCCGCATTGTCACTCTGAACGAAGATCGCAAACGATTGCAAGTCACGCTCGACGTGCTGCCCGATCGTTCTGCCGAGTCGATCGAAACCACCCTGGTTGAGGCTGCCGCTGTGTCAGGAGCCCGCAAAATCTCCTCGCTGCTCAGCGATTGGCTGCCAAGTCGTTTTGCAACCGCCCTCGCCTTGGAAACCTGTGCGGACCCCGCGATCGCCGAACTGTCTCGATTGGGGCGGCGAACCGTTGTGTCCAGCCTGAAAGCGTTACCGCTACCTATCACCGGCACGCGTGGTTTTGCGAAAGCCGAAGTGACCGCTGGCGGCGTCTCGTTGAATGAAGTCAATCCACGAACGATGGAAAGCAAAATCGTTCCGGGGCTGTACATCGCCGGCGAAGTTCTCGACGTCGACGGCTGGATTGGTGGTTACAACTTCCAAGCGGCCTTTAGCACCGGCCGCGCGGCGGGAATCGCTGCGGCCAGTCCCTAATACAGCGACAGCTCAAGCATGCAGGTGAATGTCACCGCATCGTCCGTGCTCAGCGAGACGCTCTCGCCGGCAAGGTGTTCGATCACGGGCATGTCAGCGAAGTAGGTGACTCCGAAAATCAACCCCACGTCAATGTCACGAACGCGCCGGCGAGTTGTGAACGTCGTTTCAATGGTGTAAGTCGTTTGTTGAAGCTCATCGGAGAAGACCGCGGGAACGCTTCCCGGCAACGCATCGTAGTCCGTCTGCATGTCATAAACACCGACGTTGAAGTCCAACTTGGATGCATTCCCACGGACAAAGCCTTCCCAGCCACTAACGATCTTCACGCCCTGGAAATCGGTATCGAGTTCTTCTTTGAATAGCCGGCCCGGACCGTTCATCACATCAAAATCCTGGTCAAACGCCATCAAACTGTAGGCCAGCCCCGCGGACAAGCCACCGAATCGAGTCCGCCAAGTGTCACGAATCACGAGATCGCCGCCATAGTGATGAACGCTGCTGTCCAACCGTGGACTGATGCCCGTCAAAGCCACATTGGCTCCGTCGGCTGGATTTTCTATCCCGATGTCGCCTGGCTGCGTGTTGCTCGATGAATCGGCATAGGCATAAAACAGATTGGCTCCAAAACTGGTCCGGGTTCCCAGGGCGCGACGAACCGCGTCAATTCGGACAATGCCGCCGAATTCATCAAGATCATCAGCGAATGCAGAGCCGCCGCCGGCATTCGTGCCGAGCTTGTATTCAGGCAAATCAGCGACCCAGATCCCGCTGCTGGCAGTCAAGTCGAACGGCGATTGGCTGATGGTGCTTTGAGCGAAAGAATGACTCGAAGAAAGCACCACCAGCAAGGTTATCATCAGGGGGAGGGTGTAACGCATAGCTTAGTGTCGTCCAGTAAACAGAACTGCAGAGCAAACCGTGATGCGTTTCCTATCGAACCGCTCGCTAACTCATGTGAACCTTGTTGAGCCAAGAAATGCCAAGGCATGCTTCTGCAGCGGGGGTGATGCGAATTGTGTGGGAGCTATGCGGTAGGCGCATCCTCCGACCTGAGCCGATTGGGTAAACTGTGCCAGTCGGCTGAGCTTTCATGCCCTCCTTTCGTCTCGGAGATAGAAAATAGTGCCCTCTAGCGAACACGAGCCGTCGCGATTTGCGTTCGGCGAGAATTGGAAAGCGTTTCTCGGCTCCTTGGACGAACCCCGAATCGAACAAGCTCAGCGTTCGCTCAAAGAGCGACTGGGGTGCGCGTCGCTTTCCGGCCAACGATTTCTCGATCTTGGCAGCGGCAGCGGGCTGTTTTCCCTGGCAGCCCACCGATTGGGGGCAGAGGTCGTTTCGATCGACTACGACGAGGGATGTGTCGCTTGTACTCGAGAACTGAAAAAACGTTTCGGGAAAAGCGAATCGCAGTGGGTGTGCCATCAAGGATCGGCACTGGATCGAGAATGGATCGAATCGTTCGGCACTTTCGATGCCGTCTATTCCTGGGGCGTCTTGCATCACACGGGAAACATGAGCGAAGCGATCGCAATTGCGGCGGATCGAACGAAGCACCATGGCCAATACTTCATCGCGATCTACAACGATCAGGGAGGCGCCAGTCGCCGCTGGCTGGGAATCAAGCGAACCTACCATCGCTTGCCCTCGTGGGGGCGTCCCGCTTTTGTCGCAGGTGTCGCAGGGATGTATGAGTCCAAGTTTGCTCTGGCGAGGCTACTGCAAGGTCAAAACCCACTGCCTTTTCAAGATTGGAAAGCCAAACGCCGTGACCGCGGTATGTCGGTGTGGCACGACTGGGTCGATTGGGTCGGCGGTTTGCCCTTCGAAGTCGCGACGCCGGAACGAATCATCGTGCCGCTCAAACAGCGTGGTTTCGTTCTCGAGAATCTAAAAACCGTCGGCAACGGATGGGGCTGTAACGAGTATGTGTTCCGGCGAGTCGATTAGTTTCTCATTTGTCAATCGCTCTGCAGCCCACTTCTTCAAAAACACCGAGTCACTGAGGACACAGAGAACCTGCCCCGGATCACTCTGTGTCCTCGGTGCCTCTGTGTTTCTACCTTTGCGGAAGGATTCACCGAACTGCCGAAGATCGAAGGTCTTGGATCCGGCGCATGGCCTCGCGAGGCACGACCACGCTGACCACACAACCGAAGATCACTGCCGTGGCTGTGCTGAGCCATGCCATCGAACTGCCAGTGTGGGAACCAGCGACCATCAACAGAATCCAGGGACGGTTGCTCGACATCGTGGGAAATTTCACCATGGTGCAAACAGATCAACAGGGGCAACATCGTTTCGGATACACTCGTCAAACATGGATCAATTTAACGCTTTTGCAGAAACTCGCTGCGGGTATCCCTGGGCCTGGTGCAATCTGTTTCGCAACCCGTTTGGTGAGTTGACTCCCGCGGAACGAGCTTCCCTTGCGGTGGTGGAGATTGAACCCATCGTCCGCGCGGTCAACCGCCAAAGAGTAGCCGTTCAGCTGCTCGGTGATTGTGGGCGTGGCAAGACAACCCGATTGCTGGCGATTTTGAAGTTTCTTCCGAATTCGAGTTACGTCTATCTCGATGAAGATCTGCCGTGCGGCGCAATTCCCGAAGGCAACCCACTGTTGATCGACGAGGCGCAGCGGTTACCGCGATCTGTCGCCCGAATCGTCTTTGCAACGGGGCTGCCCTTGGTCTTGGCGACTCATCGTGATCTGTCGCGACGCCTGCGCACGTTTGGCTATCAGGTCATGACCTATCGCTTGGGAGATGACAATGATGCACAATTGGTCTACGAAGTGATGAACCGGCGAATCGAGGCATCGCGATTGGGTCCTGGCACGGTCCCAACGTTTACACTACAGGACGCCGCGAAATTGGTTGCGATTTTTGGCAGCAACCTGCGGTCCATCGAGGCCTTCTTGTACGACCAAGTTCAGAAGCAGGTACACAGCAATGGCGAAATGCGATTTATCGATTGAATTGGAACAAGACCCCGGTTTCCTACATCAGGGTGGCGAGACGCTTCGCGGCAAAGTCGTCGTCCGTGTCGACAGTGATGTCAAATGCAATGGGTTGGTTGTCGAGTCCGCTTGGCGAACCCATGGCCGAGGCAATGTGGCAAAAGGAACCTCGGAAAGCAAAACACTCTACGAAGGCGAGTGGACAGCCGGACAAGTGCAGGAATATCCGTTCGAGTTGCGGATCGCCGATTGGCCACCGAGTTATCACGGTCATTTTCTGAACGTCGACCACTACGTGGACGCGCGAGCCAAGATCCCATGGAGCATTGATCCAAAGGCGTCCGTTCCCTTTTTGATGCGTCCGACGTGCGGAACGGAAACGGCCACAGCCACCACGAAAACGACGCAAGTCAATGGGATCATCGGTGGATGCGTCGTGTTGGTGGCCATGTCGATTTTCGCATCGGTCTTCATGGTTGCAGCGGCAAGCATCATTCCACTGTTCTTTTTTGGTTTCATCGCGATGCTTGGGTTTGGTTTTTATGCGATCCGAGTTTGGTTGCCGAAGTACTTGCTCGGTGACGTCCTTTGCGATTTCGCCTCAACCACCGTGACGCCTGGCGATCAAGCGTCCGGCGAATTGATCGTCCGTCCGCGGAAAAACGTTGCGATCAATGGCATCACGATGAAGTTTTCCGCTCGTGAGGAATGCGTCAGCGGCAGCGGCAGCAATCGCAAGACGCATCGACACCCCTTCTATGAAACGACCGAGCATCTGCAAGCCTCGACAACGTTAGCGGCTGGCAAGGAGCATCGTTTCCCCCTATCGGTTTCCTTGCCGGGTGATGCACCGTATTCGATCGATGTGTCGGACAACAAGCTGATCTGGTCAACCGAGATCCGAATTGACATTCCACGTTGGCCCGATTGGCGTCAAGAAACCGCATTGCAAGTGCTGCCCTCCGGGGATCCAGCGGCACGACATTCCGGACCGCAACCCACCGCCCCCTCGCGATCCGAGACCGACTCGATCACGTTTGCCGAAACGGCGGCACATCTCTGGGCGGTGCGTGACGAGCCCACGCAACGGGGGATGCTGGTCGATGCAGTCACGGGGTTGTCCTTCCAGCTCGCCGCTCGAATCGAACGCCGACTCCTGTACACCGGCCACGAGGACCCTCATGTCTTCGCAGATGGCTATGCCGTCTGGGCTCACTGCGACGATCCGCCCTTGCCGTTGGTGTTGTATGTTCCTCATGCCCTGGCGGACGAATTCGAACAAATTGGCCGCGAATTGTGGCAAGGCCGTGGAACCCTCCTCGGCTGGGACGACCGGCACAATCGCTTGCAGATTCGCGTCGAAGTCTAGGTTCTCAATTCCCCGAGGGCAGTTTACACTGCCGCCTCGGTTATTCCTCTCCCGTTGTTCCTTCTCGAATGATCTCAACCATGGCTGCACCTCGTGTTCTGGTCCTCCGTGCTCCCGGCACCAACTGTGATGAAGAAACCGCTTTTGCCTTCGAGCAGGCCGGTGGTGTCGCTGAACGAGTCCATGTGAATCGTTTGATCGAGAACTCGGCGTTGCAAGACCGCTACCAAATCCTCTGTCTTCCGGGTGGTTTCAGCTATGGCGACGATATCGCCGCTGGCCGCATTCTGGCAACCAAATTGAGGCAACATCTATCGGACTTGGTCGATGCATTTGTCCATGGAAAGGGCGATCGATTGGTGCTCGGGATCTGCAATGGGATGCAGGTGCTGATGCGTTTGGGTGCGTTGACCGAAGGAATCGAGTCGGACAACCATGCCCCAGCAACGCTCGATTGGAACGACCATGGACGTTTCGAAGATCGTTGGGTCCATCTGGTCACGGACCAATCGCCTTGTGTCTTCTTGAAGGGGATCGAGCGGATGTACTTGCCCATGGCCCATGCTCAGGGCAAGTTCGTCGCCTCAAACCCAAGCGTGCTCGAGACGCTGCGAGCCCAAGGACGCTTGGCGCTTCGCTACGCCGACGGGGAATCCGGTCAGGTGGAAAACGAGACGTTACCCTTCCCCTTGAACCCAAACGGCGCCGACGCCAATACGGCGGGGGTATGCGATGCGTCCGGGCGAGTGTTCGGGTTGATGCCTCATCCCGAACGGCATATCGATCCGACGCAGCATCCATTCTGGACACGTCGTCAAAACCCGAACGAACAGGGCGATGGTATGGCGATGTTTGCCAACGCGATCAATTGGTTCAGCTGAACGCAGTCGTGCGGAGCACGCGGAACACAGTCGTGCGGGGCACGTGGAACACCGGCGTGCGGGGCACGTGGAACACCGGCGTGCGGGGCACGTGGAACGCGGATTACAGCTTCACCGCCCTACGGTGACAGCCGGCGTCGTTGCCAGGCGCCGTTCTCTTCAAGCCGGTATTCGATGCGGTCATGCAATCGGTATTCGCCACCTTGCCAGAATTCCATACGATGAGGCGTGACCCGGTAGCCGCCCCAAAAATCCGGCAAGGGAATTTCCCCACCCGCAAACTTGGCCTTCAATTCCTGCAACTTCGATTCCAGGATCTTTCGATTCGAAATCACCGAACTTTGCTGCGAAATCCAAGCGCCCAACTGGCTCCCCCGCGGCCGCACCATAAAGTACTTCATCGATTCTGCGGTCGAAACTCTGGCCGCGGTACCGTTGATTTCGACTTGACGTTGTAAGGGCAACCACTGAAACAGCAGCGTCACGTTGGGATTGGCAGTGATGTGCTGCGATTTGCGGCTGTTGTAGTTGGTGTAGAACACCATGCCACGCTCATCAAACATCTTCAGCAGCACGGTGCGCGCAGCAGGCCGGCTTTCGGCATCCACCGTGGCCAACGTCATTGCGTTCGGCTCAAGCAGCTCCGCCTGGATCGCTTGTTCAAACCAGTGTTCGAACTGTTTGAGCGGGTCGGGCTGGGTCGAATCGATATCGAGGACTTCGCTTGAGTACTCTTTCCTTAACGATGCAAGGTCCATGTGGGGTGAGTCTACCGTCCTTTTAAATCTGCAAACGAGGCTTCGAGCAACTCGGCTTGCTCCATCTTGTGAGCCGCCATGCTGCCGGTGCTCGGACTGGCCGACTCATCACGCGACACCAGCGACAGCTTGTAATTGGCGGCGAGCTGATCCCCATACTTCAATTTGATGTACGACCATGCCCCCATATTCGTCGGTTCGTCTTGCACCCAAAAGATCTCGGCTCCCTTGGGAAGACCATCAATCTCGCGAGCGATTTCCTCATAGCGAAGGGGGTAAAGTTGTTCGATCCGAATGATTCCGACATCATCAATTTCGCGATCTCGACGCCTCTCGAACAAATCGTAGTAGATCTTGCCGGAACACATCAAAAGGCGCTGGCAATCCTTTAAGTCAACCTGATCATCTGCGAGGATCTTTTGAAATTGCCCCTCGGCCAACTCCTCCAAAGAGCTAACCACCAACGGATGACGCAGCAAGCTTTTGGGCGTCAACATCACCAACGGTTTGCGCCATTTGCGGATCACTTGACGACGTAAACAGTGAAAATACTGTGCCGGAGTGGTGGGTTGCACGACCTGGATATTGTCCTCGGCACTCATCGCCAAGAACCGCTCCATCCGGGCACTGCAGTGCTCGGGACCTTGTCCTTCGAAGCCGTGGGGCAACAACATGACCAACCCGCTCAGACGACTCCATTTGTCTTCGGCGCTGGCGATGAATTGGTCGACGATCACTTGAGCACAATTCCAAAAGTCACCGAACTGGGCTTCCCAAGCGACCAAGCCGTTGGGACGGTCGAGTGAATAGCCATACTCGAACCCCAGCACACCTGCTTCGCTGAGCGGGCTGTTGTACAACTCGATGGAAGCCTGGTCCTCTCGCAAATGTGCCAGTGGCGTGTAGGTCTCGCCCG
The DNA here is from genome assembly GCF_007860135.1 of Novipirellula artificiosorum. NCBI lineage: Bacteria > Pseudomonadati > Planctomycetota > Planctomycetia > Pirellulales > Pirellulaceae > Novipirellula > Novipirellula artificiosorum. Next base: position 422,145 of record NZ_SJPV01000002.1, read on the forward strand.
TCTTCGTATTGTGAAGCACCGCGTGACGTTGGCTGAACGTACCACGCTGGCAATCTTGACCGGTCATTCGGATCGAATGCCCCTGAACTAACAGGGTTGCAAACGCCGCTGCCTCGGCACTGGCCCAATCGAGCGGCCGAGTCCCTTCGGCCATTTCACGACGCAATGCCAGCGGACGCTTTAGTTTTTTGTTGGCGGCGAAACCATCCGGCAATCGTGTCACTGAATCGAGCAACTGAGAAAGCTGCTTGATGTCGTACGTTGTGTCGGTCACTTCGTGAGGTTCGGGGCCACCAAAATAGTCGGCCCAGTTCGCAGCAAGGGATTGCGTATCGGGAAAAAACGGTTCGTTCTTGCTCGCTTCGAATTCGTTCTCGAGCTTTTCCGTTCGTTCCTTTTGAATCTCCTCGGCTTCTTCTGCGGTGATTTTACCGAGCTCCAACAACCGATGAAGGTACTGTTCACGGACGCTCGCTCGGCGATCGATTTTGGCATACATCAAAGGCTGCGTGAACCGCGGCTCATCCCCTTCGTTGTGCCCCCAGCGCCGGTAGGCATAGAGATCGATGACCGCATCGCGATGAAATTCTTTGCGGAAATCCATGGCGACCGAGACGACCTGAGCGACCGCTTCGGGGTCTTCCCCGTTGACGTGAAAAATCGGAATTTGCAGCATCTTGGCGACGTCCGTCGCATACGTGCTGCTGCGACCTTGTTTCGGTTCGGTGGTAAAGCCGACTTGGTTGTTGATAACGATGTGCAGCGTGCCGCCGGTGCGATAACCTTCAAGCTCGCTCAGATTGAGCGTCTCCTGCACAACCCCTTCCCCCGCGAACGCCGCATCGCCATGGATCAAGAACGTCATCGCTTCTTGGCGTGTTTCATCGTGGCGATGATCTTGTTTGCACCGGCATCGTCCCATCGCGACGGTGTTGACAAACTCCAAATGGCTGGGATTGAAGCAAAGCGAGATATGAATGGTAGCGCCAGCAGCCGTGATCCAATCGCTGCTGTATCCCAAGTGGTAGCGCACGTCGCCGCCACCACGGCTCAATTCGGGACTGGGGTCATCAAAAGACCAGAAAATGTTCATCGCCCGTTTTTTGAGAATGTTCGCCATCACGTTCAAACGCCCGCGATGCGCCATCCCCATCACGACCTCTTTGACTTGATGTTGCCCCGCTTTTTCCAGAGCCAAATCCAACAGCGGGATCAGCGTTTCGGCACCTTCGAGCGAAAAGGTCTTGGCACCAACAAATTTCCGCCTGACGAATTCTTCAAAGATCGATGCGTCGGCCAAGCGAGCATAGATGCGTCGTTGAACTTGATGGGAAAGTTCGAGCCGATTTTGGCTCGTTTCCATCCTTCGCTGCAGCCAATCGCGTATGTTGCGATTGTCAATGTGCATGAATTGGGCACCGATACTACGGCAGTAGGTGTTTTGCAGCTTCGTGAGAATCACATTCAGCGTGCTGCCGGTCACGTTCTCCAACGCGCTGCTGTCCAGCGGGCGTGTCAAGTCTTGGTCCGACAACCCATACAGCTGCGGGCTCAATTCGGGCGTGTCCGGGTGAAACATGTCAAGCGGGTCCAGCTGTGCGACCAGGTGCCCTCGGACGCGGTATTCGCGGACGAGCTGATTGACGCGGTCTTGAACCCGCGACATCCACAAAGCCTGATCGGTCGACTCGTCACCGCTGGAACCGTGCCGATGATTTCCACTCGGCGAAAGAGACCCACTGATTGGATCGGCAGAGCCTCCGCCCCCGACCGGCTGGCGGATGCGAGTCGTAGTGCGAGGGGGCGCGACAAGAAACTGTTCAAAATATTGACGCCAAGATTCCGACACGTTGGACGGATCCCGAAGGTACTGGACATACAGGTCATCAATGTAGTCCAAGCTGTAGCTGTTCATAGCTGTCAATCAGCCGTTGGGTTGCAGAGGGCGTGGAAGTAGTGCTCAGCAGCCGTAACAGTGCTGCCGAGGGCCGAATCCGAACGAGTTTGGTTCCCACCATCCTAATTCAAGCGATCCTCGTCGCGGACCAGAGAGGAATCTAAAACATCGGTGGCCCGCTTCCTAGTGCGGAAAACGTTGTCGGTGTGTGGAAAGCCCCAATTTGTGGCTCTTGCCCGTCGTGGCTATGGTAACTTCCTCTGGGCTGATAGATTCGTCGCTCAAATTTCACCCTTTCCCCGGCGCGAGCTCACCCGCGACCGTCCCTAGAGAATCTGTTCATTAGCATGGCTGTACTGCTACAACTTCGCGAAGCTTACAAACGATTCGGGGACCAAATCGTCCTTGATAACGCGGACCTCTCGCTGGTCGACGATGTGAAAGTCGGTTTCATTGGGCGAAACGGAGCCGGCAAATCGACTCTCTTGCGCGTGCTGCTTGGCGAAGACGAACTGGAACAGGGCGAAATCATCCAACATCCGAGCTTACGGATCGGATACTTGCGACAACACGACCCGTTCGTTCCCGGCGAATCGGCGCTCGACTTCTTGATGCGCGACTCCGAACAGCCCGAGTGGCGATGTGGCGAAGTGGCGGGACAATTTGAACTCAAGGGCGAATACCTCGAAGGCCCGGTCAAGTCGCTTTCGGGTGGCTGGCAAACGCGAGTCAAACTGGCGGCCCTGCTGCTACACGATCCCAATCTGTTGATGCTCGACGAGCCGACGAACTTCCTCGACTTGCGAACCCAGATTCTGCTCGAGCACTTCCTGCGTGAGTTCCGGCAAGCCGCCTTGATCGTCAGCCACGACCGAGCGTTCTTGAAAGCGACGTGTTCGCAAACCCTCGAACTGTCACGTGGCAAACTGACCATGTTCCCAGGAAAAATCGGCCCCTTTCTCGAATACCGCGAAGAACGCCGCGAACACGATCGCCGCGTCAACGCAACGGTTGCCGCCAAACAAAAACAATTGCAACGGTTTATCGAAAAGAACCGCGCCAATGCCTCAACGGCAAGCCAAGCTCGAAGTAAAGCTAAGCAGCTTGAACGGCTACAGACGACAGAAATTCAAACCGATGAACCGACCGTCTACATGCGGGCGCCACGAGTCGAACCGCGGCAAGGCACCGTGTTCCGCTGCAACGAACTTGCGATCGGCTACCCCAAAAACCGAGTCGCCGACGACATCACACTCGAGCTTGAACATGGTCAACGGGCGGCGATCGTCGGTGACAATGGACAAGGTAAAACAACGCTCTTGAGAACCATTGTCGATTCGCTGGAACCACTCGATGGCGAGATGAAATGGGGCTACGGCGTCGAGATCGGGACGTACGCACAACACGTGTACACAAGCCTCGATGAACGGCATACCGTGATCGAGCACCTGGAATATCATAGCAATACCGATACGACGCGCCAGGAACTCCTGGCGATGGCCGGTTCCCTGCTATTTCGCGACGATCAAATCAACAAAAAGGTGAAGGTACTCAGCGGTGGCGAACGAGCCCGCTTGTGCATGGCCGGGCTACTGCTCGGCAATGCCAACGTGCTCGTGCTCGACGAACCGGGCAACCACTTGGATGTTGAAACCGTCGAAGCCCTCGCCGAAGCCCTGCAAAGCTACAAGGGAACCGTGATCTTCACCAGCCATGACCGTTATTTCATGCGCCGCATCGCCACCTGCGTGATCGAAGTCCGTGACGGGAGCGTCAAAAACTACTTTGGTGATTATGACACCTATCTTGAATCGGTCGAAAAGGAAGTCGATGATGGAGAACGAGACCGAGCGGCTCAATCGGGTGGCAAACCGGGATCCTCCAAGTCGTCCTCATCCAAGACCTCGGCCGAAGACTACCGCAAGAACGTTCGCGATCAACGCAAGACCGAGAAAGAAATCAAGAACCTCGAAAAAAAAATCGCCCGCCTCGATGATGATAAACGGGGCCTAAACAATCAAATGCTCACCGAAACCGATCCTGACGCAGCCATGAAACTGCACGAGCAAATCAAGTCGCTCGAAGAAGAATTGGCAACGGCCGAAGAACGATGGTTGGAACTCAGTAGCGACGAATGAAGGCCGCGTGTGTCGCGGTTCATGCTCGAGACAGGGTTGGCAATTCGAAAAAACGCGGCGATCTTGGCGAGAACTTATGCGGATTGTAGCGGTGGTCGTAGCCGTTATGACGAAATGGCCGGTCGCAGGACTCCTATTTACTGTGACGGTTGACCCTGATTTGCCGAAGTTGACGAATAGCGTCACAGGTTCACGTTCCCGCTAGCAAGGCTGCCATCCGATGCCCACGATCCCGCCAACGAGACGATGGACCGCAATGGGATGGGCTAGCTTCAAGATGCTCGTGGTGGGATCCTTCCTGCTCGCCAGCTCGTGGTTGTCCGCTGCGGACATCACGGTCACAACGACCGCAGATTCCGGTCCTGGATCCTTCCGGCAAGCGATTGCCGATTCCGTGCGAGGCGATCGCATCGTGTTCGATTCGGGGCTGACGGCTCAGACGATCTCGCTGCTGTCGCCCATTTCACCCTTTATCGAAAACTTGACAATCGACAGTACCGCCGCCCCTGCATTGACCATTGCCGGAGCGACACTCTCCCCGGTTGGAAGCGGGCGGTTGACGCTGCTTGGCGATACGACCTACACCGCGACGACGATCACGGTGGCAACGGTGATCGGTCCCGCAGCCGATGTGACGATCGTGGGGAATGTCACAGGAAACATGACAGTCAATGGCGAAGTGCAACTCGGTGCAGGATCCACACTCAGCGGCGACCTCGACGTCAGCAGCAGCGGAATTGCCGTTATCGATGGGACCATCACCGGCGACGTCGATGTCGACGGCAATCTTCAGCTCGATGCCGCGGGAGTGATCACAGGCACGACCACCATCGGTTCCAATGCCCAGGCTACGATCGCTGGAACCCTGAACGGCAACGCCAATGTGGATAGCGCAGCGAACGCCACGATCGACGGAATCGTCAATGGAAACCTCAGCGTCGATGGCAATCTGGTGCTCAATACAACAGGGACCGTTAGCGGCAACGCCCTGATCGAGACGGGCGCCGCAGTCCAGATCGATGGCACGATCAGCGGAACAACCAACGTCGATAGCGGCGCCACCTTGGTGGGGAGCGGCAACCTGACCGGCAACACCAGCAATCGAGGCATGCTGGACGCCGGGGAGCAGGGGGTTGTCGGCACTTTGAATTTTGGGAACGACTTGACCAACAATAGTGGGACGGTTGTCGTGGACATCGATGACGTGACCAACGACCAGTACCTCGTTGCCGGCGATGTGACGCTCAATGGCGGCACAGTGGACGTCAACGTGATCAGTACGTTCACCCCCGGAACTCCGTATACGTTCCTGACCGCGGGTGGCACGATCACGGGATCCTTTACCGAGGCCGTTGATGATTACCCGTTCTTTGACAGCGTCCTCAACCAAACAGCGACATCGGTAAGTGTTACCTTGACCGATGCGGCTGCTTCGTTCGCCGCGATTGGCGAAAGCTGTAATCAGACGACGATTGGCGGCTACCTCGACGCGCAACGCCCGGGTGCCTCGGGGGACTTAGCGGATGTGATCGATGCATTGAGATTCTCGACCACGGGATCCATCCAAGCAGGCCTCGATCAACTTGGCGGACAAATTTACCCGACACTGGTTTCCGCTCAGCTTCAACACACCAGCTTCAGCATGGCGATGCTGCGTGACCAATTGCTGCTCGATAGCCTTCGCCACTCACCGAATCAGACCCGTGGATGGATCCGAGGATACGGCATCGGCGGCGATGCCGACACGGATGACTGCGGTACCCGTGGCTTCAACTATCGCCTCGGAGGAACCGAGATCGCCGTGCAGCGAGCGTTTTCAAGCGGGCTCGACCTCGGTGTGTTTACGAACCTCGCCTGGTCGGACGTCGCCACCGATGGGATTTCCCAAGACGCCGACGTCGACAGCTATCAATTTGGCGGCTCGGCGCAGTATTCCGGAACGGCCGGCTACCTGCTCGGGATCGCGGGTGCTGGCTATCAACGCTACGACGTTCGCCGCACGCTCTCCCTTTCCGGCAGCGACATCCATCGTGTAGCCGCGAGCCAATTCGACGGCTCGCAAGTCTTCGGCATGTTGGAATACGGCAAGATCTTCCAATCGGGAATCACCTCCTGGATGCCTCATTTTGCCATGCAGTACGCCGCAGTCGATCAAGACAACATCCATGAAACGGGAGCCTCGTCGGTCAATCTGATTGGCAACGCGATCGATGCCGATTCCCTTCGCAGCGTCCTCGGCTTGTCGGTGCAACAAGCGGGCCCAACCAGCATTGGACCGGCCATCACCAAACTGCGTCTCGGCTGGATGCACGAGTACACCGATACGCACGAGAACTTCGTCGCTGCCTTCGAAGAACCGACGATCGATTCCACCAGCATGACCGTTCGCGGGCTGGATCTTGGCCGCGACTGGGCGGTCGTGGGAGTCAATCTGCAGTGGTCCTTTTTGCAACACGCCACCGCACTGTTCGGCTACCAAGGCCAAGTCAATGACATTCAATCCCTGCACACCGGGGCGGCGGGATTGGAAGCCCGTTGGTAGCGGTTAAAACAGCCGGTTCATTCCGTTCAGCGCGGCAACCCGGTAGGCTTCGGCCATCGTCGGGTAGTTGAACGTCGTTTCGGTAAAGTACTCGAGCGTGTTGTGGCCCGCAGGCTGATTCATGATTGCTTGGCCAATGTGTACGATCTCGGAAGCATTGGCTCCGAAGCAATGCACACCGAGAATTTCCAGCGTATCACGATGGAACAGGATCTTCAGCATGCCGGTGGTTTCGCCGGTGATCTGTGCCCGTGCCAAGGAGCGGAACAAGCTATGTCCGACTTCATAGGGAATCTTGGCAGCCGTTAGCTCGCGTTCCGTCTTGCCAACCGAACTGATTTCGGGAGAGGTGTAGATTCCCGTTGGGATGTCGTTGATACGAAGGTTGCCATCAACTTTGCCAAGCAGGTGCATCGCTGCGGCGCGTCCTTGCGTGTAGGCAGCACTGGCCAACGAGGGGAAACCGATGACATCCCCCACCGCATAGATGTGAGGGATCGATGTTTGAAATTGCTCATCGACAACCAACTGCCCGCGACTGTTGGCTTCCAGCGGAATGGTCTCGAGGCCCAGGTTGTCCGTATTTCCCGTGCGTCCATTTGCCCACAATAACGCGTCGGTTTTGACACGTTTGCCGCTGACCAAATGCAACACGACACCATCGTCGGTTCCTTCGATCTTCTCCATCGTTTCGTTGTGGCGAATGATGACGCCTTGATCGCGCAGGTGGTACGCCAGTGCATCGACGATTTCGTCATCGAGAAATTCCAACAGCTTTTCACGCGTGTTGATCAAGTTGACCTTGATGCCCATGTTGCGAAACATCGATGCATACTCGGTACCAACGACTCCTGCCCCATAGACCGCCATCGTTGTCGGTTTGTGAGCCATGTTCAACACGGAATCACTGTCGTAGATGCGTGGATGGTCAAAATCAACGTCCGGTGGATGCCAGGGCCGCGATCCCGTCGCGATCACGAAATGCTTTGCTCGAATCGGCTCGCAGCCATCGATCGAGACCGTATGCTCATCAAGAAATCGAGCATTGCCGCGCAGCACGGGGACGTTGTTGCGTTCATAAAACGATTGCCGCATCGACACCTGCTGGCTGATGATCGCTTGAGTTCCCCGCTGCATTTGCTCGAGCGTCGGGCTGACATGAACCCCCATTTCTCGAAAGGTTGGGTTTCGCAGTGCCTTCATGGTCGACGTGATCGTGTAACGCAGTGCCTTGCTGGGGATGGTCCCCCAATGGGTACACCCGCCGCCAATTTGCGTATATCTTTCAGCGACCGCGACACGAATCCCGCCCTTGGTGGCTTGCATGGCGGCCCCTTCACCGCCTGGGCCGGAACCGAGGACCAACAGATCGTAGTCGAATTTTGAATGGTTCATGAGCTGGGTGTCTGTTTTGCTAAGTGAGTTTTTGGGAACGTTTTTACGATGTTGATTGCCTGCGTCCAAACCGATATTGGCTTCGCCAACCGATCCGAGAACCAAAATCGCATCGGCGATGCGCTGGGGGAAGCAAGCAAACGTGGCGCGGAATTGGTGGTGATGCCCGAGTGTATGCTCTCAGGCTATGCCTACGAAAGCCGTGACCATGCCATGGAACAAGCGATCACGCTCGATCACCCCGTTTTCGGGGAGATCGCACAAGTCTGCGCAGCACGGCGACTCCACGTGACCTTTGGGTTTCTGGAAACCGATGGACAGCGTCTTTTCAATGCATCGGTCCTGGTTGGCCCCGCCGGGATTGCGGGACACTACCGCAAAATCCATCTGCCCCATCTGGGTGTGGATCGGTTCGTCGACCGCGGCGATATCCCCTATCAAGCCTTTCCCGCCGGAGAGGCCAAAGTGGGATTGGCGATTTGCTACGACAGTTCTTTCCCAGAGCCGATGCGAGTGCTGGGCCTCGGGGGTGCCGAGATCATTGCCCTCGGCACGAACTGGCCCACCGCAGCCGAACGAACGGCACAAATCGTGCCGCCAGCGCGGAGCATGGAAAATCACTTATTTTTCGTCGCCGCAAATCGCATCGGCAGCGAGGGAGGGTTCGAGTTCTGCGGTCGCAGCTCGATCTGTGGGCCCGATGGCGTCGTGTTAGCGCAAAGCCACGATAATGCGCCAGTCATTCTCTACGCCGACGTGAACCTTACCGAGGCTCGCAACAAACGAATTGAACGGACACCGGGAACCCACGTCATCGATCGGTTCAAAGACCGCTGCCCTGAATTCTACGGCAGAATCACCGAATCAGAATGACGGCGAAACCGCTTTTTGCCGGCTGCGGTGTTGGGCGAGCGCAGGCTGCCACAGCGACTTGCGGCGGAGTGACGTACGTTGGATTTTTCTCACACCCGTCGGCCTGTTCGTCGTATACTGCTATTTCGTAACCGTTTCTCACTTTTGTCTTCCACAACCCAAGGATTTTCCAAATGCTACGTTCTCTGCTTTCCGTTGCTCTGCTGATCGGGTCCATTTCGGTCGCCTCGGCTCATTGTCAAGTTCCCTGCGGCATCTATGGCGATCAAATGCGTTTCGAACAAATGCTCGAAGACGAGCATACGATTTCGAAAGCGCAACTCGAAGTCAACAAGATGACCCAATCCGAATTTGATGCCCAATCGATCAATCAGGCTGGCCGTTGGGTGATCACCAAGGAAGAACACGCGTCGCGGATTCAAGAAACGATCGCGTCCTACTTCATGGCCCAGCGGATCAAGATGGACGATCCCAGTTACGGGAAGAAATTGATGGCAGCTCACGCCGTCATGGTCGCTGCGATGAAGGCAAAGCAATCAGCGGACCCCGCGACCGCAAAAGCGCTAGAAGACACGATTCTCGACTTCTATCGGGCCTATGAAGGCAAAGAGCCTACCTTTGAGCACTCGCACTAAGGCGGAAGATCACGCCTCCGCACTGACGGCGGACACGTTGGCATGTTTCCCGTAGGCATCGCCTGCGGAGCAACGGCCAATGATTCCAGGGTGTCGGCAAACCGGCTGCGTCTGCGCAACGTCAAGCGAAGAGCTGCAGAGCTTCGCGGGGTTGCATCGGCCTCGTGAGGTCGCGGGTCGGGCCCGTCGGTGTGCCACAGCATCCTTTGCTAGCTGGCGCCCTCACGTCGCATCGTCAATTCACGTGTGATGTCGCCGTGGATGAAGTTGATCGGGACAAAACTGTTGCCGCTCAGCGGGACGTTGACCCGGACAGTGATTTCACGGGTATCACGATCGATGGTACTGGGGGTCACTTGGACATTGACGTTCGTGACACCCAGCGAACTCATGATCGCCTCTGCTGTCTGCTGGGCATCCGCAGCAGTAGAACCGGGAATGATCCCCGTCCGTGCGGCCTCGTAGACGGCATTGTCGGCAGTGTGCCGAATCATCGAAGCGCGACAAAACTCAAATGCGGCAAAGAAGAACAGGAACAGCAGCGGCACAACGATGGCAAATTCTACCATCACGGCTCCCTGTCGCTTTGCCGTTTGTCGATACTTCACTCGGATCGGCTGACCAGATTTCATGTTGTCTATTCCGTCATCATGGTAGAAAGCGTCAAAGCAATTTCACGATAGATCTCACGAAGTTCCGCACCACTTGCGGCATGATAATGCTTGCCACCTCCGATCGTGGCGACTTCTCGCATCCTGACGATATCGGCACCCGCACCAAATGTAATCGTGTGAATGGTGACTCCGTCGGCTGCAATGCGTGTGGCCGACGTCCGTGGCTCAGCGCCTCGGTTGTGTTGACCGTCGGTCATCACGATCATCGTGCGTTCCACGAAGTTCGAATCGCGACTGTTGTTCATGATGGCTTCACCGGCATCCATCCCTCGCGAAATGCTGGTCCATCCTCCGACAGGCATCGACCCCATGGCCGATGAAATCTGTGACAAGTTCGGTGTCAATTGAACATCTTGGGTTGACTGGTCGTTGTAAGACGCGAGCCCAACCTGCTCGTCCACCGAAGTGTCGTTGAGCGTCGCGACAAAAATGTCGATGGCTGCGCGCAGGTCGCTAATTTTCTGGCCGGCCATCGATCCGCTGCGGTCCACCACCAACACGACGTCGCGTTCGATGTAGGTGGCGGTGGCGTGAGATTGCGGTTCGAAGAAAGAAAAACCGACCATGTTGCCGAAGAATAACGGCACGGCCCCCGACGGCGAATCGACGGTTCGTTTCCCGTTCACTTTTACGCTATTGAGCGGCGTTTGATTCGAAACGAAATCGAACTTCCCCGAAAGCGACTCTTCGCTATGGCCAAATTCAAACTCGCCCGCGTCAATGATCAGCGGCTGATTGTTGACGGTATTGAGCGCAGCGATTTGTTGGCCACGCTGAACTGCTAGATCACGATCGAGCGTCATCGACAATTCCAATGCCGCGGCTTTGCTGGCAGCATCCGTCGCGCTACGAAGCTCCGTTCGCGATAGGTGCATTTGCGCGATATCCACGGAAAACGTGACGGCCATCATGAAGCCGATGAGCATGAACACGATCAACACCAACATCGCTCCGCGGCGACGCATGGGGTTTGTCCGTTGCATTTTGTGTTTCATGTGATTCATTCTTTTACCATCACCACACGGGCTCGGAGGATTCGATTCGTAATGAACTGCCCTGCCAATGGGCTATTGGTTTGTGTTGGCGCGGCCACTTCGACCGCCACTTCCGATCCCCGCGCGGCGGCTTCGGGCGTGCCCGACGGGAACGAGACCTCGAAATCAACGACGTTTCTGGCGTTGAGAATATTCTCCGATCGTGCGGTGGTGGCAGCACTTGTTGATTGACTCAGGGACGCTTCTCGCGCCCCCTCGTAGGCTGCAACACTGAGCGATTGTTTCAAAAAGATAAAGCTACTTGCTTCGATCGATCCGAAGACTAAAAGCACGATGACCGGCAAACAAACGGCGAATTCGACTGCGGCGACCCCGCGTCGCTGGTTTCGGCAAGAGGGGTTCGCACGGGACGACTTCGCTTCGACGAAGCGTTTTGGATTCTTGGTTGTCACGATCAACGGATTATGCCTCTGAGCCTGTGTCGGTTGACTTATCGTCGGCGTGTGTGTCTGCTCCACACCGCTGAACAACCGCGTTGAAATCAGCTGCCATTTCTTGCCAGAAATCATTGCCACGGAATGACAACGGGGCGACACGACGACCCGTACTGACTTCCGCCAAGGCTCCGCGTAGCCGCAGAATCGGACCCGCGAAACGATTGGTCAGCTTCAACGTATCCCACACGAATGCAGGAATCAGGGCCATCGTGATCACGAAAAACGGGAAGAATCGCCGCATCGTGTCACCGACGGTGGTTCCCCAATCTGCATCGGGTTGCTCGAACAGACGAATCCAAATCGTCAAGGCGATTGCGTTACAGATAAAAAAGACGATCCAGTGAACGGTGATCTTACGAATCAATCCGCCTTGCACTTCTCGGTCGACAAGTTTCCGGTTGCGACGAGCTTTACTTTCAGACATGACTTGGTTCTATCTCAATGGTGGCCGTGACTTTGATACTGTTTCATCGGAACAGTCGAGAGTCCATTGATTCTCATTCAGAGCCTAGTTCACGCATCAAGCATGCCTTCGGGCCGAGACGAAGAATTCCATCAGCTTCCCCTTGCATCGATTCACGTGGGTACGGTTGTGGCTGCTGGGGCGATTGCACCCGCTTCGCAGATTAATCGCATTACAACGAGTTCATGGCTTAGGGCAGCCGGAACATGTTGGCCTTCCGCTTGGGACATTTCGCATGCGGTCGCATCGCGCTGTGGAGTTGCTACAATTTGCGGAGCCTTCGATAGGGCCGCTGCTACTGTTTTCATTCCGTGCGAACGTTTTGCGATGCATCAATGCGCTCACCATCATCATGACGCCCACAACTACGGCCCGGCGTTCGCCATCGGCGTCGGATTGAATGTCGCGTTCGTTTTGATCGAAGCGAGTTTTGGCTTCTGGACGGATTCGCTTGCGCTGCTCGCTGATGCCGGGCACAACCTGAGTGACGTCCTGGGGTTGTTGTTAGCATGGGGGGGATACGCGCTGGCCAAGGTAGCGCCAAGCGGCAGACGAACATACGGTTGGCGCAGCTCAACGATTCTGGCTGCATTGATGAACGCCTTGTTGCTGCTGGTTGCGATTGGTGGCATCACCTGGGAAGCCGTCCACCGCTTGCGAGACCCCACGGACGTCGTCGCACCAACGATCGTCTTGGTTGCTTTAATCGGCGTCCTGATCAACGCCGCCACGGCCATGCTGTTCATGCGCGGCCGCCATGGCGACTTGAACATCCGCGGTGCTTACCTTCACATGGCCGCCGACGCTTTGTTGTCCTTGGGCGTTGCCGTGGCCGGCGGTATCATCATCTGGACCCACTGGAACTGGATCGACCCGATGACCAGCCTTGTGATCGCCGGAGTGATCTTCTTTGCAACGCTAGGACTGCTTCGGGAATCCATCAACTTGCTGTTGCAAGCGGTCCCATCGCGAATTGACCTCGATCGAGTGTCCGACTATTTATCGGGGTTGCCAAACGTTCGCGGCGTCCACGACTTGCATGTCTGGGCGATGAGCACGACCGAAGTCGCATTGACGGCACACCTGGTTAAACCGAATGCAGATAACGAGGACGAAATGCTCCGTCAAATTGCGGAAGCCTTGCATCAAGATTTCAACATTGGCCATGTGACGATTCAATTTGAACGCAGTGTCGATCAGACCCAATGCCGACAAGCCGAGTCGGGATCGCTCTGACCGCTTGCTCCAAACCATCAAGCATTTTTCCCTAACGAGCCTCGCGATGCGAATCATTGATCTTAGCTTGCCCATCGACAGCGACATGCCCGGTGTCCGTCTCTCACCCGCAAAACGAATCGCCACCGATGGATGGAATGCGACAACGATGGAGCTCTATTCCCACTGTGGCACGCATATGGATGCGCCGTGCCACTTTTTGCCGGAGGGACGTCACATCGATGCCCAAGATTTGTCGGTCGCCCTGGGGCCCGCACGGGTTGTCAACCTGACCCCTACGCAACCCAAACAACTGCTTCAAGTCGAGGATTTCGCTGCGGTGGATGACGAGGTCACGCCTGGATGCCGATTGCTGCTAAGGACCGATTGGTCAAAACGTTATGGATCGCCAGAATACCGAAATGATTTGCCGCGAATCTCGAAAAGCCTGGCTGATTGGCTTGTCCAACGACAAGTTGCATTGCTCGGTGTGGAACCTCCGTCGGTCGCGGACGTGAACAACATGGATGAAGTCACCGAAATTCACCAGATCCTCTTTCGAGGCAACGTTTTGATTGTGGAAGGGCTGACCAACCTGGACCAAATCTCGCAAGACATCGTCGATTTCATCGCGCTCCCCTTAAAAGTCGTCGGCGGTGACGGCACTCCGGTACGCGCGGTTGCGATTGAGCAGCACTGACGGTCACTTTCACGTCCATGGAAATGGATCACGCAGGCCTTGCAGCGGCGATTTGGGCTAACTTAGCCCCCAAAACGACATGCCGGCGACGACCAAGGAGACGATCACGAGCGCAAACGTGCAAAGCTGTCGCAGCCGAACGGCGATTCCTTGGTGAAGCGATACCCATTGTGGAGGAAGTTCAATCGCCAACACACCACTCGAAACCGGGTCGCTCGAAGGATTCGCCGTGCTCTTGGCTTGCCGGTGAAGGAGCTTTCTTGCCGGAAAGAGGACGCTCCAAACCGCAAACAGCACCGCAAGCGAGATTCCGGCCGCTCCAGCGATCACGAAATTCCGCAGCGGGTGTGGAGGCTCGATCCGCTGTCCGAGAGAAAAAATGGGCTCGGACGATCTTGTTGATTTCCGTTGCTTTACCGGTGTCGTGCGATAGGAGACCTGAACCAAGTTGCTGTCCTTTTCCGCGAGAGCCGCAACCCGGTGATCCTGAGCGTAGAATCGCGACACTTCTTCTTGCCATCGAGCGATCAGTTCTTCGGTAGAGGGCATCGCCGCTTCGCCACAACGGATCCGAACCACTTCAGGGTGGCTCACTGGCAGCGCATAACGCGCCACCTTGCCGTCGGCATGTTGCACGATCACCTCTTGCTGGGGCTCCGGTTTTGGAAGCAGATTCAGTGACAAGACGATCGTCGAGAGCGCAACGAGCACCAAATCGGTAATGGCGACGTTTCGGTAACCACGGTTTGTCATGCGTCAGGGTCGTCTCGTAGGATGAGGGCTCGAAGGATCGGTGCTTGACTTCCCGCGCACGCCGTCTTCTGCTTATCGGCAAGCCGGGGGGGCGAAATCCATTGAATTGTTCCGGTTGTGAGTGCAACAAACGTGTTTCATGTCAAAATCTGTGGCGTACGACTCAAGTCAGACATCGACGCCGTCCGAAGAGCCGGCGCCGACGCGATCGGGCTGAACTTTTATCCAAAAAGCATCCGCTACCTCGATCCGTCGGCCCCATCAACCCTTGATCTGTCTCAATATGCGAAACAGCAGGGGCTTCATCGTGTGGGGGTTTTCGTGAACGAATCCGCAGCGAACATTAGGACGATCGTAACCGCGGATTTGATCGATCGCGTGCAGTTGCATGGTGACGAATCGTTGGCCGATGCAACTGCCATCGCGGTCTCACCGTTGCCGCTATTGCGGGCCATTAAGCTGCCGGTCGGAGCGTTAACGGTGCCTGTAATTGCCGCTGCGGTCGATCCGTGGGTGGATGCGGGCTATGGGGTCTTGCTCGATGCCGATGGCGGATCCGCTCATGGCGGTAGTGGCCAGCGGCTCGATTGGTCCTCGATTGGCCGCTGGTCAAATGACAGGCGGCAAGTTGATTGGGGGCTCGCGGGGGGGCTTCGTCCTGACAACGTCGCCGAGGCGATTCGAACCACCCATGCGAAAGCGGTTGATGTGGCGAGCGGTGTCGAATCGCCGAGGGGTCAGAAATCAGCACGTTTGATCGAGCAGTTCTGCTTGGCCGCCTCCTTCTCGTAGCACAGCGCCACAATGAGCGAGCTGCCGCTCGGATCACGTTCGCCCGCTCCCCTAGGGTGGCTCGAATCGTATCAGCGGGATCATTCATGGAGGGGGGGGGATTCACCGAGAAGTGTTGAAAAACGCTGTGAGTGGGTGCTGCGAGCGAAAAAAAACGCGACATTTTGCCCCTGCCAAAATCGAAAGGACCGTTTATCATGCGGGAACAAATGCGGTCACTGCTGTGGCGAACGGCGGCCTCAAGCTGTTTTTCGATGCTTTCTACTTAGAAGTTCGATCCTGCCAACGTCGTACCGCACCACCGAAATTGTGAGTACGTTCGGGGGATTGCGAACCAGCGGGAGTCCCCGTGCTCGGTCCGCAACCCCTCTGACGTGCTTACTCCAATGTTCCCTTCTCTTCCTTTTGGAGTGTATTTGTGTCACAAGTCGAAACCAACCGACTTCCTTACAAGGTTAAGGACATCAAGCTTGCGGAATATGGCCGCAAGGAAATCCAGCTTGCCGAAAACGAAATGCCGGGGTTGATGGCCCTTCGCAAGAAGTATGGTCAATCAAAACCCCTTGCCGGTGCTCGGATCGCCGGTTGCCTCCACATGACGATCCAAACCGCCGTGCTGATCGAAACGCTGATCGAACTTGGCGCCGAAGTCACGTGGAGTAGTTGCAACATTTTCAGCACCCAAGATCATGCTGCAGCGGCAATCGCCGCTGCGGGCATCCCCGTTTATGCCTGGAAAGGGATGAACGAGCAGGAGTTTGATTGGTGCATCGAGCAAACGTTGCACTTCCCTTCGGGTGAACCTTTGAACATGATCCTCGATGATGGCGGTGACCTGACCGCGATGGTCCATGACAAATTCCCCGAGTTGCTGGCGAATATCAAAGGAATCAGCGAAGAAACCACGGCGGGGATTCATCGCTTGGAAGTCTTGAACCGCAGTGGTCGCCTGCAGGTACCGGCGTTCAACGTGAATGACTCGGCGACCAAGAGCAAGTTCGATAACTTGTACGGGTGTCGCGAGTCGTTGGCCGATGGTGTCAAACGAGCGACCGACGTGATGTTGGCGGGCAAAGTGGCTGTCGTCTGCGGCTATGGCGATGTTGGCAAGGGATGCGCCCACAGCCTGCAACGCTACGGTTGCCGGGTGATCGTCACCGAAATCGATCCGATCAACGCGCTTCAAGCGGCGATGGAAGGATTTGAAGTCACGACGATGGAAGAAGCCTGCAAGGAAGGTCGATTGTACGTCACCACGACTGGCAACAAGGACATTATCCTTGGTCAGCATATGGTCGAAATGGCTGACGATGCGATCCTATGCAACATCGGACATTTTGATACCGAAATCGATATTGCTTGGTTGGAATCCGAAGTCGTAGCGGGTCGAGCCAGCAAGGACGAGATCAAACCAGCGGACATCGGTGCCGTGGATCGCTACACGTTCAAGGACACGGGTCGCAGCGTGATCATTTTGGCAAAAGGTCGATTGGTCAATCTAGGTTGTGCGACCGGCCACCCCAGTTTCGTGATGAGCACCTCGTTCACCAATCAAGTTCTCGCTCAGATGGAACTTTGGAACAACGAGGGCGAGTATCAGACGCAAGTCTACATGCTGCCCAAGCGATTGGACGAAGAAGTCGCCCGACTGCACCTCGGTCAACTTGGTGTCAAACTCACGACCTTGACAGCGGACCAAGCGGAATACATGGGTGTCCCCGTCGAAGGCCCTTACAAGCCGGACCATTATCGGTATTAGGCCTATCGCCTCCGCTTTTTCGAACTGCAACAACCCGGTCATCGATGGTGGCCGGGTTTTTTTACAGGACGCCACCGCGTTCCTACCGCCGCCGGGTGTTTGCCCACTGCACGTTCGCGCAAGAATCATTTAGCATCTAACTTTTCGGATGCCCACACTCTCCTCTCACTTCCTAGACCATGCCACAAACTGCCCCTTTTGCTGCCGTCCGCTACAACCTCGACCATGTTGGATCGATCTCGGATGTGATCGCGCCGCCCTACGATGTGATCGATCCTGAACTGCAGGACCAACTCTACAAACGGCATGCTGCCAACGTGATTCGCATCATTCTCAACCGGCAAGAACCTGGCGATGCGGGCGACGAGAAGTACGAACGTGCCGCCAAGTTTGTCGAACAGTGGAAAAGCGAAGGGGTACTCAAACAAGATGAGTCTCCGGCTTACTACGTTTATCATCAACAATTCACCGTTGACGGCCAGACCTTCAATCGCCGTGGTTTCATGGCTCGAGTCCGTTTGCAACCGTTCGGTGAGGGCAATATCTACCCTCACGAAGAAACGCACCCCAAGGCGAAGGTCGATCGACTCAAATTGACCAAGGCCACGAAACAGAACAATAGCCAGATTTTCGGTCTTTATCCCGATCCTGAAAACGCCGTGATCTCGCTGCTGGACGAAGCGACCAAGGGCGTCACCCCGATCGAAGCAACCGACCATTTGGGGGTCAAGCATGTCTTATGGCCCGTGACCGACGAAGCGGTGATCGCCAAGGCCAGTGAAGCGATGAAGGACAAACCGATGTTCGTCGCCGATGGGCATCATCGTTACGAAACAGCATGCAATTACAAGCAATTCTTGACGGAACAATCCGGGCCACTGGGCGACGATCATCCGGCGAACTTCGTCATGACCATGCTGGTTGGAATGAGTGATCCCGGCATGATCGTGCTTCCCACCCATCGGTTATTGCGGGGTACGGCCAAGTTCTCGTCTGCGCGGCTTGTCGCTCGGTTGGCCGGAATGTTTGATTGTGAAGTCGTTGCCGGCGGATTGGATGCGGCCAACGCCGTTTGGTCCATGATGGAATCCGCAGATGAGCAGGGGCTGATCGGGCTTTACGCGGTCGAAGACGAGACGTGGGTTCTTGCGAAGGCGTCCGAGGGAGCGTTTGCCAAGATGAAGGAATTGGCCGCAGACAAGAGCGAAGATTGGCGCCAACTTGGGGTCAGCCTGTTGCATCGATTGGTCATTGATGACTTGTTAGAGTGCCAAGGTCATCCGAAGCCGACGTACGTGCATGATGTTGCCGAATTGATCGAGGGAATGAAGGGCGAAGGAAGTCAAGCCGAATCCGACAGTGATGAACCGTACACGTTGGCTGCCCTGGTCATGCCTGCCAAGCTGGAACATGTCGAGGCGATCAGCCTGCACAAGGAGCGGATGCCGGCGAAAAGCACCTACTTTTATCCCAAGTTGTTAAGCGGCTTAACGTTCAACCCGTTGGCCTAGCTGCACCGGGGAAATTCGGGGATTGGGTCCGAAAACACTGACCTTGCCACCGTGCTGATTTTGGGGCTACAAGGGGGATCATCGTTTTGATCCCGCTTGTGCGCAGAGCCCCTTTCCACCAGCGAAGAGCAAGGAATGCAGTCGCCTGAGATATTTCGACTTGTCGTCATTGGCCGGCCCTTTCGTGTGCTTGTCGCTTTGATTGCCTTGGTCCTCGGGATCCGATCGGTCAACGCACAGATACCCACGCGCGCAGAGATCGACAAAGCTCAGAGCATCGACTTGCCAGAGGATCCGGCTGCGGTTTTAGCCGTTGTGGGTCAATCGCCAATCTTTCTGGGGGAAATATCGCCCAAGGTCCAAGCGCGGATTGACGAAGTGCTCAGCAAAGCGGGCCAAGAAGTCCCGGAGGATCAGCTCAAATTCGCTCGCATCAACCTGACGCGAGGGATGCTCAACCAAGCGATTCAGAACAAGATGTTGCGAGAGAGTTTCCTACTTGACCAAGTGGGGACTCAGAACGCCGACAAACGGGCCGAGGCCGATGCGACATTGGCTGCCCGAGCTCGGCAAATGTTTTATGAATCCGAGTTGCCCCAGCTGAAGAAGCAATACGAAGTCGAGGACCTCACGGAACTCGACGATTTGCTGCGAGAAAAGGGCAGTTCGCTGTCCGCTCGCCAGCGAGATTTTGCCGATGCCATGCTGGGACATCTGTACATTCGCAGCAAAGTCGAGCAGGAACCGACGGTGTCCTTGTCCGAGATCATTCAGCATTACCGCAATCATCGCGACGAATACGAACAAGCGGCGGCTGCGAAATGGGAACAATTGTCGGTGATGAAAGCCAACTTCCCCAGCACGGAGGCGGCGGAAATCGCCATCAAGGAAATGGGACGCGAAGCCTATTACGGTGGCAGCATGCAAGCGGTTGCACGCGAGAAGAGCCAAGAACCGTTTGGCCGTTCAGGCGGGGTTCACGATTGGACCACCAAAGGATCGCTGGCGTCGGAAAAGTTGGATCAACAGATCTTTTCCCTGCGGCTCAACGAGATGAGCGAAGTCATCACCGACGACGAAGGCATGCACATCGTTCGCGTGCTCGAACGAAGAGATGCGGGGTTCACACCGCTCAGTGAAGTTCAAGACGAGATTCGTGCTAAGATTCGAGAACAAAAAATTGCCGAGTCGCAAAAGCAGGTGATGCAAGAAATGCAGCAGCGGATTCCGGTGTGGTCGCTGTTCCCCGAGGACATCCCAGGGGCAGAGCCATTGCCGAAGAGCATCTCGTCGCGTCAATCGAATCGAAAACCAAGTGCGGGGCGGTTCTAAGTGGGTGGCAATTCGGAAACACGATTCGATCGAAGGTTCCCGGCAGCATCCATTGCCAAGCGTCTCTGGAATGCACCAACCACTCCGCAGGTCAGCCGTGGTGGCCGATGGATAGGTCCCGCGACAAGTTGCCTTCTTGTTTTCAGTTGTCTGCTTGCCGGTTGTGGACAACTTGCTTATCGACTGACCAACCATCCTCCTGAAACCTTCGTTCCCAACCCACTGGATTTGCCACCGGCGCCGGATGACTTTGTTTGGTCGCAGGTGGTCGATGCGATGGACGACTATTTCCGAATTGCCCGAGAGCAGCCCGTGCAAAACTCAAACGGCATGATCTTGGATGGCCGATTAGAAACGGTCTATCAGATCGGCAGTTCGTTGGCGCAGCCTTGGAAGAAGGATAGCACGCCCGGATTCGAACGGATGCAATCCAGTTTGCAGTCGATTCGACGCCGGGCGATTGTAACAGTCCGTCCCCAGGGAGCGGCATATTCAATCGAAGTGGTGGTTCAGAAGGATTTGGAAGACACCGATCGAACACAGTTTGCCACCGAGTCCGCTGTTTCACGCCGCCATGATGGGACGATCATCCGCGAAAAAGATCGTTACGACGACACCCCTCAAACGCTTGGCTGGATCCCGCTTGGTCGTGATGCTTCCCTCGAACAGGCAATCTTGGCTGACATTTTTGGTCGTATCACTCAGGCAGACGGTGGCGGGTATTTCCAGCATCATTAATCCTGGATTGCACGTTCAACTAGGTTGGAATTGACATAACCCGTATTTCTTGCCGGATTCTAGGCCCCAGCAACAATAGTCTTTTTTGGAAACTAATCTTCTGGCACCACCGCGCCGATATCCATGCTGCCAAGCGATTGAACATCCGGGTTGATTGGCCGCGTGAAACACTGGATGTGAACTCCTCCAAGTGGTATGTAGATGATCTGTATTGCGCCTCCTCGAATCGACTTTGAGGCACTTTGTGCCAACGTCGAACAACGATTGTGCGAATTGGGTCACTTGGAGCCGAAAGAATTCCCGATGACCCAGCGAGAGGTGGTTCGGGGTGGCAAATTGTGTGGGATCTATTTTTGTCTTCACGGGCCGCGAAGTGTCAAGTTGACGGCGATCTGCGATTTCACCAAGCACTCGGTAATCTATTATGGAAGCGACGGCATCCGCCGCGAAAATGCCGCGATCTCGGCGAGGGAAGCGAATCGGTTGAGAACCGAACTGATGGCGGCATAAAACTTACGGCTGCTGCGGGCAACCTTTGCCCACTGGAGTTCAGGCACTTTCACGGCGACCACGCTCGCTCGCTCGACGATTCACGGCCACGAAAAGGGCGAACGGGCCTCTCGCCTGAACTCCAGCTTTCCGTGGCGGCTGCGACAACAAAACGCACCGCGTCGCCGCCCTTGTTCCGGTTGTAGCGATCCGGGCAATTCTTAGGTCCCATTCTGGTGACAAAGCACACAAAAGCGGTCGCGGCAAGATAGTTTTTTGAAAAGAATCCGTCCTCCATTGGATTCTTGACCTAGGTTTCTAGTAGAGCCGGGGCCTGACTCTTCAAACAACGATCTTATCCATGTTAGCTCTAAAAAAAACACACAACCGAAAACCGAAACGCCGCGATCGACGCGCCGTCGCCACCGTTGAACTTGCGATCTGCCTACCGGTGTTGATCATTCTCACGCTTGGCACCATCGACCTCTGTTCGATGCTGTTCCTGCGTGAATCGGTCACCATCGCAGCCTACGAAGGCGCTCGCCAGGGCGTGGGCCGTGGGCACACCAATGCAGACGCCACCACGCGTGTCCTCGAATTCTTGGATCAACGCAACATCCAGCACCAAGGTGCCGGATCGGTACAAATCGATGCCCCTGGATTCGATGGAGCCGAAACGCTCGAAAACGTGCGGATGACCGTCACGGTTCCGTGCGCGGGGAACTTGTTAATCCCATCGAAGATGTTTGGCGACTTGATGATGTCGGCGGACGTGACGATGCGTAAAGAATACAAAAACCTACCGAACTAGTTTTTGACAACCGATTTTACTTCCCCCTAACGCCGACGTGGCTACCATGCAATTCCATCGCCGATCACGCCTCAAAAAGAAGCGACCTCACCGCGATTCGCGCCAACAACGTGAGGGTGCGACCATGGTCGAATTCGCGATTATCGCAAACGTCTTGTTCATGATCATCCTCACCTGCATGGAATTTGCACGCATGAACATGGCCAGAAACCTGGCTCAAGACGCTGCCTACTTCGCAGCGCGTGTCGCCATGGTGCCAGGAGCAACCAGTGCGGACGCCGTGACCGAAGTCGATCGAATCATGGGGTCGCTATTGAACGAAGGCGGATATAGCGCAACGGTGAGCGACGTCAACTTTGATGCGGAGACCATTTCGGTCACGGTCAGTGTTGACCTCAAGAAGATCGCGCTATTTGCACCGATGTTTCTTCCCGAAACCCTGATGGAAACGACCGCCGTGATGCGGACCGAACGTTATGAAGGATTCTACGAACAATAGTAACTCAACCGTACCCAACGACAACTTGACTGACAACACGTTTTACCCTCATCTCTCTCTGGCGAACCTCACCATGTCTCTTCATCGAATCCACTCACACCAAGAGTGTGCCGAATCATTGAAACGTCCGAACAACCGATCGATGGACTCCCCACCGGCGCGTCCCCGGGATCCAAGGCACGGTAGCGTCCTGGCGCTGATGGCATTCTTGCTGCCAGTCCTGGCGTTGCTTGCCGCGTTTTGCATCAATACCGCTCAAATGCAATTGACGCAAACAGAATTGATGGTTGCAACGGACGCCGCGGCTCGGGCAGGTGGGCGCGCGTTTAGCGAGCACCAAACGACCGACGCGGCCGAGGTGGCCGCAATCGCGACCGCAGCGCTCAATGATGTCGATGGCGAACCCCTGCAAATTCGGTCCGGAGAAGCAGCGGGAGAGATCGAATTCGGGATCACCACTCAACCCGGTGGTTTGACCGGGCGTTACCTGTTCCAAAGGATGCCAATCGCGTCGATTACCAGTGGTGAGAACATCGCCAGTGCAGTTCGCGTCAATGGACGTCGAGACGACAGTTCGTTGTCGGGACGCGTGCCCCTGATCATTCCTGGGCTTTTCGATACCAACGATTTTGCCTCGCATCAACAATCGGTCGCGATGCAAGTCGACCGCGACATCTCGTTGATTCTCGACCGCAGCGGTTCGATGGTTCCCGAGCTCGATTTTGACTGGCCGTCCGGAAAATCGCCTTGGTACACGTCGACCAAGAATGCGGGAGTTGCCGCTGGCATGCTGACATCGTCCTACAGCTATTATAGTGGCACCTCGTACTACTACGCACCCGGCGTGAATTCAATGACCTACCAGCAGTGGGTCTGGAACGAGCACTATGGATTGGAAGATTGTCCGAGTCAGCCGTGGCAGGACCTCGTGGAGGCCGTCGATGCCTTCTTGAATGTGTTGGACACCACGGTCCAAGAAGAGCAAGTCTCGGTGGCGAGCTACTCGGAGTGGGCGACCACCGACATCGGCTTGACCAAGGATTTTTCTGTTGTCAGATCAACGATTCGCTCCTTAAACCCAGGCGGATGGACAGCGATTGGCCGTGGCATGGAAAAGGGGATGCCAACACTACTCAGCAGTGATGCCCGTCCTTATGCAGCCAAAACGATGGTCGTGATGACCGACGGTGTCGAAAACCGAGGCCCGGATTCGCTGCCAACCGCTCAAGGGTTTGTTCAAAACTGTCCGTTGACGATTCATACCGTTACTTTCGGCGACGGTGCCGACCAGAATGCTATGCGAGCCGTCGCACTGGCTGGCGGTGGCAAACACTACCACGCTGCCAACGGAGAACAATTGAAACAAATCTTCGAAGAGATTGCGAACAACTTGCCGACCATTTTGACGGAGTAAAGAACCTGGCCAGATCAGAGAGATGCAACACCCGATGCGTAGGCAACCGATCGAATGTCGATCTGCTGCCTCGCCGTCGGGTTGCATACGTTTTTCGTAGCGCCAGACTTTGAAGAAGCGAACGGGGAAAAAGAACAAGTGATGACGAAAACCAAGAATCCCACTGACGAAACCCATCGAGCAACATCACCACGCTCGTTGCGACATCCTGCGAAGCAACCATCACGATTTTGGATGCTGTTGTCGGTAGCGCTGTCGCTGTGCATTTTGGCCTGGGCATTCTCGTTGCCGCTTCGTCATGGCACGATGCCGACCCAAGCGACCACCACGCCGGTATCCGCGTCCGCGTCTCGTCAGATGCAATTGGAACACCGCCGCCAAGAAGCCGAGCGATATCGTGAGTACGCAAGGGCCTTGGACCGTGATTTGTTGGACGCCCAACGCCAAAAAGACACCCAATGGAAAACGCAGTGGCTGCCGGGAGAAAAAGAAGTCTCCTCCTATTGGTCCAATTATCGTCAGCGATTGACCGACGAGATCGAACAATTGCGAGACGTTGAACCTGGAACCCTCCAATACGAGCGGCGGCAACATTTGATCACGGAACTCAGCGCTCCCCGGTAGCGCGGGCTGGCGAGCCACGCAGTTTGGTCGTCAAAAAGGGAAAGCACCCTTATCCAATCCCGAAAACGACAAGGTGCTCTTCAGTGACTATCATGGAGGGGGCACCCCAAAGATCCTCCTTCCATCCACCCAGACTCGTATCCATGTTCTCCAGACATCTCCTGTTTTTTGCCACGCTCGTCGGCGTGATGCTCGCCTCGGTTGGTTTTGGCAGCCGTGCCGACTTGATGGCCCAAGAAGATCTTTTTGGTCCCATGCCAGCGGGCGATCTGTTTGACGACGCCTCCACCAACCCGCCCACCGCCGAAACGGAGGGTGCCGAGGAGGAACCGGACCCGTTTACTCACCAATTGATGGTTCGAGCCCGCAGGGGCAACCTGGAATTGGCGGAATCGATTGCTTCACTGATCCGGATCGGTAGCTGGTCGGAAGCCAACACGTTACTGGGTGAAGTGGTCAATCGAGAGATTGACGAGGAGTTGCTGGCCGAGATGTCTCGTCGTATCGAGCCGGCTCTACAACTTCGCGCCGCTCGGCATGAAGGGACCGACGAGCGAGCAAGAGAGGGCATCGAAAAACTCCGTACGGCTGCCAAGCAAGATGCCGCGTCGCGTTCGCTGCTCACTCAGGCTGCCAATGACCTTGACCATCCGGCCGTGGATCAACGAATCGAAGCGATGCGACGGTTATTGCGTGGCGGCAATGCAGCGATCCAAGTACTGGTAAAAAGCCTGGTTTCAGAACAACCGGCTGCACCTCGAGACGATCTGTTGCGAACCATGCTGCGTTTAGGGGATGGAGGTGAACGGGCGCTGCGTCAGTTGGCACTTTACGGGTCCCCATCGGTCCGACTTCGCGCCTTGACGATGCTCGTTCGTATCGACAAGAACGCTTCGATGGACGAACTTCTTACCTCGCTTTATGGGGAAGACTCCAGCGAAGGTGAGGTCCAATTTGCGACGGCAACGTTGGCTTCGGCGCTGCGCACAATTCCGGATCGTTCCGGCTGCACCGCATACCTGAGAAAGAAACTCAAGAATCGTATTGAAGTCGCAAACCGCACTCGCAATGATTTGGAAGCACGAACGCTGTGGAGCGTCAATCACAACCGAGATGGCGTTGATTTTCAATTCACACAACAAATGATGGTTGCGTATCGGGATGTTGTGGATGCATCAGCGCGGCTGCGTCGCATCGGATCGTTAACGACGCAGGTGGCGAACGAAGTCCTTGCGGCAGAGCTGGGGTACCGCGTGATGATTGACCCCGACTGGGGAGACGACGACCAAATCAAGGCGTTCCGCGAATCGTTTTCCGCTGTGATCGAAAACGGATCGTTGGTTGGCGCTTTGACCACTGCAATCGAAAACAGCGACAATCCGGCTGCCGTCGGTTTGGCTCGCTTGATCGGAGCGGTTTCGGATCCGCTTCAGCAATCCGAATGGCTGACGTTGGCATCACCCGAGATTTCGCCGTTGGTGCGAGCCGCAATCTCGGCGTCACCGCGTGTTCGGTTTGAAACGGCATCGGCGATCGCTACGTTTGATTTCCACAACGACTATCCCGGCAGCACGTTCGTGAGGCAGACGTTTGCGGAAATGGCATCGCTGTCGGATTCACCCACTGCGATCGTCGTCGAAACGCGCCCCGATGTGCTCTTGATACAAGGCAGGATCTTGCATGATCTCGGCTACGAGGTTCGAGAGGCCAAGGGGGTTGCGGATGCGGAACGTGCCGTCAACGCAGGGGGTGATTTGCGAATGTTGGTTTCCAAAACGGACCTCGCCGATGCCGCCGGAATCGAATTGGTCGATCGTGTCCGCCGCAGCTCGCGTGGTGAGCAGCTTCCCATCGTCTTCTACGGTGACATCCCCGCGACGACCGATTCGCTGCGCTGGGCCGCTCCGGTCCTGTTCATGGATCACGCGCCGGGATCGCCCGCAGCCTATCACGATTTGCTACATGAACTGGAAAGCCGACGCCGGTTGCCAGAATTGTCGCCGCTTGACCGAGAACTGTATCGGCAAATTGGGGCGGAAGCCATTCAGTCTCGGCAATAGGGCGGACCGCCGGACGGCGTTCTCGTTGGAAGCCGATAGCGAACGTGGGTACCCCTGCAAGCCAATTAAGACTATTTTCTTTGATGGAGTGCGATCAACGTTTCTGACAATGTCGACGGATTGGAACCAGCAAGCTGTCTTTTATGGCGATTCTTGGTATATCTTCAAACGGCCCTGGGGAACCGCCGATTGCGGGCATCATTGGTAATTCGCCAGCGATGCAGGAGGTCTATCGAATCACGCGGCGCGTCGCCGGAAGCAATGCTTCGGTCCTCGTACTCGGTGAGACAGGCGTCGGCAAAGAACTGATCGCAAGTGCAGTTCACCGACTCAGCCATCGCAGCGGTGGCCCGTTTGTGCGTGTGAACTGTGGTGCACTGAGCGAGAGCTTGCTCGAAAGCGAGCTGTTTGGTCATGTTCGTGGCGCCTTCACCGGGGCTGTCGCGAATCGCGCCGGGCGGTTCGAAGCAGCCCAAGGCGGAACGATCTTCCTCGATGAAATCAACAGCACGACGTTGACCTTGCAAGTCAAGCTGCTGCGCGTGCTTCAGGAGAAGGAATTCGAACGTGTCGGCGACACCACAACGCTCAATACCGATGTGCGGATTATCGCCGCAAGCAACCGTGACTTGATGAACGAAGTCCGCGAAGAGAGGTTTCGCGAAGACCTCTATTGGCGGCTGAACGTGGTTCCGATCGAGATCCCACCGCTACGTCGTCGCCGCGAAGACATCCCCGCGCTCGTTTCTTTTTTTCTCGAATACTACAACGAAATCAACGACCGCTATGTTGTCCATATCGCCCCCGGCACGATCGAGGCGTTGCAAGACTACCATTGGCCGGGCAACGTACGTGAATTACAAAACTATATCGAACGATCCGTTGTGATGGCGGAAACCGACGAGTTGACACCGAGTCTACTACCGATCTGTGTGACTAACAACGATGTTCCCGCCGGCACCGAAAAGCCAGCCGGTGATATCGAGTCGCTGACGCGAGCAGTGGTCATGCAAGGACTCGGTGAAGCGAACCTTGACGAAGGAGGTGTGCATGGGTTGGTCGTCGATCGTGTGGAAAAGGAGTTGATCGCTCAAGTGTTGTCGACTTGCGGCGGCGTGCAGACCAAAGCGGCTGCCATGCTGGGAATCAACCGCAATACGCTGCACAAAAAAATCAAGGATTACGGACTCGACGATTCCGGTGACTAGCCATCATTGCCCCAAGCCGCCGATTCTCATCGCATCGATGGCGGATCGTCATTCCAGCGATTCAGCAGCCCACCATAGGCATCAATCCGCCGATCCCGCAAAAAGGGCCAATGCGTTCTCACTACGTCGATCTCGCCCAATGCACAGTCGGCAAGCAGGATTCCTTCGAATTCATCGCCCCTGGCCACCACTTCGCCGCGTGGCGATACGATGATGCTCGAGCCCCAAAACTCCAATCGCTGTTCCCTTCCCACTCGGTTCGGCGCTCCGAGCCAGAGACCGTTGGCAATGGCGTGAGCACGCATCGTGGTCTGCCAAGCATCGCGTTGCCCCGCACCAAACTCCTCCTTTTCTTCATCAATCCAGCCGATCGCCGTGGGGTACAAAAGGATCTCGGCTCCCGAAAGGGCAAACAGTCGTGCGGCCTCGGGATACCATTGGTCCCAACAGATGCCAACGCCCAACTTGGCAAACTGGGTCTGGATCGGTCGGAACCCTAGATCCCCCGGCGTGAAATAGAATTTCTCGTAGAACAGAGGATCATCAGGAATATGCATCTTTCGATAGGCCCCCGCCATGCTTCCGTCGGCATCCATCACGACGACCGTGTTGTGATACAGTCCCGGAGCTCGACGTTCAAACATCGGCACGACAATGACGACACCAAGTTCCGCCGCCAATTTTGACATCGCGTCGGTCGATTCCCCCGGGATCGATTCGGCCAGATCAAACATCCGATGATCTTCGCTCTGACACGGGTAGGGCCCGTTGAACAATTCCTGAAGGCAGATAATTTGTGCTCCCTGACTCGCGGCATCACGAATCCACTGCGAAGCGTTCTCGATCATCGCCGACTTCGAGCCAGCATCCTTCATCTGTACCAGTCCAAGTTTTACGCTGCGGGTCACCAGAACCATATCCAACAAGAGGGAAAACGGGAATGAATCAGCTCAGCCAAGATGGTACCGACCGCGCCACCCCTCGGCGGCTGTTTATCACCGGTACCGATACCGATGTCGGTAAAACCTTTATCGGCTGTTTGCTGGCCGAACACTTTCGACATTCTGGCATGCAAGTGGGTGTCTACAAGCCGGTAGCCAGCGATTGCCGTGACGAAGGCGAAGAAAGAGTGGCCGAGGATGCCAAGCGGTTGTGGAATGCAGCGGGAAAACCGCGAACACTCGACGAGGTGTGTCCGCAGAAATTTATTGCGCCCGTCGCACCGCCTCAGGCTGCGCGGGCAGAGGGCCGCACCGTTGACCGAGAATTATTGGTCAACGGCGCAGCAAATTGGAACCTCAACTTTGACATTTCGATCATCGAGGGAGCCGGTGGGCTTTTTAGCCCACTGGCCGACGGCTTTCTCAATGCCGATTTGGTCAAGCGACTCGATCCGATCGATGTGGTCGTCGTCGCAGCAAACCGGCTCGGGACCATCCATCAAACGCTTGCCACCTGCAGGGCGGCAAGATCACTGGGGATCACCCCCAAAGGCATCATTTTGAGCGACGTGACCGAAACACTCGATCGGTCGGCGGAGCAAAACGCTCGCGAAATCGAGAACTACTGCGACACCCCCGTTGTGGGTCGAGTCCGATTCGGTGCAAACGCAGCCGACGTGCAATCGTGGGCCCATCGCTTGTTGGCCGTACCCTTCGGCTAGCGCATTTTCAACGGCAACGCGTTGTTTTTGCTGATCGAATCATTCCGCCTCGGTCCAATCAATCAATCGATCATCGTAGACAACCGCAACCTGTTTCCCCGGAGGCGTGACGAGGAAATTCTCTTCGTCCCAGGGGCCGTTTAAGAATCGATCCACCAGCACGGTGTCACCCTGAACCACCTGCAACGGGCATCCCTGTTTCGCCGCCTCTTCGCGGGCGTGCTGGATCAATGCGGGCTCCTCGGGACATCCCGTGGTCACATAGACGCGCTGCGCGTATTGCCGAGGTTTCAGTTGGTCGTACAAATAGCGACCGTTGTCCTCGCCATACTTTTCGATCAACGCCGTTAAATCGCGATTGAGTCCGAGTTGGGAACCGAGCACGGTCTTATCGGGACCCAACGTGCCTTCGTCCATGCCGTCGACCCATCCGGCGGTCAAGAAATACGAATCGGGCTGTGCTTCGAAGAACGCCATGTAGCGTTGACGGCTGCCAAACAAGAA
This sequence comes from Novipirellula artificiosorum, assembly GCF_007860135.1. Classification (NCBI taxonomy): domain Bacteria; kingdom Pseudomonadati; phylum Planctomycetota; class Planctomycetia; order Pirellulales; family Pirellulaceae; genus Novipirellula; species Novipirellula artificiosorum. The sequence continues at coordinate 452,326 of NZ_SJPV01000002.1, forward strand.
CGAAATGCAATCGTGCGAGCGGGGGATGACCATGGGCAGACGGCGCGCAACCAGACCGCGAATGCCGAAATTGCATAAACCATAACCGACCAGTACCGTGTCAAAATCCTCCTCGTCGATGGCGTCAAGGGCGGCTTGAATCCCCATCCGTGCATCCTCGGCACTACCGCAGTGCAAACCGAGCGGCAGGTACTCCACGACAACCTCGCCCGTCACGCGTGCGAGTGCCTGTTCGACCTCTCGTTCAAAAATCTTGCAAGAAAGAAGAATGCGTCGGTTGTTGGCAGCGTTCACGTTGATTCGCTCGCGTGCTTGCGGTGGGGATGTCAATGGATCGAAGGAGGCGGAACGGTTCGGCTAGGTGGCGTGGCGAGGCCGGAGTCAGAATCGACCGCCAGCACTTCACTCCCACACCCGTTTTTATCCGACTTGAGCGAAGCTTGCCATCGGCAAGCCGATCGGTCATAGTTTGCGAGTTCCTGATCCCCTGTTTCCGATTCAACCGCCTCTGCGAAGAGAGAAGATTGTCCAGCCTTTACCCACGGGACCTCCACACGCATGGCTGATGTCATCCCGCTGCATCGATTAGCGTTTGCGCTGGTGCCGGTGTTCATGGTGCTGGTCCTGATGTTTCGCTGGTCGCTCGGTGCCGGTTCGGCGCTAGTAGGGTTAGCGCGGATGATTCTGCAATTGCTGCTGGTAGGCTATTTGCTCGGGTACGTATTTACGACCGAAACGCCCTGGATTGTGCTGGCGATCATGATGGTCATGTTATTAGCGGCCAGCTGGATCGCGCTTCGATCGATCAAACAAGACCGGGCACGGAACTTTCCCTTTGCTGTCCTCTCGGTCGCGGTGGGTGGCGGGATCACCCTGTTGATGATGACGCAAGCAGTGCTGGGACTCGATCCGTGGTACTTGCCTCGCGTGTTCATCCCGTTGGCAGGGATGACGTTTTCGGGCTGCATGAACGCCGTCAGTCTGGCTGCGGAACGCTACTACACCGAAGTCGGTCGAGGCCAGTTGCACCACGAAGCGAGAGTTCATGCGATGAAAGCCGCATTCATCCCGATTACCAATATGTTGTTTGCGGTCGGAATCGTATCGATCCCTGGAATGATGACCGGGCAAGTCTTAGCGGGGGTGTCGCCGTTGATTGCGGCTCGCTACCAAGTCATGGTGATGTGTATGATGTTTAGTTCCGCTGGCTTGGCAGCAGCCATGTTCTTGTGGTTGATTGGCCGTGCGGAATCAAGCCAGATGCAAACCCATCCAATCGTCACGAAGGAAGGTCCGTAGCAACATGCGAAACTCGCTCCGTTTTTTCACCCTCTTGCTCGCCCTGGCTTTGCCGTTTGCCCACGCCGAGGATTGGCCTCAATGGCGTGGGGCCAACCGTGACGCGGTGCTGCATGAAACCGGTTTGCGGAAGGAGTTGCCCGAAGGCTCGATTCCTCGGCTTTGGACTCAGCCCATTGGTGCCGGATACAGTGGGCCGACGGTGGCCGATGGCCGTGTCTATGTGACCGATCATGGTATCGGGGACGAAACAAGCGAAGTCGAACGCGTGCTTTGCTTCGATGCCAAAACGGGCGATGCCCTGTGGCAACATGTTTACCCGACGCTTTACACGGTTTCCTACACCGCGGGGCCGCGAGCGAGTGTGACCGTCGATCAGGGGCAAGCCTTCGCGGTCGGCGCGATGGGACAATTTTGCTGTCTTGATGCCAAAACGGGTGATCGGATCTGGCAGCGGGATTTGGCAAAGGATTTCGAAGCGGAGGTTCCGGTTTGGGGGATCACCGCAGCGCCGCTGATTTACGACGACACGGTCATTCAAATCGCCGCCGGAAAAGGTGCAGCGTGCGTGGTCGCGCTTGATCGTCACAGCGGCGAAGAACGTTGGCGGGCGCTCGATGAACGCGCTGGTTACAGCGCCCCGATTCTGATCCAACAAGGCAATCAAGACGTGCTGGTTTGCTGGACTGGGGAATCGGTCAGTGGGTTGGATCCCAACACGGGCGAAGTGTTTTGGGGCATCCCCATGCTGCCTAAAAACATGCCGATTGGTGTGCCCACCCCCGTGGTTCAAGACAACAAACTGTTCGTCTCGTCGTTCTATGACGGGTCGTTGTTGATCGAGTTTGATCGAGACAAGCCTTCGGCAAAAAAACGGTGGCACCGAGTGGGCCGCGACGAAAAAAACACCGATGCTCTGCACTGCATGATCAGCAATCCCATCTTAAAGGGGGATTACATCTACGGCGTCGACAGCTACGGCGAACTACGCTGTTTGAAGATGTCAAACGGGGATCGTGTCTGGGAGGACTTGACCGCCGTCAACCGCAACCGCTGGGGGACGATTCACATCATCCGCCATGGCGATTCCGAGATCATGCTGAACGAACAAGGGGAACTGATTTTTGCCACGCTTTCGCCTGATGGATTTCACGAGCATTCCCGTGCGCAACTCCTCTCGCCAACTCGCATTCAATTGAGCCGGCGTGACGGCGTCTGTTGGTCCGCGCCCGCGATTGCGGACGGCCACATTTTCGTTCGCAACGATGAACAGTTAGTCTGTGCTTCGTTACTCGAATAGGGTTAAGCGTTCAGTCCATTCGGACGCCAACGGTCAGCAAGATGTTGGCGTAACGTTGTTGGTCGGCCGTTTGGATCGTCAGCACGTGATCGTCCGTGCTGACGGCTTCGTAGAACGCCCATTTGTCGATCGGAACCAATTCCAAGTCGAGCTTTTCGTTCTGCATGGTCTTCCGGTAGTCTTCCCATACCGGCGGGTCCCCATCGAGAGCGTAGGGGCCACTGGTTTCGGTTTGCATCGTCTGGATCGCTTCCACGGGGATCGCCGACAACAGTGCCTCGAGGACTTGATTGCATGTGGGCACGCCCGGCATCAGGTTCAAACTGATCAGTTCCGCTCGGGGCCCGCGTTTGCTGGACGACGGGTAATTTCCATCCGCAATTAAGATTGTGCTGTGATGACCTGCGGCTGCGATCGCGGCGGAAATTTGGGGATGGAGCAATTTGTGTCGAAGCATGTCAGTACCAAGGGGAAAACGAACAAACCGCCACGGGTGGTTGTAAGAACCACTGTGCGGGTAAGATCAAACGGGACGGCCCCGCTCGACAGGCCGCTATTATGCCATAAACAAAACCCGCTGTAACGGAGCATGCGTGTTCGAACGCCGACTAAAATTGGGGACTTTCTTTGGGATCGGTCTGTATGTCCATTGGACGTTCGCACTGTTGATCGGGTTTGTCGCCTTGAGTGAGCAAGACGACGGGTCTGCGGCAATCGCTTTCCACATTTTACTGCTATTGGGCGTTTTTTTGTGTGTGACGCTCCATGAATACGGTCATGCCTTGGCCGCCCGACGGTTTGGAATTCCAACCATCGATATCACGTTGCTGCCGATCGGCGGGGTCGCTCGATTGCAGCGCATGCCTCGCATCGCCTGGCAAGAATTGGTGGTCGCCGTCGCGGGCCCGGCCGTCAACGTGGTCATCGCCGCGGGGCTTCTCGTCGGGCTGCTGGCCGTCGGTGGCGGGGGCGTTTTGAAATCGATTGCCGGGCTGTCGAGTGAAATGTCGGTGATGGGCTTTGCCATCACGATGTTGGCGATCAACATGATGCTGGTCCTGTTCAACATGATTCCCGCATTTCCGATGGACGGTGGGCGAGTGCTGCGGAGCCTCTTGGCCATGTTCACCGACTATCGGACGGCAACCTTTTTTGCGTCCCGCATCGGTTTGGGTTGTGCACTGCTGATGGCAGGCGTCGCGATCTACTTCCGTACCCCCATCCCCGTTCTGATTTCGATCTTCATTGCCTATGCTGGCATGGCTGAGGCCCGCCAGGTGGACATGATGGAGTCGGTGCGTGGCTTGCGAGTCGGTGATTGCATGGTCCAGTATCCCACCGCGATTGCAATGGATACGCCACTGGACGAGGTCGCGGAACGTTGGCAAGCCGTCCCGTCGAGCAGTTTGCCGGTCTTGGCGTTTAGCGGATTGGTCGTTGGCGTGCTAAACTTGAAGGACGTCATTGCAGCGATCGACGCAGGAACCGCCATCAACACCACCGCGGGGCAATTGGCGGACCACAACGTCCCGTTTGTCCGAGCCGACAGCGAACTGCAAAATGTCTTACTCGATACCGGTGGCCGCCACCGGCAAATGCCGGTCGTCGACGAGGCGGGCCGGTTGCTGGGCTTGTTGGACCTCGATTCGATGCTTGCTCGAGGGTCAATTGCCAGGCACCTTGCACAATTGCCACAGGCGGTTGATCGATTTGACGCGGTTTCCTAGAAACGCCGACACCTTGAATTTCCTCGATGGAAAGCAAACAGCCGAATTTTCGAAGCAACCCGCTGAAACCGTCAGCAAGAAGAACAGGGTTCGATGAATCAGAAACCTCGTAGCCCGGAATTTTCGCCTGGCGTGAAATCTCCGCCGGTTTCTGCAAAGCCACGCCACGTTGCCACGGGCTATGCGATTGATGATGCCATGCGCATCGATCGTTTTCGGCTCAGCAAGCTTCGCAAACGACTAAGCGGGGAAGAATTTGCGAAGCAACTTGCGGAATCGGTGGATCGCTGCAACGCTAGAAAACGAGCGACTCCACGAATCGAATATCCCTGTGAGCTGCCGATCACGTCGCATCGCGACGAGCTGTTGGCACTGCTGAAAGAGCATCAAGTGATCATCGTGTGCGGTGAAACGGGCAGCGGCAAGAGCACGCAATTACCAAAGGTGCTGCTCGAAGCGGGGTTTGGCCGCGACGCGATGATTGGGCACACGCAGCCACGGCGATTGGCTGCGCGAAGTATTGCGGCACGATTGGCCGAAGAACTCGCTTGCGGCATCGGCAAAACGGTCGGTTTTCAAATCCGATTTGGCGATCAAACCGGGCCCGAAACGTTGATCAAACTGATGACCGACGGCATTTTGCTTGCGGAAACTCAATCGGACCGGTTCCTGGATGCCTACGATGCGATCATCATCGACGAAGCGCACGAGCGGTCGTTGAACATTGATTTTCTGCTTGGCTATTTACGTCGACTGCAATCGAAGCGATCCGATTTCAAGCTCATCATCACGTCGGCGACGATCGACGCCAAACGATTTGCCGAGCACTTTGCAAGCGAAACGGGACCGGCACCCATCGTCAACGTCGAAGGCCGGGGCTATCCGGTTGAAATGCGATATTTACCTTGGGAGGATCTCAGTGACGATGAAGGCCGCGATGGTGATCTGGCCCAACATGTGATCGCTGGCTTGGAATCGTTATCGCGAAGCCGAGCGGGCGACACGTTGGTCTTCTTGCCCACCGAACGCGATATCCGTGAAGTGACTCATCAAGTCGCGGGCCATTACAAACGTTTGGGTTTGAGTGGTCGAGTCGACTTGCTGCCGCTTTACGCTCGCTTGCCGACAAAGGAACAGCAGCGGATTTTCCATCCGGACCAGGGCAAACGACGGATCATCTTTGCCACCAACGTCGCAGAAAGCTCGCTAACGGTTCCGGGAATCCACTCGGTCATTGATTCGGGGACGGCTCGAATCAGCCGTTACAGCCCACGCAGCAAAGTACAACGGTTACCGATCGAACCGGTCAGCCGTGCCAGTGCGGACCAGCGTGCGGGACGATGTGGGCGAATCGGCCCCGGCATTTGCGTCCGACTCTATTCGGCCGACGACTACGATTCACGGGATGCATTCACCACGCCCGAGATTCGTCGCACCAACTTGGCATCGGTGATTTTGAAAACCAAAACGCTACGGCTTGGCCGGCTCGAAGATTTTCCCCTGATCGATCCTCCGCGCCCCGAATCGATTCGCGAAGGTTTGCGAACGCTGCGAGAATTGAGCGCAATCGATGAGCGTCACGAATTGACCGCCATCGGTCATCAACTGGGCCGATTGCCCGTTGACCCACGAGTGGGACGGATGATTTTGGCGGCCCAAGAGCACGGCGTGTTGGCGGAAGTCTTGCCGATTGCCGCCGCACTCGAAATCCAAGATCCCCGCGACCGACCGCAGGACAAACAGCAAGCGGCCGACCAGGCACACGCCTCGTTTGCCGATCCCAACAGCGATTTCTTGTCTTACTTGGCTCTTTGGCGTTACTACGAACAAGCTCGTTCCGAGCATTCTCGCAGTAAACTGACGCGAGTGCTGCGGCAGCAATTCCTATCGCCCAATCGGATGCGGGAATGGTCCGACGTGTATCGGCAGCTCAAGGAAATGGCCGCGACCTCTTTGGCCGACCCCAAGGCAAAGCAGCGCAAATCCGGCCGCAAGAAAATTGGAGCGATTCGCTATAGTGACGATCCATCGCAATTGGTCGACGAGAATCGAAGCGACGCGATTCATCAAGCACTGCTGACCGGATTGCTGTCGAGTGTCGCGATGGCGAAAGACAAGAAAGAGTACACCGGCGCGGGCGGATTGAGTTTGGTCCTCTGGCCCGGCAGCGGCGTGTTCGCCAATCCGCCGAAGTGGATTGTGGCCGCCGAGTTGGTCGAAACAACTCGCCAGTACGCTCGAACCGTTGCCAGAATCCAACCGCAATGGATCGAGGCCATTGGCAGCCACTTGATCAAACGATCCCACAGCGATCCGCATTGGAGTGCCAAGACGAGTGGAGCGTATTGTTTCCAGCGAGTGTCGTTGTTTGGCTTGCCCGTCGTCGCTCGTCGCCGCGTTCCCCTTTCCCCCATTGACCCCGCGACGGCTCGCGAGCTGCTGATCGAACATGGACTGGTTCAGCAACAAATGAGAACGACGGCACGATTCCTACGCCACAACCGTGATTTGGAAGCTTCCCTCGCATCGCTCGCTGCCAAGACCCGTCGGCGTGACTTGGTCGTCGATCCCTACTTGATCGAACGATTTTACCAATCGCAATTACCAGAACAGGTCTACGACCGCGCCAGTTTAGAAAAGTATGACCGTACGCTTGAGGTCCCAGCATGGAGCAAACGGCTTCGTGACGCGGCCGACTTGTCGGCTTGGCTGCAATCGCCGCCGCAGCTGGACGACGCTGCAACTTGCTACATGAAGCCGGGGGACTTGATTGAAGCCGCCAGTGAAACGATCACGAAAGAAGCGTTTCCGGATGAATTGGAAATCGGCAGTTCACGTTTGCCGCTGAGCTATCGGTTCGAACCCGGTTCCGCCCAAGACGGGATCCATTTGCGGATCCACGAAGCTGCGATCTCACAGGTCAGCGACGACCGATTGGGATGGCTGGTTCCTGGGCTGCTTGAAACGAAGCTGATCGCGATGATCAAATCGTTGCCGAAACGAATTCGCCGCAACCTGGTGCCTGCGGCCGAGGTGGCTGCGAGAATCGGCGATGAATTGCGAGCCGACTTTGGGAAGGTTCCCTTCATGCCATCGGTCTGCGCCGCCATGTCGCGGCATGCCGAAATGCCGGTCACGCAAAACGATTTCCAACCCGAAAAGCTGGACGACTATTTGCAGTTCTTGGTCACGGTGGTCAACGATGAAGGGAAAACGATCGCCAGCGGCCGCGAAGTCGAACCGCTGAAAGAGAAACTCGGCAGCCGTTCGTTGGAACCGACCACGACGGAATCTGAGAACATCGATGAATCCTGGGCTCGCGAATCGATGACGACCTTTGACATCGATCAATTACCACGGGAAGTCGTCCGCAACCGTGGCGGGGTGAAGGTGGCACAATACCCAGCGATCGTGGACCTTGGGGACAAAGTAACCATTCGATTGTTGGCAGACGAAGCCTCTGCCGAATCAGCTTCTCGGCAAGGCACGATGCGGCTGTTTTCGATGCTCCAACGGAAAGAGCTTCGTGGACAGGTGCGTTGGCTGCCATCGCTGGAACAAGTAAAGATCAAGCTCAATGGAGTCATTTCCGCGTCGGCGATGGAACGGCAGTTGATCGATTTGTTGGCAAGAATCGCCTTTGTCGAAAACGAAGCGGTGGTTCGAAGTCAAGCAGACTTTGAGACAAGACAAAGTGAACGGGGTCGACGCATTGCCGAGGCGACGCAGGAAATTGCCGGCTGGTTGCCCGCGATGGCAGACGCCTATTTTTCGGCGCGTCGCGAAATCGAATCGCTGGGCAGCAACCGGTTCGATGATGTTCGCGCGGACGTGACCCAACAAGTGGAGTGGTTGACCGCGGAGGGTTTCTTGTCGAACACGCCCTGGACCTGGCTGAAACACTACCCACGCTACTTCAGTGCCATCGCCTATCGGCTCGATAAAGTCCGGAGCGGCGCAGCAACACGTGATCGCGAGGCCATGGACACGCTGGCAGCACTGCATCGAAAATGGACTCAATCGCTACGCGAAAGCCAGCGTGATCCGCTGCAACAAGCCACGACCGAAGTGCGCTGGATGATGGAAGAACTGCGAGTCAGCCTGTTTGCCCAGCCGCTCGGCACCTCGGTCAAAGTGTCGGCTCAACGATGCGAGAAAATGCTCTCGTGATCATTGCGTTTCGTCAGACTTGAAAAATGTCTTGAGCTCCTTGATTCGCTCGTCGTTCCAACCCTCGGGCTGCGTCACGGCGATCCATGCATCGATGTAGCTTGATGGACTGTAGTTGTGTCCATACCCGATTGGCACACTGGTGGCCATCGGCAAATCAAATGCGACTTGCAGGAAGGTGATGATGGGATACCAACGCAACGAGGGCGACACGTCGGGACCGCGGGGTTCCTTGAGCCAAGCCGGCGGATGCCATGCTAAGTTGGGCGAGAACCAAACCATCGGGTCGCTGGCGTGTTGAATGTAGACATTGCGAATCGGCCCCCATCGTTTGTCATCGTCGAGTGCGTTTTCTTGTCCGGTGAATCGCACCATCGCCTGGTCACGAAACGTCGGTAACCACTCCGGGCTGCCGGGATTTCGGTTGCGAACAATCGCTGCCCATTGGCGACTTGGAAACGGCGGCCCGCTCCACACCGCACCTTGGATGGGATCTTCAAACGTCGTCAAGAGATCGGGCGTCGCTTCGGAACCGAGCGACCCCAGACTGAGTCCTTGGACGTAAAGCCTCGGGCGTTCCGTCTTAGGCAGCGTTTTCCAATACCCGTAGACTTCGTCGAACAACGCCTGTGCCGACCGCATGCTGCGACTCGGGTCAATCAGAATCGTGATCCAACTGGGCAAGTAGGAATACTGGGTCGTCACGATCGCCGTATCGCCGCCGTGAAGGTATTCGACCGTATCGACCGCGCCGGGGTCCAACCATCCGGTGCCCGTGGGGGTTGCGATGATCAGCGTCGATCGCTCAAAGCCACGCACTCGCTTCAATTCCTCGAGCGCAAGCTTGGCGCGTGCTTCAACGGTTTCTTCGCTTCGCATGCCAACGTAGACCCGAATCGGATCGATCGCGACGCGCCCCGTCTGTGCAGAGATCGACTTTTGGGTCGGTCCGGCCGCGATGAAGTCCTTGCCGCGGCGGCCAATCGTTTCCCAATCGATCAGCGAATCGGGGCCTCCCGAGGCGATCGCAGCGGTGGGCTGCTCAATCCCTTCGTCGATCAATTCATCGGCATGAGAAAAAAAACCGTCCGCTGCATCGAGCAGTGCTCGAGCGACGACGCCGTTGGCGATAAACAATGTCAAAGCGACGACCAACACGGTGCTGATGGCTGCGGAGATGCGACGGGGCAAGAAGCGGTTCAATTGTCGAGAGATCACCGCACCCAAACGGATCAACCCTCGCGTGAGCACGATGATGACCAAAGCGACCAACACGGCGATCCCAACACAGTAGATCGGTTCTGCCGAGGGAACCGGTTCCATTTCCATCCGCACGCGTATCGAATTCTGCCACTGGGTCGCCTGCCAAGTAAACAACAAACTGACGAGCAGAACAACGATCACGGTCAAACGTTTGGACAACGTTTCCAGCTTCGCTTTTGGCTGCGGCAACTCAAGAAATAACCACCCCCAAAGCAGCAGCAAGCCAACCATGTATCCGATGGCCAATGCAAAACCCGAAAGCACTCCTTGGACGGCAAAATGCCGCGGCAATAGCGAGGGGGTTAGCGAGGCTGCGAAGAACAGGACAGCGAAGACCAATCCAATGAACGAGAATGAATTCCAGTAGCGGGCAATCAAGATTTTCAACGAGAAGTTCCTGGAACGGGGGTGTCTGCGAGGGCACTTCGCCGACCGGCGGCGGCAGTCATCGCGATCGCAATGAAGTAACCAGCGAAAACGGAAAAATACAAGGCGGTGAGTAACACAACACGATTCGGATTTCCGACGATGCCGGAAAGAGATAACTGAGCGTACGCCAATGCCGCTGCCCCGGGGATCGTCAACAACCCCGCCAAGCCAAGCCGATAAAAGCCATTTGAGAGCTTTCGACTAAGCATGGCTCGGCACACCAGGCTCGACACGATTGGCAATCCGGCGCAAATTCCAGCGAGCCCCAGCCAATAAGGTACCGCATCGATCGGGGGTTCGTACCACCCCGCAAACCGAATCAGCAAGGCAAAGGCGGCCGTAGCAAGGACGATATCCGCAATCGAGAACTGCCGGCGACTCCGCTGAAAACGATCACGCGGGTCGTTAAAATGGGGGACTCCAAGCCATGCGAAAAGGATGTTTTGACCCAAAACCAATCCAATCCCGTTGATCAGCGCGGATTGAAAACGAATATCGGCGAGAGCGATTGTTTCCGTCAAGGCAAACAACAGGATCGCGATCGCTTGGACTGCGAAGCGAAGCCAGGGGGTTTTGGCTGCCGACGCGGCCCAACCTATCCCACAGAGAGTACCAAGGCACATGCCGTAGTACAGGTAGCGCACGACAGCAAGCGCTTCATACCACTTGGCCAAGGGGTTCGGCGAGAGTGCATGGAGCTTTCTCAGCTCGAGGAACCAAACCACCATCGCAATGCTCCAGAGCATTAAGATAGGTAATGCCCTTCGATTGAGCCTCGGGATCAAGTAGTTTGTTTGGTTCATGAACAAGGGGCTGAGAACTCGATTGATGAGCGATCTGAAAACATGGATGGTACCACCGAACCAATCATTGCGGTAATCGGACACCCGATTGCCGGAAATCCGTCGCAATTTGCGTTGGAACGAGCCCTCGCTTCGATGCGGCGAGATTGGCGGGTGCTTTCGTTCGATGTCAAGCCGAACGATTTAGCCGTTGCCTTGTTGGGTCTGGAAGTGCTGGGGGTCCAGGGTGTTTTGCTCGATCGCGCCCTGGCTCGCGAAGCGTCCCGGGGTAGCGAATTGACCGCTGCCGAACTGCAAACCGAAACCACCTTCGATTGTTTCTATCGCGACGGAGAGAAACGTGATGGATTGATCGGGTTTGACGCTCAAAAGGCCTGGATGACCGGTCAAATCGAGGATCACCTCGAAAACAACAAAGACGTGGCCTCCTGTGCCGTTTGTGTGATTGGTCAAATCGACTGCGACCTCAACACATGGTTGCCGGAAGTTTGCCGCGAACGGGTGACGTATCTGCTCCGCGATGACGCAGAACAATTCGAGAGTGAGACGATTGCCAACGCGGGAATCGTCTTGATTGGCAAGCAAGCCCTTGAGACCGCTATCATGGATTGGGACGATTGGATGCTGGCAAATGCGAGTGCGTTGGTGATCGATTTCACCGACGGCTACCCACTGACCGAAAGACTTGCCCAATCGGGCCGCAGGGTGATCACGCCCGAACAGCGTCACGTCGGCACGCTATGCCAAGCAATGCAGAAATGGCTAATCGACTCTCCACCAACCGATGTCATTCACGATGCGATTGAAGAGTACATGGCGGTCTAGCGAAAGAAAGGCTCTGCAATGAATACACCTGAACACTCCCGGTCGCCGGAACCGTCAAGCGCCACCGATCCGCCGCCTGCCGATCCGCCGCCTGCCGATCCGCCGCCTGCCGAGCCCATGTCGGGCGAGCCCCTCTGTAGCGAGCCCGTGTGTAGCGAGCGACTCGAATCGTTGATCCTGCGCGACGACCGCATCGTCGAAACGGTTGCCAAGTTGCAAGTTCGTATCCACGAGCGTTTCCCCAACAGCGGGTTGAGTCGACTCTGCGGGCACCTGCATCAGGTTGCTTGCCAGGCCGCAGAACGTTCGGTTTGGATCGGAAGGCCCATTCTTTGGATCCGCGCGGTCGGATACCTCTTAGCGTTCTCGTTGCTCGCCCTTCTGATCGCGTTCGGTCGGATGGCAGTTCGTTTGGACACGCATGCGCTGACCTCGCTGGAATTCATTCAAACCTTCGAACCGGCCGTCAACGGTCTCGTGTTTGTCTGCATCGCCATCTATTTTTTGATTAGCTTAGAAAAACGAATCAAACGACGTCGAGCGTTGGCCGCCGTGCATGAGCTTCGTTCGCTTGCTCACATCATCGACATGCATCAATTAACTAAGGATCCCGAACGAATCCTGGGAAATTGGCAAGCCACCGACAATTCACCGAAGGCCAGCATGACCCCATTCCAGCTCGGTCGCTATCTTGATTACTGCAGTGAAATGCTGTCGTTAATCGGAAAAATCGCGGCTCTATATGTCGAGCGATTTGACGATGGCGTATCGGTCGCAGCCGTCACCGAAATCGAACAGCTCAGCGCGGGGTTGAGCCGGAAAATATGGCAAAAAATCATCATTTTGAATCAATCACGAGAGCGTTTTTGACCCGCCGAGGACGAGGCCAAACGATTTGCGAGCGGAAGGGCACTCGCCAACGGCATCCTTGGTGAAATTTCATCAAAACCTTTGCTGAGCGGCTTCGGCTGCACAAGATAGTATTCATGATAGAAAGAACGCTCCTGTTGAGATCCAAACCGAGAGAATCCGTTGGCCTTTGAACCGTTTTTTGTCGAATGTCTGACCTGTGGCAGCCGGTTGCGCGTGTCCGATCCTGGATTGGTCGGAACGATCGCGACGTGTCCCAAGTGCAGCTCGATGGTCGCAATCGAACCACCTACCCCGACGTTGCCCGCCAACCAACGCCCGGCGGGCGGCCAGGTGGCGGTCGGTAATGCCAACGTCGATAGCGAACAGATCACTCGCGATGCGTTGTCGGCAAACGAGATGGGTTCCGCGACCGAAACGCATCCGCCGCTCGTTCCATCGGACGGTTTTCTTGGCTCGGATTCGGTCGCACCTGACACGATCCACGATTCGACGCCACCGATCGATCCCGACGCTTGGCAAAGTGCTCGGACTCGACAGTCACGCCAAGTCGCTTTGGTCGTCGCGGTATCGATGGCAAGTTTGATCACCGCGATCGCTGTGTTTGTCTGGTTTGTCCGTTCAAGAAATCGTCCCGAAAATCTGGCCCCGGTCGAAGCTTCGACGACGGCGCCTTTGACCGATCAGGCAGCGGTGGATGCAACGGCGTTACCGTCAACCGAACCAACACAGACGCCACCGCCAGAGAACAATCCCAATCTACCGCCGCAGTCCCCCGTGACGGCTGAGGATTCGTTGTTGGAACCGGCTGTGACGTCGGCCCCGGTGGATTCCCCCAAAGTCGATTCCGCCGTCATCCCTGCCGACTTGATGCCGGTCGATCCACTCGCCATGGACTCGCCCAAAGCATCCCCGCCAACACCGATCATCCCCCCCCTTTCCGATGGCGTTGCTCCGGCCGATTCGAACGCGGACGTTGACGGTCCGGACACCGATGACGCGAGCTTGCAAGCGTTGCCGCCCGGGCTTGCGAAATACACGATCCTGCTGGATCTTGGCGGCGAGGCCAATGAAGTGAAACCGACGATCGATGCACCACCGGTGCTCGACCTCGCCAAATGGGATGCCGCTGCCGAGGAGTCACTCGATCCGATGATGATCGCAACGCCACCGCCGATCATCGATCCAAAGTCAGCTTTGGCGATCGAGTTTGCTTTCGATTCCAAGGGGTACCCCCTCGGCGACTTGGTCTTGCTGCTCAGTCAAATCACAGGCGTCCCGATCCAAATCGATTGGGTGTCGTTTGAGATTGCTGGCTTTGATATCCAAAACCGAATCCTCACGCCGCGAGGAATTTTGTCAGCGAAAAAACACCTCGAAGCGATCTGCGAAGCGTGTGCCGGCGAGATCCAAATCGAAGAATCCTTGCTGATCCTGACATTGCGTGATGCCGCGTTCACCGAAACGATCGATCGCATTTCCGACGTCGAGGACTTTGCTGACGCTCAGGCGTCGGCCATCGAAACGCTGGACGCCTTTCTGAACGTTTCGAGTGATCAAGACGATCAAGCCAAGGCTGCGACCGTTCCCCTCGGAAGCACGCGATCCGAGCAGCAGTTGTCGCTGTTGGCCATCGATTCCCTGCGGCGGATGCGAGGAATCGAACCGAAAATCGCCAGTCCGTTTTTTGATCACTGGGCTCACGCGATCGGTTCGCCCAACACGGATTGGGCGAAGCTGGAAGGCGGCGATTCAGGCCCCCCCTTTGATACTCCGATCACCATCGCCGGATTGCTTCGGCAAGTTTCGCGTCGCAACGGTGCGACCTGTGTGGTGAACTGGTTTGACGCCAATCGTCGCCGCATGTCACCCGAGCAATTGACCCTGCCCTACACCAAGGACGATGCGGGTGAGATGTTGCGACGAACGTTGTTACCGTTCGAGGTCCAAGTCCGGCGTGTCGATGCGGGTCATTGGTGGGTCGGAACCGAAGCATCCTACGACCGATTGAGCGTGATTGCATGGTCGCGACCGCTCGGAGATCACCGAGACGCCTTCCTGCAACATATCGGTCAAACGATGGGCGGTGCGTCGAGCGACGTGTTCCGGGTCGTCTACGATGCCCAAAGCGATCGTGCGTTGATGATGATGCCCAGGTACATCGCACGCCAATTGCCGAAAACCACGGAGAGCATTTGGGCCCAGTGATTTGTATTCAAGAGCCCCTTCGGGCCATTTGGCTATTGGGTACCTGACCCCCTTTTCCGATTAGCTCCAAGATCCTTTGCAAAAACGCTGCTAAGCGGCGGCTTGCTGCTGGTCGGCGATGGGCAAACGGATGATGAACGCCGTACCGCGTCCGAGAGTGCTTTCGACTCGAATCCGTCCTTTGTGGGAATCAATGACTTCTTTACAAGCCGCCAATCCCAACCCGGTGCCCCCTTTACCCGACTCGTCGGGACCTGATTTGGTGGTGTAGAACGAATCGAAGATCTGGGGCAACTGGTCTTTGGGGATGCCACTTCCCGAGTCGCGAACCGTCAACTCCACCCAACCCTCGTCAGCAGAACGCGTCAGTTTGATCAAAATCGTCCCACCCTCGGACATCGCTTGCCGAGCGTTGATCAACAGGTTCAGCAGGACCCGTTGAATTTGATTTCCGTTGGCCATCGCCGCTGGCACTTCCGCCCCCAATTCCGTTTCCACATGAATGCGATACTTGCGCATTTCTCGCTCGAGTAGGACAAGCGAATCCTCGATGATCGATTTCAGATCCGTCGGTTCAAACGACTCGCTGCGGTTGCGTGCTTGCGCCAAGATGGTACCGGTGATCTTGGCAGCCCGTTCGGTCGCCTGCAAAATCTTGCTCAATGCCTTGTCCCGTGTTGCGTCGTCACGGTTGCGAATCCCCAATTTGGCGTAATTCAAAACCGTCATCAACACGTTGTTGAACTCGTGTGTCGCAGTCCCCATCAATTCGCCAAGTGTGGCGAGTGATTGCATTTTGCGAAGTTCGGCACGCAAGTACTGGATTTCGGCTTGCGCGTCGGGAGTTTGCGAATCGGACAGTTGCGGTGACATGTTTTGTCGTATGGGTCGTTTGGGGCGGCGGAAGGAAGGCACATTAGCAAACATCAGTACTTGATCTATCGTCGCAATCGTTTGATTTGCTACACTTCGGACGATCGTTCCCGCATAGTTTGCCACCGTCGCCAAGCCCGATCCAAATGGGTCTCCTTAGGCAACTTGTGCCAATTAGGGACGATTTGCTGCGCAGCCAAGGAGGGATACCGTGACACGCTTTTCAACGCATTCGGCCTACCGTGAAGAAAACGTCATCGAGCGATTGAAGCGTCGCACCAATGACGCGCGCACGTTGGGGTTTCAGGTACGAACGGAATACCTCGACGGGGAACAGGCGACTTGGTGCATGATTGGCAAGCAAAAGACGATCTTTATGGATCTTTCGCAAACCGCTGCCGAACAGCTTCGCCAACTGGACGAGTCCTTGGCGGAATACCGAAGTTCTCTCGCCGCGTCTGAAAAAAGACCACGTCAGGCTGCATAGCCGTGCCGGGTCTTCTACACTGGTGAGGGTCATCGTTGGAGTTCAGCCTTCAGGCTGCTGCAAAAACACGCGGAAGCGTGAACGCCATCGAGCGCGGTACCCACTCGAGGCAACTGTAGCGTGTTTTCTCGCCGAATGAAGCTATCTGCCGCCCAAGGTTTCTGCTACCGCTTCGGAACGGGGATCAAGGCAGGTGCGGACCTGTTGGCATTGCTGAAAAGCGAAGCCGGCTATGGCAGCGACCGCCAACGCAGCGCCATGTTGGCCCTTCGTGAAGGAGCCAAGTCAGGTGAACTGCTGAGCAAATCGATGGAGCGGCAGAAACCGTTCTTTCCGCCGCTGATGATTGCGATGACCCGTGTGGGCGAGGCGACCGGGCGATTGGAGCGGACGCTGTTGTCACTGGGCGAGCTTTACCAGCATCGCATTCAGCTTCGCCGAAAATTCCTCACCTCGATCGCGTGGCCGGGGATTCAACTGTTCCTTGGGCTGATGGTCCTCTCGCTGCTGATCTGGTTGCTCGGAGCAATCACGCCGCCAACCGGTGGCAAGATGTTCGACGTGCTCGGGTTTGGACTCTACGGCACATCGGGCGTTCTAGTACTGTGGGGCTACGTGTCCCTCTTTGCCACGCTCTTTGGCGGGCTGATCTGGGCCTATTTCCGAAATCTCGGCGGCGTGCAAAACGTCGTGCCGATTTTGTACATGATCCCCATGATCGGACCGGCGATCCAAACGATTACGTTGTCTCAGTTTTGCTGGACCCTCTCGCTTGCCCTCGACGCCGGACTCGACCCCATTCGCTCGATCGAGTTGGCGCTCGATAGCACCGACAGCGACTACTACCGAAACCGTGCCAAAGATGCGAAACAGGCGATCGAAGCGGGTGCGTCGCTCGCCGGTGCTTTGAAGGCAACCGATCTGTTTCCCGAAGAGTTTCTGACAAGGGTTGAAATTTCGGAAATTTCTGGGACCGATGCCGAATCGATCGACATGCTCGCAACCGAGTATGACGGCAAAGCGAAAACCGCTGTCGGCACGATCTCGGCCATCGCAACCGGATTGATCTGGCTGTTCGTCGCAGGGCTGCTCATCTTTTTGATCCTCCGCATGGCCATGAATATCTTTGGCGGGTATGCCGAGGCTATCGAGCCGATCTAAACGGCTGAGCAGTGCGGTGCCCGCAAGGCCCCCCCCTCGATTGCCACCCTGATCTTGCTTTTGGGTGACAGGTTTTGCTAATCGGCAAGGGTGAACGTTTACGGCAATCCAGCATTGCCGCCGCATTTCGACCGCCTTGCATTTGATTTTGTGTGAATTCGGCCACTCTCGACCAACCGTTTCTTTTTTCCCCAAACCGTGTCTCGCCATCACCGATATCGGGTGGCGCCGACACTGCGTCGGTCGCCGCTGCGCCCGATTCGCTGGTCGATCAGACGCGACGAGAGATTGCCGAGATTGTCCGCGAAGTGGCCTTGGCCGTGCGAAGCGATCGGTCGCGTGGTCAGTTCTTGAGCATGTTGGTCGACCGGATCCTACGAGCGATGTCGGCCGAAGGCGTCGTGGTTTGGCAAGTGGAGGCAGCGGATCCCTGGTCGCTATCGGCAGCCCAGCGGATCGGCCAAATCACCGATCGATCCATCGCGTCACCCTCGCAGCCGACGCATGATCAAATGCTCTGCGAAGTGATCGCCGGTGGCCAACCGGTGGTCGTTCCGCCAACGCCGGGAGCCAGCGATACCGATCGCCCGGCGAACCCGACCCGCGTGGCTGCGGCGGTGGTCCCAATCCACAGCGATCCGTTGTCACCGCATGCCTCCTACGTCCTCGAGGTTTTCTTGGAACCCGATTGTGGATTGACGACCCAACGAGGCTACTTGCGTTTTGTTGCTCAAATGGCGGACTTGGCTGGCGAGTTTCTACGCAACGACCAATTGCGCCGGATGCAGCACAAGCAACAAATTGCCAAACAAATCGACACACTCATCGCGTCCCTCCACCTTGCCAAGAATCGGTTGCAAATCGAAGCCGTCGCGGTGGATGCAGTCGCCGATCTGTTCGGATTCGATCGAGTCGGCCTGTGCCATGTTCGTGGTGGCAATGGCAAAGTGGTCGCGGTCAGCCACGCCAGTACGATTGATCGACATGCCGCGGCGGCGAAACAGATCGAAGCCATCGTGGAAAACGAATATCAACCGAACTGCTGCTGTTGGCTGGAACCCGACGAATCGTCGGATGTGATGCTTCAGCCACGCGTCGTGGTCAGTTCCGAGGAACCCGATACCGTATCCCTTGTTGGATTGAGTCTGGCGGATTCCCCCACCGATTGCCAAGACCTCGGCGACGAACTGCAACGCATCGTCGATCATGCTGCGATTGCAATTCGCCACGCACGAGCCATTGAAGCGATCCCAGGTGGCAGGTGGATCGTATCGTTGTCGAGCCAAGCCTGCCGGCCGCGAGCAAGCCGCTGGGTTGGATTCCTGGCGATGGTGGCCGTGATGACCTTGTTGTTTGTGGTCGCGTTCTTTCCCGTTCCAATGATGGTTTCATCGCCCGCGACACTCCGTCCTGCCGACGTCCAGCGGCTGTTCGCCTCTCGTGCTGCGGTGGTCGATACCATTCATGTTGCTCATGGGGATTCGGTACGCCAAGGGCAGCCCTTGATGACGATGCGCGATCCGGCCTTGCGAGAACAGATCACCTCACTGCTTGGCCGCCGAGCCGTCCTGGCACAAAAACAATCCGCATTCACTGCGGAGCTCGTCGACACCGCTTCGCACCGCATCGATCGAAGTGAACAACTGCAAGGCGAACGAAGCCTGCTCGCGGAAGAGATGTATACCCTTGACGAGCAACTGGCGCTATTGGAACAAGTGGAGGCGTCGTTAGTGCTGCGAGCGGGACGCGACGGAATCGTGGATGCATGGCAGCTCGAACGGCGATTGTTGGGCAAGCCCGTTGAGCGAGGCGAGCGGCTGCTGGAAGTGATCGCTCGCGAAACCGACTGGTTGGTCGACGCGCGTGTGCCGTTGTCCAAAATGAACAGCATCCGCTCCGCATCCCAGGCAGGATCGCTGAGAGCCGCCGTGCTGATGGACAACACCGATGCAAACAGCGTACCGGCGTCGCTGGAAGCCGTCGGGCCGACATTGCAACATTCGACCGATGGGGCCGATTCCAAAGCGGTCGTGTTGAGGCTTGATCACGAAGGGATCAGCCGATTGACGACGCGTTTGTCTGCTGCGGAAATGCCCAGCAAGGGTCCGGTTTCTGGGGCGCCCGTTCGTGTCTTGTTCCGCTGTGACACCGCACCGCTGGTCAGCGTCCTCTTTCACGACGCCATCGAGTCGCTGCGAAATCACGCCAGCCTTTACCTATCGATCAACTCCTCCTCATCGGCTGACGTTCCATGACGCAGAATCGACTATCAAAACCCGCGTTCGTTCGCGCCATCGCGACAGGTGCTCTGTTTTTTATATTCACCACGGGGTCTGCAACCGTAGAGATCGCAGGCAGCCAAGAGCCACGAGCGATCGAAGTCACCGAGTGCGTGGTTCGATTTGCTGAGGAAGTCGACGTCCCGGCGCTCGAATCGGGGCGTGTTGCGGAGGTTGTTGCCAATCTGAATGAACCCATCGAATCCATGGCGTTAATCGCTCGGCTCGATGATCGCTCACTGAAAATCCGACGACATGCCTCTTCACTGAGACTCGAGGAGGCACGTGATGAAGCCAATGATGATCTTGAGCTTCGCTATGCGGAAACCGCCTTGGCGGTAGCGGAGGACGAACTCGATTCCAATCTATCGACCAACCGTGATGTCAGCGGATCCGTCTCGATGAGTCATCTGAGACGGTTGCGATTGGCAGTCAAACATGGCGAGTTGGAAGTTGCGTTGGCCAAGAAAGGACGTGGCGAAGCCCACGTGGAATTACAGCTGCGTGAAGCCGACTTGGCGATGCTGGACGATCAACTTGCAAACCTACAGATCACCAGTCCGTTGTCGGGGACCGTGATCGAAGTGACTCGTTCGGCGGGCGAATGGATTGAAAAGGGGCATTCTCTTGCGACGGTTGCGAGAATCGACCGGCTGCACGTTCACGCCTTGGTTCGAGAAGACCAATTGCCGCCACGAACCTGCAAAGGCTTGCCCGTCAGCGTTCATTGGACCGATTCGAGCTTGGGTTCCGAGCGGATGTTGCGGGGGCACGTTTTGTCAGCCGACCCCCAGGTCCTGCCCGGCGCCCGCTACCGCATCCACGCGGAAATCGTCAATCAACGCGACGCTGCGGATCCGACACGTTGGATCCTGGTCCCAGGCACCACCGTTCGAATGAAGGTCGAGCTTGTCAAACGCAACCCTTGATCAACGGAAGGGTCGCGGCAGGATGCGCAGCGATCTATGCACGGTCCCCATCGATGGCGAGCGTCGTGCTGCGCGAGTGGTGATCGATGAAGTCAGCGGACGTTTTTCACGAGTAACCGAAACGGTCTGGCAGCAACTGTTGCACGAGCAAACCGAAGACACGGCTTTGTGGGAGCAAGCTCACGCTGCCAATTGGACGCGGCAGCGATCGACAAGCCACGAGAATCGTTTCTCGCTTTTGGCGATCCGAATTCCCCTTGGGGATGTTTCGCGTATCGCCAAAGGCTTGGTCGGACTCAGCGGTATCCTGTTCTCGCCGATCGCGATCCTGTTCTGGTCTTTGGTGATCGTTTTGGCAGGGGTGCTCGCACTGTCGCGATCGGCGGAATGGGTTGCAACGCTACGTCTCATGCCGCTGTACCTAAAAACGACAAGCCCTTGGTTGATTTCCGGTACGGTGGTGGCCACGAAACTAGTTCACGAACTCTCGCATGCCACGATGTGTGAGCGAATGGGCGCCAACAGCAAGTCGATCGGTTTGTTTTTGTTCTGCGGCCTGCCGTGTCCGTATTGCGACGTGACCGACGTTTGGCGATTACCGTCGGCTGCACGCCGTGCGGCGGTGATGCTTGCGGGTATTTATGTCGAGTTGATCATCGCCTCACTGGCCACCTTGGTTTGGTGCATTTCAACGGACGCGGCCACGCGTCTGTACGCGATGAACTTGATGATTGTGTGTGGCATCAGCACGGTGTTGTTCAATGCCAATCCATTGATGCGGTACGACGGTTACTTTGTCCTTACCGATTGGCTCGGCAGCACGAACCTGCGCCGCGAAGCCGGCGAAGCATTCCGACGCAGCATTGTCGCGCCGGTCGCGGGCCGTGGCTATGGCCCAACCCGGCATTGGGGACTGCGAACGATCGGCTTATCGGTTTATCACCTTGCGTCAGCCTGTTACCGAGTCATGGTGATGGTGGCGATCGCTGTCTTTGCGATCAACATCGCCGCCGTATTCCAGATGCGATTTCTAGGGGTTTTTCTGGTCGCGATTGCGGCTGCTTCTTGGTTGGTCCAACGAGGGCAATTGATGATGGGGATTTTGCAAGGACGAGGGCCTTGGAGCAGCGTCACGTGGCACCGACGAGGATCGATTGCGGCGTGCATCCTCGGTTTGATCCTCGCCATCCTGCTGATCCCAACCCCACGGTATCGCCAAGCGACCGGATGGGTCGACGCAGCGGAAACGACAAGCATTTTCTTGCCCGCAGGGAGCCAGGTGCAATTGGTGGAAACGGAGTTTGGCCACGCCGTGCGGCAAGGCGACGTGATGGCCAGGTTGTCGGATCAATCCGAGCACTTGGAGCGATCACGTCTAAGCGGGGAATTGCACCTTGCAAAAATGCGCAGCGACTTCGCTCGCCGTGATTCGCTCGATCGGCCCGAGGTCGCGCAGCAATGGACCACGCTTTCCGCAGCCGAGCACGCCGTAGCATCGTTGCTAGAGAACGCCGAACAGCGATTGGATCGAACCCAAGTGCGAGCAAGTGAATCGGGGATCGTTTTGCCCGGCAGTGTCAAACTTGGGATCGCGAAATCTCGATTGACCCCTTGGCTAGCGCAAACGGCTGGAATGGTCGCCCATTGGCCCCAACCTTGGTGCCGGATCTGTCCCAACGGACGTCGTCATGCCGTGTTCCTGATCGACGCACAGGATCTCCCCTGGGTCACCGAGGGAACAAACATCCGCATCCGCGTTGAATCGGATTCACATCGGCCCAGTGCAAAAAGCAACGTGGAAACAAGGATCGAATCGATCTCATCCATCCAACCGGATGACCAATCCGTCACGCGTGAAGCGATTTATCAGGTTCTTTGCCCCTTGCCCGAGGTCGAACCCGGCGAGATGCTCGATAGTGTCGGCACTCCTTGCACCGGAGTCGTTCGGCTTCCCTCGCGTGCGATCGGGGCCGAGTTGATTCAATGGATCGGTGAGTGGGTCCATGGACAAAGCTAGTGCCGAAATGCCAGCGATAGCGCAGCGGATGAATGTAACCTGGGTCCGTTGCCCGCATCCGGCCACGCTGCCGCCAGATCAGTTGCAAGAGGCGTGTGAGCTGCGGACCCAGCGGCGCAGCGGCCCCGGGGGCCAACATCGCAACAAGACCAGCAGCGGCGTCTTTCTGACGCATCGTGCCACGGGCACCGTTGCCGAAGCGACCGAGCGCCGCAGTCAGGCTCAAAATCGGGTCGTCGCCTTGGAACGACTGCGTTACGCGCTGGCTGTGCAGCAACGAACCCTTTCCGTCTTCGATCAGGCTTCCGAGTCCGAAGAGAAGGTTGTTCGTGAGCGTTACCACCAAAACCTCAACCGAATGAATGACCGCAACACCGATAAACCTGCCTTGCTCGCGCTGCTGCTGAATGATCTGCACGCCGCCGGCGGACAACCGAGTTTGGTGGCCCAGCGATGGGAGTGCAGCACCACGGCGATCGTCCGCCTGATCCGGAGCGTCCCGGCCGCATTTGTCCTCGTCAATCAAATCCGAGCCCATCACGGACGGATGCCGCTGAAATAGATTCTCCAAGTTAACCAAGATGTGGGCTTTGGAAACGAATAGGCTAGACTGAGCTTTGCCCCTATCCCCATGCCCGCATTTCGCGAGAGCCATCGTGGAAAATCCTCACAGCCCCACCATCGCTCTTGATCCACCGCGTGGCGATGAACAACAGTGGGTCGTCGCGCGAATCATTGACGAAGAGCCGATTGAGGCCCAGTTGGCCGAGCTGCCATCCGAACCCTTGGGTCATCAACCGCCACGATCTCGCGTCCGGCGTGTAGGCTCGTGGATGGTTTGGTTTGTCAAAGGCTCGTTTTCGGTGCTGTCCCTGGTGGTTTTGTTGGCCGTGTTGACCGCCATCCCGCTGCTGCAGCTGATCGCATTTGGCTACTTGCTTGACGTCGCAGGACGGCTCGTCAACGGCGCTCGTTTGTCGCAGTCGCTGCCCGGTTTGCCACAAGTCGGCCGAATGGGCCTGGCGGCGACCGCAATCTTGCTGGCCTCGTTGCCGACACAGCTTCTCGTTCATTGGGGGGCCGTCGCAGAATGGATCGACCCAGGATCCTCGCAAGCGACCATGATCCGTTGGCTGGCGATCAGCGGCTGCTTTGCCGCAATGGGCTATTTGATGTGGGCATGGGTACGCGGTGGACGACTCCATCATTACCTCTGGCCCCAACCGATTCGTTTGCTCAAAGAAGGGTGGCGGCGGCGAACATGGCAAGCGGCAGCGGATCGATTGTGGGAGTTCACCGCGTCGTTGGAAGTGCCAAGACTGTTTTGGCTCGGCCTACGTGGAGCCGTGGGCACCTTGATTTGGTTGGTCCCAGCGATGGTGTTGATCGCGGCGAATCGCAACGGGGAATCTGAGGCAGCGGGGGTGGTCGGCTTGGTCTGTATCGCGACCTTGGGGGTTGCCTTGATGTACTTGCCAATGTTGCAAGCACATTTTGCGGCTGAAAACCGGTTGTCAGCCCTGTTCGAAGTCCGCACGATTCGCCGCGATTTCCGCCGCGCGCCGTGGGCCTGGTTTTTGGCGATGGTGATTGGATTGGTGTTGATGCCGATCCCGCTCTATCTACTTAAGATCGAAGCCACACCGCGTGAGGTGCTCTGGCTGCCTTGTCTCGTCTTCGTCGCATTCATCTTGCCAGCACGGATCGCCGAAGGATTGGCGCTGCGACGAGCGCGGCGTGCGAACGAACCCCAAGGCATTTGGCCCGGAATTTCACGCTGGACCGTTCGCTTGTTGATGCCAGCCGTCGTCGGCGTCTATCTCGTCTTTGTCCAAGTTTCTCAGTACACCTCCTGGGATGGGCTGCAAACCTGGATCCAACAACATGCGATTTTGGTTCCCGTGCCGTTTGTGGGCGTTTGATTGGTGGGGGGCGATTTTTTCGCTACAATCCGATCACACTCGCTGCTGATCGCACCCACTCACTGTTCCTGGCTCCCATCACATGCCGCCTCGTAACCTGAACGTCATCTTTCTCGCTTGCT
Organism: Novipirellula artificiosorum; assembly: GCF_007860135.1. Classification (NCBI taxonomy): domain Bacteria; kingdom Pseudomonadati; phylum Planctomycetota; class Planctomycetia; order Pirellulales; family Pirellulaceae; genus Novipirellula; species Novipirellula artificiosorum. The sequence continues at coordinate 477,010 of NZ_SJPV01000002.1, forward strand.
GTATCTCGTTTTTATGCTACGTCACCCATCGCCGTGCCAAGACGGCGATCATGGTGGGGAATGCCTATGACTTGATCAACACTTACTACGTGGACCCCGTCGATGAAAAGTCGCTGATGATCGCTGCGATGGATGGGATGACATCGACGCTGGACCAACATAGCGAGTACATTCCGGCGGGCCTGTACGAGTCCTTCCAAAACAGCATCAGCCAGGAATTCGCTGGGATTGGGATCTATGTCGAACAACCCAAGAAAAACGAACCGGTACGAGTGATCACACCGTTGGTCGGCTCGCCGGCACTTCGTGCTGGCATGCTGCCTGGGGACCAGATCATCAAAATTGACGGGCAGGATGTGTCTCGGATGGACCTGTCGGAAGTCAGTGATCGGCTGAAGGGTCCCATCAATACGGTGGTCAGCGTCGTCGTCCGTCGAGACGACGAGGAACCGATCGCGATGTCGATTCAGCGAGCGACGATTGAGCTCGAATCGATCATCGGTGACCATCGCGATGAAGAAAACGCGTGGGTTTATCGCTTGAGTGATGACCCAACGATCGCGTATGTGCGGTTGACCAGTTTTGGTGAAAAGACGGTCGACGAACTGCGTTCGGTGTTGACAGGATTGGACAACGATTACCGCGGACTGATCGTCGACGTTCGTGGGAACAGCGGCGGTTTGCTTTTTGCCGCGATTGAAATCAGTGACATGTTTCTCGATCGAGGCCGAATCGTCTCGACGCGAATTCGGGGAGACCGCATCGAGGACGAATCCGATGCAACGCCCGGCACCTTGGTGGATCTTGATCGGCCGGTTGCCGTGCTGATTGACGAGAACTCGGCAAGCGCGAGCGAGATTTTGGCTGCTGCATTGCAAGACAATGCCCGAGCCGTGGTCGTGGGCAAGCGAAGCTATGGCAAAGGGACCGTTCAGAACATTTTCCCGCTGCAGTATGGCCGCAGCGCCTTGCGACTCACCGTGGCTCGGTATTATCGGCCCAATGGAAAGAACATCCATCGGCCTAAAGCCGCAGCGTCGGAAAACTCGCGTCTACCGACACCCCATGATGGCGGAGTGGAAGAGATTCCGGCAACCGACGAGGCAACGAAAGAGGCAATCGAGGAGCTCGAATGGGGCGTCAGCCCCAACGAAGGCATGGTGGTCGAGATCGACGATGCCACGCGTCGAGCATTGATGCAACGTTGGCAAGAGGCGTCCTACCCGAGCTTGCGTGGCAATGACGAGTCCGCAGCCGACGGAGACGAGATCCCGAACCTCATCGAGATTGATCCGCAACTGCGGCGGGCGGTTGAAGCGATTGAGGATGCATCGTCCGGCATTTCCGCCGCCCAACCTTCGGCGACTGCGGCATAGCAGACGTGTAGGCCTGCAAAACGTCGATGCCTGCAAAAACGTCAGCAGCGAGCCGGTAAAATCGATAAATTTGCCTGCAGCCGCTCGGTTTCCTCCCATCGTTCCCATTTCATGGTGCAACGGGACAAGAAAACGTTTGCCCGATCCGCGTGGTACAATTAAAGTTTGAAGAACAAAGGTCGGTATTCCTGCTCTTTTTCTGCATCCCAACACCACCCGTTCTGCATCCCAACACCACACGACTCTCGACTTTCCCTCCGGAAAGGGGCCTTAGCACGATGAAAAAATCCTTGTTGATCGCGGCTTCTGTTGCCGTCTGTTCACTCTCGTTGACCCTGGCGGCAACTTCCACTTCGGCCCAATCGGCCGTTTTGGCAGAAATGTACGGGCGCGGCGTCCACGCTTACTATGCCGGACGGTACCAAGATGCCAACGAATACCTGTCGATGGCAATCAACAATGGCTCGAAAGATCCACGTGCCTACTACTTCCGAGGTTTGGTTGCGAACGCCGAAGGACGCCAATATGAAGCCGACAACGATTGGCGTCAGGGCGCTCAATTGGAAGTGGCCACTGGCACGAGCGCCGAAGTGGGACGGTCGCTGGCTCGCTTCCAAGGTCCCGATCGGCTGAAATTGGAGCAATTCCGGCAAAAAGCAAGACTCGAGGCTTTGGCACTGGCTGCGGCCCGATCGCAGCAACGCTATGGTGAAATTGACGCGGCGAGTGCCGCGGCGACGCCGCAAGTTGCACCGAAAACGGCACCCCCCAAAGCCATCACACCGCCCCCCATCCCGAGCGAGATCGAAAACCCGTTTGCGGATGACTCCGATACCGCCTCTGGCGATGCAAAACTTGAATCCAACGACGCCTTCGCCGATGCGATGGAAGCGGAACCGGATGCAGGAGCCCCCGTTGCGAGCGGCGATGCTTCGGCCGCCAGCGGCAGCGACACGGGCGCCGCAGCAGACGATCCGTTCAACACCGATTCCGCCGATCCGTTCGCTGGCGGTGGCGACGATCCGTTCGGTGGCCTCTAAGTCGCCACCCCCCGGTCTTTGCCGATCTCCTTTCAACGCCGAGCGCTTCTTCGCTCGGCGTTTTTCGTTGTTGTCAACGATCCCTCACGGTAAGCTCCGGCCTTGTTTCGGCCCTAAACTCCTTCCCTGTTTCCGCTCTGAACGTGGAGCTGACGTGCCCAACCCACCTGTATCACGACGGCGCGGACGTTCCACACTCGCCCTCGGCTGACCCAACCCACCCCGTTGTGGTAAAAAGAGTTCCGTTCGTTGGCCCACCGTGTCGACTTCCCCCTTCCTTTCTCGATCGATCGTTGCTTTTATGAAGTATTTGGTTTTTGGTCTTATCCTGCTACTGGTGGTTTTGCACCAGGACGTTTGGAACTGGGATAACGATCGCTTGGTACTTGGCTTTGTCCCCTATACGCTTGCCTACCATGGCTGCATCTCAATCGCCGCGAGCGTTGTTTGGTTCCTCGCGGCTCGGTTCGCATGGCCCGACCATTTGGAAGACGAATCGCCAGCTGCGGACCGCAGCACCGCGTCGTCCGAGTCCCATGGAGGTGCAGCATGAGTCCAGGGATGATCAAAGTTCTCATCATCAGCATCTACCTCGGGTTGCTGCTGTTTCTCGGCGTCTTCTCATCGCGGTTGTTTAAGGGAACCTCCAAAGACTATTTGCTAGCCAGTCATTCGATTGGCCCGTTCTTGCTCCTGATGAGCCTGTTCGGGACGACGATGACCGGTTTTGCGCTCGTTGGATCCACCGGCGAGGCATTCGCCGAAGGGGTCGGTGTTTACGGGATGCTGGCGTCTTCATCGGGCATCATCCACTCGCTCTGCTTTTTTGTTCTCGGAGTTAAACTCTGGTCGTGGGGAAAAAAGTATGGCTACACGACGCAAGCCGACTTTTTCCGGGATCGGCTCGAAAGTGACAAGATCGGCTTGGTCTTGGTGCCGATCCTGGTTGGATTGGTCGTTCCCTATCTGCTTGTCGGAGTCATCTCGGCTGGCAAGGCAATCCAAGGCGCCACGAGCGGTGACTTTCCAGGGCTCACGGAATCGGGCGCGATTCCGCCATGGTTGACCGAACTGGTCATTTGCGTGGTCGTCTTGGTCTACGTATTTTTCGGAGGAATGCGAGGAACGGCATGGGCGAACACCTTTCAAACGTTAGTGTTCATGATTCTGGGGGTCGTCGCGTTCTATCTGATCGCCACCAGCTTGGCGGAAAAATCGGTGTCCGAGGGCCGAGCGCACACCCTTGTCGATGGCGAGCGTGTGGTTCGAACCGATCCGCCTACGGGGTTGTGGGATTCGCTGCACATTGTCAGCCAAGAGATCCCCAAAGCTCGCCGCGTGCGAGCCGAAGTTCAATTGGAAGATCAAATCGAATCGGTCGAAGCACCTCCGCAGTTCCGTACTCGAGAACGGCTCGATCCATGGATGTTTTTTACTTACATGTTGATCCCGTTTTCCGTCGGCATGTTCCCGCATCTGTTCCAGCACTGGCTGACCGCAAAGAATGGCAATGCGTTCAAGCTACCGGTCGTGGCTCATCCGATCTTTATCCTGATCGTCTGGATTCCCTGCGTTTTGATTGGCGTTTGGGCCACCACTGGATTGATCAACATCCCGCCACCGATCGCGAGCGACCCGAACAAGGTCCTCGGCTTCATGGTCAAGAACCTGTCGGGTGATGTGCTCGGCGGTTTTCTGCTGGCAGGGATCTTGGCAGCAATCATGTCCAGCCTGGACAGTCAGTTCTTGTGTATCGGTACCATGTTTACCAAAGACATCGTCGTCCATTACGGTGGCGAAGATCGATTTACCGACCGCCAGATCATTTTGATCTCGCGTGGCTTCATCATCGCCGTCGTGGCCATCACCTATTTCCTCAGTTTGACGGATATCGCACAAACGCGAGTCTTCCAATTGGGGATTTGGTGCTTCAGTGGCTTCAGCAGTCTGTTTCCGCTGGCGCTGTTGGCCGTTTATTGGCGAGGGCTATCAAAATGGGGCGCTTACGCAGGGGTTTTAACCGCCGCCGGTGTTTGGTTTTGGCTGTTCCGAGCTTCGGAGTTTGGTGCGATTGACAACTGGTCGGTCAATTTCACGCTGGGTGACAGGACGATCCATACGATGCCGGTGGCGACCATGTTCTTGGCATCGACGGTTGCCACCGTCGTTGTTTCGCTGGTCACACCCAAGCCGAGTGATGCGACACTGGCGAAGTTTTTTCCTGAGAAGAGCTAACTGGTTTGCATGGATACTTGGGAGGCATGGTTGACGGTCATCGTTGCGGGTTTGCTGCTGGCCAGTTTGGCGTTGCGGATCGCTTCCACCGACTTGTTGGCGTTGTCGTTTTTGGGCGTGCTGATGCTCGTCCAGAGGTTGACGCTTTCGCCCAACCTGCCGACACCCGAAGAAGCGGTTTCCGGATTCGGCAACCAAGGCCTGATCACGGTCGCACTGCTGTTTGCAGCGGTCGCGGGATTGGAATTCACCGGAGGTACGGAACTAGCAACAAGCTGGCTCTTGAAAAAAGCGAAGCACTTGCTTGACGCCCAAGTAAGGCTGCTGGTCCCGGTCGCGGGACTCAGCGCGTTTCTGAATAACACACCCGTTGTTGCGGCCTTGTTGCCGGTCGTGGGCGACCTTAGCAAACGACTTTCTCTTAGCAGCAGCCGACTGCTGATGCCACTTTCCTATGCTGCCATTCTCGGTGGCATGTGCACGGTGATGGGCACCAGTACCAATCTGATTGTGCGTGACAAGTATGCAGCGACCAGCGGAACCGTGATCGGTTTCTTTGATCCGGCTTGGGTCGGCGTGCCTGCAACCATCGTGGGTTTGATCTACATCCTCGCTTGCTCGCGTTGGTTGATTCCCGAACGTAAACCGGCCGTTAGTGTCTCGGAAGACCCTCGACAATACACGGTGGAGATGCAGGTAGAGCCAATGGGACCCTTGGTCGGTCAATCGATCGAAGAAGCCGGACTGCGGCATTTACCCGGTCTGTATGTCGCCGAAATCCAACGAGAAGATGGCGTGATCGCGGCGGCGAAACCCAACGAACTGCTGCGGCCCAACGATGCGTTGATTTTGGTCGGCGAACTGGACAGTGTGGTTGATTTACGCAAAATCCGTGGGCTGACCGTTCCCGATGATCAAGCACGAAAACTGCAAGTCCCCGCATGGCAACGGACGCTCGTCGAAGCGGTGGTCAGTTCGCGATGCGCGCTGCTTGGCAAAACCATTCGCGAAGGCAAGTTCCGTTCTCATTACAATGCCGCCGTCGTCGCCGTTGCCCGCGGGGGTCGCCGGTTGTCGGGCAAGATCGGTGACGTGCAATTGGAAGGTGGGGATGTGTTGCTGCTCGAAGCATCGCCATCCTTCTTACATCGCCGCCGCGAATCACGGGATTTCTATCTCGTCAGCGCGGTTGAAAATGGTGCCGTACGGCGCCCCGAGTTGGCTTGGCTTTCCCTTGCGATCATGTTGGTGATGGTCATCGCCGCGTCGTTGACTCGCGTTTCCATCATGACCTCCGCGCTGCTCGCGGCCGTTGCGATGATCAGCTTTCGTTGCTGCACAGCCTCCGAAGCCCGACGCAGTATCGATTGGTCGATCTTGATCGTGATCGGGGCGGCCATCGGCATTGGCGACGCACTCGAAAAAAGCGGTGCAGCCAAAGCAATCGCAGGAGGAATCGTTGAACTCGCGAGCGGCAACCCCCTGGCGACGCTCGCAGCGGTCCTGCTAGCGACCATGATTTGCACCGAACTGATCACCAACAACGCCGCCGCGATTTTGATGTTAACGATCGGCCGGGAAACCGCTCACGGCCTGGGCGCGAACGAAATGCCCTTTGTGATCGCGGTGATGATTGCTGCATCCGCTAGCTTCTTGACTCCCTTCGGCTACCAGACGAACTTGATGGTGTATGGAATTGGAGGTTATCGGTTTTCCGACTACCTCCGCTTCGGGTTTCCATTGAGCTTGATCGTGTTTGCCGTTTCGATGGCAATCATCCCGAGCGTTTTCCCTCTTTTTTGAGAGAAGCCTCCGAGATTCTACCCCGCATCTGTGCGTAAATGCACGTTTTGTTCATTTGAACGGGTGTGCGCATTCGAGACCTCCCCCAAATGGGTGATAAGTTGCAACGGTATTGTCAGTTTCTCGGTCCAAAGCACTGATTCTGTTCACAGACGCTGGCGATTCCGATGAACCCGATACCTTTGTTTGAGGACAAAGAATGGAATCGCCATAATGAATCACAAGGATAGAACTATGCCAATCGCCCGAAACGCGGCTGATTGCGGCATCTCGCCACCAATCAAGCAAACACGCGGACTCCGTTACATCAGTCGTCGCTTTAAGGTCGGTTCATGGTCACTCGCGGCCCTATTGGCGATCAGCAGCCAGAGCGCGGTGAACGGCCAGAACGCGCCCTGCCCCTGCGGCCCCAATCAATATCCCGGCTCTGCCCAATACGGCGGCTCGGCCCAATACGGCGGCTCGGGCCACTACGGTCACGGCCAATACCAAGGCTCGACCCCCTATCACGGCCAAGGCCAATACCAAGGCTCGTCCCCCTATTACGGCCAAGGACAATACAATCCTTCAAACCAATACTACAACAATGGGCAACCCATCGGTCCTGGCCAAGTGATGCAAGGCCGCGCCATTGCCGGTGGCCAAGCCAATGCGGGGCAAGCTAACGTCTCAGGACAACAAGCACCAAGCCAAGCAGCGGGCGACACCCAAACTCGCGGACGCGCCGCCGGTTCGGCAGCCGCCAACGATGCCGCAGCAGCTCGCAGCACGGGGACCAGCAACCATCAATTGTCAGGCCCTGCTGTGAACTCGGCACCGCAAACCGAAGGCTACGTCGGACCGATGCCCAGCGGCGGAAATTGGCAAGCACCGGCGACTTGGTCCGATGATTCCGCTGGAATGGTCTCCGGCGGTCCGGTTTACAGCGGTATGGTTTCCGGCGGTCCGGTTTACAGCAGCACCGTTGTCTCGAATGCAGCATGTGCACCGGCGTGTGCACCGGCGCCAAAACCGACCGGGCTGTATGGTGGCTTCGAAGCGTTGCTGCTGCGACCGACGTTCGACAACAACGTGGCCTACGTGATCGACCCACCGGCGGGAAACACCCTGCAAACCTATGACTACGATTATGAATTCGCACCACGAGCATTCCTTGGTTGGCAAGACCAATGTGGTGGCTACGGATTCCGTACCACGTTCATGCAACTTGACACCGACGCGGGGCCGTACTCGGCGACGTCGACCGAATTGTTTGAACCGATTTTTGTGGGGGTACAAGGTGCTTCGGGGAATCTTTTCCGGGAAGCACGAGCCGAAGGGGACAGCGCCGGTGCGGATGAAACCTTAACGGCCTCTCACGAACTCGATTTGCTCGCACTTGACTTTGAGCTGACACAAGCCTTCAGTGTCCGACGGTTCCAATTGCTGGCAGGTGTCGGTTTGCGATACGCGAGCATCGACCAACTGATGCGAGCGGACGCCTACGACGTATCCAATGCTGTCCTCGCGTCGGTCGAAAACGACTTGCAAGTCGAAGGCGTCGGTCCTACGGTTTCGCTACAAGCCTTACGTCCGCTTGGCACGACGCGTTTCTCGCTGTTCACCGGTTTGCGTGGCTCCCTGCTGATGGCGGAAACGAATCAGCAGATCTACAACCAGTACTACGGTGACTGGGACAACAACGGTGCGACGCCGGATACGCTCGGCGAATTGACCGACCGTGCAACGCAGGACGAGATCATCACGGCTTTGGAAATGCAACTCGGTCTGCAATACCAATTGCCTCTGAGCCGGCGCTGCCAGTTGGTCCTACGGAGTGCCTACGAAACGCAGACGTGGTTTGATGTCGGCGGCCCCGTCGATTCTCACAGCACCTTAAGTCTTGACGGCGTTTCGTTCACCGCAGGCTTGATGTTCTAATCACCACACGCTGGTTTGCAACGCTCTCGACGCGGCGAATCCGCGGCTCCGTCCGTTTCCTTCGAATCCGCCAGACAAGGAAGCAACTGAGCCGTGGATTTTTTTGCGCGTCCATCACTCTCCACCCGCCCGCAGCTCCATCACTCGGATCGGATGCTCGGGATCGTCTTCCATTTCCACTCGGTGCTCGGTGTAGTGCCAACCCTTGTCTTGAATCCAGCCACGGAACTCGTTGGCAATGATTCGATACGGATCGCTTAAGAACACTTGGCCTGCCTGGGCCAAATGGTCACGAAGACAATGATCCAATTCCGGCCATAGCGATCTGAGGTAGGTCACGTCGCTACCAAGAATGATGGGAAAGCTTGGCCCCGCGATCCGGTCAATGCCAAATCGGAGCCGCTCGACCTGACACCGATCCCGAAAATCCCAAACACTCATTCTCACCAGCATCAGCGGGTCATCGACCCCATCGGTCAAGGTCACGTTTGCGCCTCGTCGGATCGCTGCGATGCCTGCGTGTCCGGTCCCACATCCGAGTTCGAGCACCGAAACCTGCTTAAGCTTGACCTGTTCAAGAAATCGATCCAATCCCGCGGCAGCCCTCCAGGTTGTCGCCCAGAACGGATCGATGACACCTTGCTCGCCCGCGTCTTGACGCTCGCACGCTTCGATCAACATCCCTTCGGGATCGGACGCAACCGCCAATCGAAAAGGCTCTCCCGCGATCAGGATCTCGTCCCATTGCCATCGAAACCGCTCGCTCACCCTTGCTGCAAGTTGTTCGAATGATTCGGTCGTGTCCATATTCACTATCAGTTACCGGGCCAATTCCTGAGGGGGTGCAACCCTTCGCTTGCAGTGTCGTCGCACTACGTGCCTTCGCGAAGTTGATCGAAATATTGCTGTGCGTGTTCGCGTTCGGTTCGAGGCAACGTTTGATTCTCCGACGGATCACTCTCTTTCGACAGCGCGGCTTCAATCGATTGCTTCACATCCTCTTGAGTGATCCCCTTTCGGTTGGGGCCATCGGCAAACCCAGCGATGATCGCTTTGCCCTTCTTCACATTTCCACGAACCTGAGTGTCATACGTGTTCGTATCGGTCTCGGATTCCGGTCGATCTCCTTCGCCTGTTCCTCTTCCCAATCCGTTACCCGGTCGGTCGCCGAAACCACTTCCCTGGCAACTCTGGCATCCCATGCCACCACAGTTCTCACAACGCATTTGGTTCTTCGATTGCGACAATTCATCCAGCGCCGATTGCAAGTCTTCGAGTTCCGACATCTCCTGCTGCATTTCACCGAGTTGGTCCGCCATCTGTTCAAGTGCATCGGCGGCTTGAGAACCATCACCATTTTGCATCGCCTGGGATGCTTGCCCCATCGCTTCGGCCATCTGCTGCATCTTTTGCATTTGACCGTCCTTCTGACTCAATTCGTTCAGCTTCTGCTGCATCTTCGCGGCATCGTCGCCACGTCCTTCTTTGCGTGCTTGCTCGATCTTTTGCTGAAGCTCCTTCTTCGCTTCCTGATGCTGCTGAACCGCCTTTTCCATCTGTTGCTTCATCTGCTCGACTTGCTTCTTGAGCTGCTGTTTCTCTTGCTCGGTCAATTTGCCATCACGAATTTTCTCCGCCAGCTGTTTGACCATCTCCTCCGCTTTTCCAAATTCCCCTTTCTCGATCGACTTCGCAACCTTTTCAGCAGGTCCCGACTCCAATCCCTTCATTTGCGACATCGCACGGCGCATGCTCTCTGGCGACCCCAATTGTTCACGTCGCTGTTGAAGTTCTTTCTTCAAATCGTTTAGAGCGATCATCGCTTCCTTGCGATCCATATTCTTGTGCGTGACGATTCTGTCGAGATCCGACTCCATCTTTTCAAACATCGCCTCCGCTTCTTTCAAGCCTTCGGCTTCTGCCTTGCGTCGCTGCTGCTGGATCCGTTTCTTCAGCTGCGATGTTGCCGTTTGGACCTGCTTGATTTCAGCCAAGTCAGTCTTGACGACACCCTCGGCGCTTGAGTTCTTTGCCGGTTCCACCAATAGCAAGACGACCGCCAACACCGGGATCATCGCAAGGGGCAACCACCCCAACTTGCTGGGTTTGAGCGAAAACCGATCGGCAACCTCGATCTTTGCGGCGCGAATTTCTGCATCATGAGCAAGGGCGACCCCAAAGTGGATTTCTCGCGACCTCTCATTCAGACTGAGCGAACTACTGAGTCGTTCGCTGAGCCCAAACCGGCGGTCCACTTCCGTGGCAACCGACTCGATCGACGGTGCCGTCCCGAGCGCATAGATTGCCGCCGCAACAAAGGCTGCAATGATCGAGCCGATCAACCACGCATGGGTCCAGACGCGAAAATCGACGTCCATCGAACGAATCGCCGGCACGGCAATGGCCACGATCGCGATCAGCGTGGCGGCAAACAGGGTCCAACATAAAGATCGGCCGAATTGTGCAAGCATCAACCGGCGACGAGCACTGCGGACGCGTGATTCAACTTTGTTCATGATCAGCCCAATGGCGTAGGAAAATCGACTCTCGTCGGTTCAGCTATCTGGTTAGTATAGAGCGAGTCGCCGATCCTGGATGGCGGGTTGTTGGTTTTTCGCGGAATTTGCGGTTAGCCGACCCGTGCCACGGATGCCGACACCTGCCCCCTTTTCCGTTCTCTGACAAGTAAAATGCCCGATCTCCCTGATCCCGATGTGCACCCCCATACGGACGTGGTCCTCTATGACGGCGAGTGTTCGTTTTGTTGCTCGCAAGTCGCCAATCTACGACGTCTGGATCGATGGGGGGCGAAGCTCTCTTACCTGTCCCTCCATGATCCACGTGTTAGCGAGCGGTACCCCGATTTGTCCTCTGAGGACCTGATGCGCCAGATGTATGTCATCGACACTCGCGATCGCCGACATGGCGGCGCCGACGCGGTACGTTACTTGACCCGTCGCCTACCGATGCTTTGGCCCGCAGCACCGATCTTGCACCTGCCGTGTACCGCTCGGCTGTGGCGATGGCTCTACGACCAATTTGCCCTACGACGCTACCGAATCTCCGGCAAGATCTGCGATAACGGTCGCTGCAAGATCGACCGGTAACACCGAGCACAACGTCAGCGAATTTCCTTCACTCGGATATCCTTGAAGCGAATTCGGAGCTGTTGGCCAGGGTGAATCTGTAGCCCGATGTGTCCGCGCATTCCCACCTCGTGTTGGCGATGAGCCGCGTCATCGAGTCGACCGGCTCCGTCATAATCTGCGACGGTCACTCCATTGATGATCGTCTTGATCTTCGTTCCTTGACACAAGATGTGAACATCATTCCAAGACTCCCCTGAATCGCTTTGGAACCACTTCCAACCTGTGGGAGCATGATGCGATTTGGCGTTCGCAGCACGACCGACGTCCGGCCACAACCAAATCTTTGCCTCACGGGTTTCATCATAAAGGAAACCGGTCCGCCAAGGCCCTGGCGGATGGATGTCAACCTGAGGGCCATCGAGCCACGACGCCTCGTCATCGTAACGACTACGAACCTGAACCCCACTGTTTCCAGTCGTTCCAGCAAAGGTCTGCACCTTCATTCTTAATTCAAAGTCGTCGTACTCTTCGTCATGCAACAACCAAATGTAGTTATGTTTTCGGTTGGCGAACGTTTCCGCTTCAATCGCGCCGTCAACGACCTTCCAATAGCCATGCTTGTCGCGATCTTCCGGCCTGGATTTCACTGTCCAACCATCCAAGTTCTTTCCATTGAAAAGGCTTCTCCACTGCGGTTCGGCCAATGAACCAGCCATTTCCTCGCAAGTCGCCGCCGCCGCGGACCGATCCTCTACCGTGATCATCAGCCCGTTCATCTGCTTGGTGGACACCTCACCGCACTGCGCATTCCACGCCGCGACAAAAACCGCCGCAAACATGGCGGCTCGGATCCCAAAGCATCGGGATAAGACGCCAGAAGTACGAAAACAAAACATGAAGACACCTGGTCATTGCGAGCGGAACGAGCGAGGATGATCGACTCTATCTCGATGGGGCCACCTTCGGCCACCCCGTCACACCCTTCGTCCAATCCACACGTTTCAAGAATTGATGCAACTTTACTTAATTCGTCACGCCGAAAGCGAGAATAATGCGAAGCCAATATATCAACGAATCGAAGACCCGCCTATCACCGCGCGGGGCCGGTTGCAATCACAACATCTGGCCAATTGGACCGAGTCGCTGAAGATCGACACGCTGATCACCAGTCCCTTTTTGCGTTCGCTGCAAACGACTCGGTCGATCGTCGATCGCACTCCGCAAAAAGTCCACGTCTGGCACAACGTGTTTGAGCGTGGCGGGTGCTTTCGGGGCCACGGTCCCAATGCGACCGAGGGAGGCATTGGACTCGGGCCTGCAGGCATTTCAAAGCATGCCACGGCTGTTGCCAACGACTGCATCATCGACGAGACCATTCTTGAATCGGGATGGTGGGGAGGCCGCAACCGTGAAACCGATGACGAGGCGGAAGTTCGCGCCATCGTGGTGATGGATCGATTCGTCGATACCTTTGGAGCAAGGGACTGCACCGTCGTGGCAGTGATTCATGCCGACTTCAAAAGGTGCCTGCTGCGTCAAATGATCTCAGCGGGGACCGACGTCGATTCTCTCGGCCCGATGGTCAATACCGGAGTCACCAAGCTCCGCTACAACGGTCAACACTGGCAGCTGGACACGCTCAATTCCATCAGCCATCTACCGTCGCGGTTGATCACGGGCGTTGAGACTTGATGACCAAGGCCTCCCCGAAGACGCGTTTACCGAGGGGACGGGCTCATTGAGGGGGAACGAGTGCGGGTTGGCTCCGAGACGACTCGAGGATGCTCGGACCGTACGTCGTCCCATCCGCCGTGGGGACTCGATAGCTTTCCGAAACGGGTGATGGAAAAAACTCGGCGTTCGGCGCGACGACTTGGCCATGACCGACCGGGGCGACTTGCATCGCATGGATCACGTTCTCGGAGACACCCTGCTCGTGCATGCCGATGATGTCTCGCACACTCAGCGGACGGGTCACTCCGTAATTTCGCAGCGAGTCGACAATGGTCGAATCCGCGATGCCATGACGCACCATCGAAACAACATCCAGTGGCGATAGCGGACCCGCGATGAAGTCGCCATGAAACGCCCCCCCTTGAACGGCTGGGCGGCTGGTCTGCCACGTCGGCTGGGGTGCAACCGGTACGCCATGCAAATGGCCCTCATACGGGTAACTTGGTGACCGATAAACCTGCTGCGACCCAGGTGTCGGGTAGTACTGCGGCGCGTGGTAGCGACGATGTTCTATCCGGTGGTCCTTTTCGTTTCCAATGGAACCTCCCGCGATCGCGCCGACCGCACCACCAATCAGCGCACCTGCAGTCTCGTTGTTCCCCTTGTCCCCAATGGCAACGCCAATGGCGGCACCAGCCAATCCACCAAGAATCGCTCCACGGCGTTGATATCGATGGTTTTGAGCATGGGCGTGGTTGACCATGCCAACAACAACCAGAACACAAATCAGAGTCTGCTTTAACACGGTTCAAACACCTTCATAAAGTGGACGGTCGCGACGGAAAATAACATGCTACGGATTCGACGCACGGATGGCTTCGATCGTCTTGCCGTCTTGAACCAAAATGCTCGGCCCATAGACTTTGTTCAGTTGCTCATCCGACATCGCCAAACTGGCTGCATGCAGGCCTCGCACACTCTGCTGCGAGTTGCGTTGGTAACTTGATCTCACCGAACTTGCCGACCGCGGAGTGGCAGATCGGAAGAACGGGAAAGGACCACCGGCCATAGCGGAAGTACTGAGAGCGAATACAGCAAAGGACAATGCAGCGAAGCGTTTCATGGCCGAAATCCAGTTCTAAGGTGGGGAATGCAAGCGGCAGACTTTGCCTCACCACCGCCCCCGCGCTGGCACCAAACGACACAAAGCCTCGATACGTCAAACTTTGCACATCAGGTAAGAAACAACGAATGAATTCAGGGTGCCGATTTGCACGAATTCCGCTGTTGGACTTCGAGTTTGACGAGTGTGACGGTGGCAGGGGTTACTTCGGGCGTCGATTTCGGCGCAGCTGACCGCATGCGGCATCAATCTCGCTGCCTTTGCGCTGCCGAAACATGACGTTGATGCCACCGTTGATCAAGATCTCTTTGAAGCGGCTGATCGACGAAGCCGAGGGCGTTTTGTAGGGCAACCCCGAAACCAGATTGTAAGGAATCACGTTCAGCATCACGGTCCGCCGGCGAAGCAGAGAAGCAAGCTGCATCGCACACTCGTCCGAATCGTTCACTCCACCCAGCAGCACGTACTCGAACGTCAACCGACGTCCATTGGCGGCAAAGTACCGGTCCGACGCATCGAGAATCGCATCGATTCCGATCTTTTTGTTCACCGGAACGAGTTGGCTGCGCAGGGCGTCATTAGGCGCATGTAAACTGACTGCCAGATTGTAAGGCACACCCGCCTGGGACAGCCGATCGATCGCGGCCGGTAAGCCCACCGTGCTGATCGTGACTCGTCTCGGGCTAATGCCAAGCCCCTCCGCACTGCGGGCAACCTCGAGCGCCGAGAGCACGCTGTCAAGATTGGCAAGCGGTTCGCCCATCCCCATCATCACGATGTGGCTGAGCCGCTGGTCCGATTCCAACCGCGCCTGCAACCGCAACATTTGTTCCAGGATTTCGCCACGAGTCAAATTACGATCGACTCCATCAAGCCCACTGGCACAAAAGACACACCCCATTGCACAGCCCACTTGGCTGCTGACACAGATGCTTCGCCGACTGCCATCGCGGAGCAGCACACATTCCACTTCGCCACCATCGGACAATCGAATCAACAACTTGTCCGTTCCGTCCGGCGAACAGACTCCATCGGCCTGTTCACAGCGATAGACCACGAACGCCAGCGCCAAATCCTCGCGAAGTTGCTTGGGCAAGTCGGTCATTTCGGCAAACTCCGTCGCTCGCCGCTGGTAGACCCAATGCAGGACCTGTTTCGCCCGAAACGCAGGCTGCCCCTTCTCGACCATCCAATGCTTCAGCGTTTGCAGATCCCAATCAAGCAAATGCTGGCGTGAGTCCGCCGATCCTGAGGCCGAAAGCGAAGGGACAGGCTGAGGCGAAGAGAAAACTGGAAGATCCAAAGCAAGCCCGCCGAACAAGAAGAAAGAGTTGATCCAAACCATTCTAGCGGACGGCAAACGTTTGCAGAGGGCCGCTAGGGTGTTTTCAGAACAAGCGAAAGAATAGGATAGACAGGGGTGGCGAAAGCCTTAGCCTGGATGATGAACAGATCCCGTTGGAGTTCAAGCTTGATCCGTTTGAGCGAATGAAGACCGCTCGAAGGCAATCCCACTCGATTAGCCGTCCCCCGCGTCACTCTGGAATCAAATCAATAGATGGATACTGAAAAAACCTTACAGCGTTTTCTGGATCTGGCAGAGATCCCCGGTCGCAGTGGCGAAGAATGGGCCGTGGCAACGCGGCTGATCGAAATGCTGAAAGAGGCCGGGCTTTCGGATTCGCAGATCCGATTTGACGGCGCCGAAGCGAGGACCCACTTGGCTGGCAATTGCGGCAACCTACTCGTTACTTTGCCAGGAAAGGGCCAAGGCCCCGTGACGATGTTGTCCGCCCACATGGACACCGTCCCGATCTGCGTTGGCAGCCAACCCGTCGTCGATGGCGATCAAGTGCGTAGCAGCGCCAAGACGGGGCTCGGTGCCGACGACCGCAGCGGGTGTGCCGCGATTTTGACCGCTGCAATCGAGCGAATTCAAAGGGGAGACCCAAACTTCCCGCCCGCCGTGATCGCCTTCTTTATCCAAGAAGAGATCGGTTTGCACGGCGCCCGAAATCTGGACGTTTCGCTGATCGGACATGTGGATCGCGCGTTCAATTTTGACGGTGGCGCCCCCGACAAGGTTCGGATTGGAGCGATCGGAGGCGAACGCATGTCGATTCGCATCTTTGGCACTCCTGCACACGCCGGCGTGGCGCCCGAACAGGGCGCCAGCGCCATCGTCATGGCGGCCAAGGCAATCGCGGATCTCGATGCTCGCGGTTGGCTTGGCAACGTACAACAGGACTCAGGCGTTGGGACGGCGAATGTTGGTATCATCAACGGTGGCGATGCAACCAATGTCATCACGCCGGAGGTGACACTCCGCGCTGAAGCCCGCAGCCATGATGCGGCGATGCGAACGCGAATCGTCAAAGAGATCCAAACGGCATTCACCCTCGCTGCTCAAAGCGTCACAACCGATACCGGCTTGGCAGGTCGTATCGAGTTTGAATCGCAAGTCGATTACGAAGCTTTTCGGCTGCCAGACGACCACCCCTCGATTCAGGCAGCCGGTGACGCGATCAAACAGGTTGGCCGAGAGCCGGTCTGCGATATCGCCAACGGTGGACTCGATGCGAATTGGTTGTTCCGACATGGTATCGAATCCGTCACGCTTGGATGTGGGCAACAGAACATCCATACCGTGGACGAAAGGCTGAGTATCCCGGAATACCTCGATGCATGCCGTATCGCAACGTGGCTGATCACCGAAGGAGCGTCAGGTGAAAGATGACGATGAATTGTGCATTTGTTTTCACGTCTCCCGTCGCAAGGTCGTCCAGTACATTCGCGTCGAAAAACCGTCTCGGGTGAGCCAATTATCGCAGTGCTTTGGCGCGGGCACCGGTTGCGGGTGGTGTCGTCCCTACCTAAAGCAATTGATGCAGCAGGAGCGTCCTGAATCGCTTGAGCTGCCCAATGCGGAAGCCTATGCGAGTCGTCGCATCGAATACCGACAACAACATCCGTAGGGTGGCGTGGAAAACCGCATTGCCCCCATCAGGCTGACTCATGCAGTTGCCCGACGAACTGGCTCACTCACGTCAAGAATCATTTGTGCCGTCACCTGGTTCGCAGCTTCTCGAGCGCCGGCAGCAAGTGAATCGGCTGCCAACCTCATGATCGACTTGACACGTCCTTGACCGATTTCATGAATCCGCCCGATTGCCGCAGTGGAAAAAATGTCCGATCGACCGTCGACTCGTAACAGGGACTGCTCGATAAACTGGCGAGTGTCGTCGAGATCAAACGCTGCGTGACGAACCTCCGGAACCCCGAGATCAACGTGCTGTTGGAACCGGACGCTGTGACGAGGCCGAGCTGCGATGACCGCCGAAAAGGTAGGCAGGTGAGAAAAACGCTCCATCACTCGCAGCACCCCGCTGCTGTATCCGTCGGAAAGCCAGACCGTTTGAATACCGTCTTGACCGGCCCGCTCAACGAAGGACTCGAACGTTTGAGTGAGGTCCTTTCCCACCGTGCCATGCCCTAAACCCTCGATCAGCTCGCGAAGAATGGGGTCGGGATGAATCGCCGTCACGCATTGGGTGATCAGAAACTGCGTCGCCAGATCCCCGAGCCCCTGAAACTGTGCCAACCGCTCAAGCAGGGTGCTGGTGCCACAACCGGAATGGCTGACCAAGGAAATGCATCGAGTTCGCTTGGCGAGCAGCGATGCGAGCCGTGCCAGCGAGGACTTTTGTGCCCCTCCCAAGAAGCACCCAGTTGCTCTGCAGGGGGAAAACGGGGTGTCGGACAAACGCCAATAACGATTCGATTCAACCAATGTGCGTCCTACTTGTTTCTCGGCTTGTCCTCAGCAGGTATCATCGGCATTCGTCGACTCGGTACTCCATCAGCCCCGCGCTTCAGCCATTCCAAATCTGCCTCTCGCCCAACGCCTAAGATGACTCGTCGTTATTATTGCCCCAGCTTACCGCAGTTTGGCGGCAACGTTGTGTTGCAGGGCCATGAAGCTCAGCATGCGATTCGCGTGATGCGAGTGAAACCTGACGATGCGATCACGCTGTTTGACGGCCAGGGACGTGAAACCGAAGCGGTCATCACGGCAGTCAGTCGTCGTGAGTGCGATTGCCAATCTGAACCGCTTGTTGCCATCAATCGTGAACCGAGCGTCAAAATGCAGCTCGCAATTGCATTTCCCAAGCCAGATCGATGCCGTGAACTTGTGGAACGTTTAACGGAGATCGGGGTTCATTCGATCACACCGATTGTATCGAACCGCACTCAGCGACCGCCTTCGCCTACCTTGATCGATAAAATGGAACGGGTCGTGATCGAAGCGTGTAAGCAATCGGGACGCAATCGATTGATGCGAATCAACCCAACGCTAACCGCACTCGAATTCTTCTCCAGCACAAACGAGGAATACCACCTAAGACTGATGGCGCATCCAACGTCCAACGCGAATCACGAGCAACTCCTTGGCCGAGAATCGGTCATCGCCGCCGTCGGCCCCGAAGGCGGATGGACTGACGAAGAAGTTGCCGTGGCGCTCGCGCAGGGCTATTCCCCCATCACGCTGGGAGCTCGGATTCTTCGAATTGAAACCGCAGCCGTCGTCATCGCAGCAAGGTGGTTGAACTAGTCATGCGAATTGCCTTGATCATTACCGAACTGAACCCGGGTGGTGCCGAACGCTGCCTGACCGAACTGGCCATCGGCTTGACCGAAAGTGGCGACGACGTTCGTGTCTATTCGATCGGCAGCCGACCCGATCCACAAAAATGCATCTTGATTGACCGGCTTGCAAAACATCGTGTGCCGATCGAGTACGGTGGCGCCGATTCCACGTTCCAAGTTTTCAAAGCTCAACGTTCGTTACGGAAATCGCTGCACTCCTTTCATCCTGCGCTCGCGCAAACCTTTCTGTACCATGCGAATGTGGTCGGGACCTGGGCGGCAAGAGCGGCGGGCGTTGCCGTTCGTGTGGGTGGAATACGCGTGGCCGAAGCGAGACCGCTTCGCTGTCGCTTGGAACGGTTTGCGGTCAAACAGATGCAACAGATTGTCTGTGTCAGCGAAGACGTCCGGCGTTTTGCGGCCAGCCAACTCGCAGCGGATCAGGGCCGTTTGTCGGTGATCCCCAATGCTGTCGATACCACCCGGTTTTCAACCACTGCCCCAGCGAATTGGCGAGATCATGGATGGCCCGAGGATAGCATTGTCACTCTTTTTGTCGGCCGGATGCATGCGCAAAAAGGATTGGAAACCATCCGCCAACAAATCGATCGACTTGCTCCGGCCGGTTCCAATCGCCGGGTGCTGCTGATCGGCGAAGGGCCTCTCGAAAACGAAATGGATGCTTGGATTCGCTCGGTTGGCGCCGATCGCATTCAGCGTCTGGGATGGACAACCGATGTGGCCCCGTTCATCAAGGCCTCGCGATTGCTGTTGCTACCGAGCCACTACGAGGGCATGCCAAACGTCGTGATGGAAGCGATGGCGTCCGGGCGACCGGTGGTATGCAGCAGCGTCGAAGGCACCCGCGAATTATTGGCTCATGCTCCGGACGGCCAGTGCTTTGATCCCGGCGACTCGGGCGCGATGGCTAATGCGGTCGAACGTTTCCTGAACGACCGCAATTTGAGTGAGCAGATCGGTTTTCAAAATCAAACGCGAATGCGGAACGATTTTGCCATTCCAACCATGATCGATCGCTACAGGTCGCTCTATCGCTCGCTAACCGGTGAGGGTGCGATTCGCAGCGTCTCAGGATAGCTTAACACCAATTGCTTGATCGCCACACGTGCAAAACCTTCGGGCATCAAGCGACCGAAGGCAAAATCAACCAGACGTTGATTCATGCCAGAGGTGTACGGCTGCAGTTGCAACTGCAAATCGCCCTTCAAATCGGCGTCCATGTCCAACACCAAGGTCGGCTGGTCGGCATCAAACGACAAATCATCCAGGTCGATGTAGCGGCGCTGCGAAGCGACTCGTGTCTTGAACCAAACCCGCCGCTCGCCGGGCTGATAAACAATGTTCCACTGAGTTAACCCTTGCTGCCATACCGATCGCAATGAATCAAACGCGTAATCAATTCGCTCGGTCGTGGTTGCTCGTTCAGGCAGGTTACCGACGCGGTTGACCGCCTTGCAGTAACGATGTTCGCTATTCGAATTCACTTGCCCACTGGTGTAGGCTTGGCAAGAAACCTGCCATGTCGAATTGGCGAGCGCGCAGGGGCTCGTTTCTGTGCCGTGCTGGACAACGGGTTTGCCATCGAGGAATTCGATGACCGCTACATCACCACTCACGTCCGTGACAAAATAGTGTACCCGTTCAACCGATGGCAACATCGGCAGGGGGTAGACATGCTCAAGACTGGCCACGACCTGCTTCACCGAGGATGCCGTATCGAGTTGGTACTGCACCCACTGGATCACGTTCACGCTGGATCCTTTTCGCGTTGGAGCGGGAAAGCTTGCTTCGCCGAGCTGCAGCAAATCGACCGTCAAGCCGGCTTCATTCATCCCCGCGAACGGGATCTCGCGACCGAACTGCACAAACGACACACTCCCGTGCTTCGATACCCATGTTGTCGGTTGGACAGCCGAAATGGCCGTCTTCTCGATGCCTCGATGATTGACGACCATCAAGCCTTCGCCAAACGGCCAATCATGATTGCGAGCAACCAACGCCTCGCCGTCGACGTAGAATCGCATCACCGTGCATGCGTTCGCCGTCTCAGCCGAACCGAAAACGGTCACGCTGACGAGAAGCACTGCGATCCGAAAGAAGGTTGAGGTGGAACGATTCATGGTCACCTTTGTTGGAAAGGATACCACTTACGGTATCTGTTCTTCGTAGAGCCGCCTCATTATTCTGACAGCCTCAAGGATTCCTGGCAACAATGACCCGTTCCTACCCCTGACAGCGTCTGTTCACGATGACCACGAAAACCCAACCTGGCTTTGATCCTGACTCGGCAGCGAAGAGCATTGCCGACGAATTGGGCTTACCACTTCGACAAGTTCAGTCGGCAATCGAGTTGCTCGATGCAGGAAATACCATTCCCTTTATCGCTCGCTATCGCAAGGAAGCAACCGGCGGTCTCAATGAAATCGACTTGCGAGCGATCGAAGATGCACTGGAAAAAGCAACCACGCTGGCGGCTCGCAAGGTCACGGTGCTCAAGTCGATCTCGGAACAGGGTTTGCTGACCCCCGAATTGCAAGCAAAAGTCGAGGCCTGCACGGACCTTCGTACCCTCGAAGCCATCTACTTACCTTTCAAACCCAAGCGGCGGACGCGAGCGACGATCGCGCGAGAACGTGGACTGCAGCCCCTTGCCGATTTGCTCCTCCAACAGCAACCTCTGATCCAATCGAAGCAAGAAACGCTGGCCCCGTTTGTCGACAAGAATAAGGAGGTTCCCGATACGGAAACGGCCCTTCAAGGTGCCCTCGATATCCTTGCCGAACAATGGGCCGAAGATGTCGAGACTCGTTCCTGGATGACACACCAAGCTTATTCCGAAGGTAAGATCAGCTCACAAGTGAAGCGTGGCAAAAAGGACCAAGCGAGCAAGTTTGAGCTGTACCTTGACCACCACGAGGCGGTGAAGAAAATCCCATCGCATCGGCTCTTGGCGATGCTTCGCGGTGCGAGTGAAGGGATCCTGCGAGTCGGCGTCGAGTTGGATCCATCACAAGTGGTGTCGCAGCTGAAAGCCAAGTTGCTTACGAACCGCCAATTCGAGTTTTATCAGGAGCTCAACTCGACGGTCGACGACTGCTACCAGCGGCTCTTGATGCCAGCGACCGAATCGTCTGTTCTGCAAACGTTGAAGGAAAAAGCGGACGAAGAAGCGATTGCGGTGTTTGGCAAGAACCTCCACGAGCTACTGATGTCGGCACCGGCGGGACCTCGAGTCACGATGGGCATCGACCCCGGCTTTCGTACCGGATGCAAGGTGGCCATCGTTGATGGCACGGGAAAATTCTTGACGAACACGACCATCTATCCAACGCCGCCGAAAAGTGACACGGTCACAGCCGGGAAAGAATTGCTCGAATTGATCAAGCAACACAACGTCGAATTGGTTGCCATCGGCAATGGGACGGCTTCGCGAGAAACCGATGCGTTTGTGGCAGATCTTGTCCGCCAGCACAAGCTTGAGGTCACCCGAGTGATGGTCAGCGAATCGGGCGCTTCGATCTATTCCGCCAGCGAACTGGCCGCGAAGGAGTTCCCCGATTTAGACATTACCGTGCGTGGTGCCATCAGCATCGCGCGTCGATTGCAAGACCCGCTGGCGGAATTGGTCAAGACCGATCCAAAATCGATCGGTGTCGGACAATACCAACACGACGTCAACCAGACACAGCTACGCAAATGCCTCGAACGTACGGTCGAATCGTGCGTCAACCACGTGGGTGT
The DNA here is from genome assembly GCF_007860135.1 of Novipirellula artificiosorum. Taxonomy (NCBI): domain Bacteria; kingdom Pseudomonadati; phylum Planctomycetota; class Planctomycetia; order Pirellulales; family Pirellulaceae; genus Novipirellula; species Novipirellula artificiosorum. Next base: position 499,679 of record NZ_SJPV01000002.1, read on the forward strand.
GGATTTGAATATGGCAAGTGTACCGCTGCTATCCCATGTGGCCGGCATTGGTCCGAAACTCGCCGAGCGAATTGTTGAATTCCGCAATGAACATGGTCGTTTTTCAAGTCGCAAAGAACTCACCAAAGTTCCCAAGCTTGGTAAGAAAGCGTTTGAACAAGCCGCTGGTTTCTTACGGATACGTGATGGTGACCAACCCTTGGACAATTCCGCCGTCCATCCGGAAAGCTACACATTGGTTAGCCGGATGGCCAAAAAGCTCGGCGCCGATTCCAAGTCGTTAGTCGGCAACGCCACGCTCAGCCAGAAATTGAAAGCCGAAGAGTTTGTCGACGATCAATTCGGCATTCCAACGATTGTCGACATCATCGCGGAACTCGCCAAACCGGGGCGCGACCCACGAAGCGAATTCCGTGCGGTCAAGTTTGACGACAACGTCAACTCGATGGAAGATCTCCGTACCGGCATGGTACTCGAAGGGGTCATCACCAACGTGACTCACTTCGGAGCGTTCGTTGACATTGGCGTCCACCAAGACGGACTGATTCATGTTTCGCAATTAGCCAACCACTTCGTCAAGGATCCCAATGAAGTGGTCTCCGTTGGCGATTGTGTCAAAGTCAAAGTGATGGAAATCGACCTACCACGCAAACGCATTTCGGTCACGCGAAAGTTCTAGCCACGCCCTCGCTCGAGTAGGACCATCATGATCAAAGCGAGTAATGAGCGGAGCTCGTCGTCCTCGGGCATCTCGTTGAGTTTCTCTAAGATAAACTTGCCCTCGAAAACGGCCGGCTTTTTAGTCAACCGCAGCAACTCGGTGCCGTCCGGCCGGCGCACGATGTAGCTGGGGTTGAGCAGCAACGCTGCGACGAATCCGATGACCGGGATTTCACCAAGAATGCTTTCCAACACCTTCTTCATGGGGCTCTCTTCGCTGATCGTCATGTCGACCGCGTTGTCTTGCATGATGTCGTAATGGGCTGACCACAACGACCGCATCCCTTTGCGGCGAACTGCGCCCCAATCGTTTCCTTGAGCATCCGTGAAATGATAATTGGCCGAAAAGTCAATCACTCGGTCCGATGCAATCTGAAAGATCTCACGACTCTGGTTCTCATCGCTGTAGATCTGAACCTTCTCTTTCAACTTGAACATCTTTTGTTTGATGAACATCAAGACGTTTCCCGAGCCATCGGTGGCTGTGATCCGCTGGCCAAAGGTCAATAGCTTGAAACGAAGTTCGATGGGGTACTGCATGAGGAGACGACCGAGATGTGAGAGGTGCATAAAAAAAGCCGCGTTACCCAAGAAGGCGACGCGGCTAAGTGTAGCCGATGCACAGAGCAACAGGTTGTTAGCTCTTTTGTGGCGCTTGTTGCTGCTGAAGGCCGGGGCGAACTCGCTTGTTGATATCGGTTTCCAAAACGCCGAACACCGACTCGTGACGAGCGACCGACATTTGCAAAGCAGCCAGCAAACGTTTCGCAGTGAAAAAGTTCACGATGATACGTTGCTTGACTTGGATCGGATCCTTCGGGACGCCAATCGGTTGTGGGTTCAAGCCGAAATCGACGATCAATTCTTCCGGCGATCCAGTGACACGACAAAAATTAGCGTAGGTCGCCATCGCGTTGTCATCATTCACTTGAACCTGAACCGGTTGCTGTGGTGGAGTCTGCGCGGCTTCGGCGGGACTCGCAGCCACTTCGGGCTTTGCTGCGTCGGTCGTCTTGGTGTCGTCTGCCATCTGTAAATTCTCTCCGAAAAAATGAGAAGGTTCGAAATACTCTCGAGCTTAAAAAGGTTCGAAAGCGAGGGTGGGGCTAAAGGAAACGTGTCTCTACGAGTGCCGCCCGAATTGCACGATCATTCCAGACAGCTTGAGGTGTCCATTAAGGTATCAATCCTAACAATCACTCGAGCCGCTGCAACGTGAGACAGCGATGTTCAATACAAAAATTCTGCGGTTGATTCCTGCAAATGTTAAACGACGAAAGATGCGCAGTTTAGAACTCGAAATTCAACGTCTTGGCAATCACTCGCCATAACCTTTGCCCCAACGACATGGGGTCAACATGGACTTTGGCGCTGCCACGATAACCGGGCCGGAACGGCAACGTACTTGGGTCCAACGGCACTCGAGCTTGGTAGGAAACACTTCTTGGTTTGATCGCTCCGGTTCGTGGATCAATTTCAGTTTGCAAGTCGCCACCGGTTTGGCTGGCCATCGAAGTGGACGCTGATTTCAGGGGTTCATTGGACTTCTCTAAGATCACGCCACTAAACGTCTCCAACCGCCTCGAATCGAGTTTCATATCAACCGTCTGGCCTTCGCGAACCAACTGGACGTCGCCCTGATCGATCACCAGCACCGCTTCAAATTCATCGGGGTTGCCTATTTCGCAAATCAAATCGTCTGCCGTCAACATCGCTCCACGGTTTTCTTCATCGAGGGGTGTACCGGACCATCCGGGCAACCGTCCATCACCAGCGTCTTGTGGTTTCTTGAGCGGTGGTGGCATCACAAATCCCGTTTGCTTGGCTTTGACGACCAAACGATCCAGTTCGTCTTGTGTCTTCGCCTTTAGATCTCGGATGGAATCAAGAAGTTCCACCTGAGTTTCAATTTGTGGGATCACTGCTTTATCTTCATTACTCCGTATCGACATGTAATCCAGTTTCACCATGGCGACTTGCTCTTCGCCCTTCAAATCCGCCAAGCGGATCTCGAGATCCGGATTCACGAGCTCGGCGATTTTTTCGTCCTCTTGGACGTAGGTCCCAGGCTCGACGGTCCATTCAATTTGGCCAGGCGAACCGGCGTAAACCGCACCTGCTTTGCTCGGCCGGATCTCGAATGCACAATCAATGTGGTGAGGGAAAGGGATGTAGACGACACCGGCCAGGATGGCTCCCGCAATCGCCAGCGTTGCCAGAAGGCGGCCTCGTTTCACTTTTGATAATCTCCCAGGAGTACGACAGAATTTCCATGTTTGGATGATCGGCTGAGCGACCAAGCCAAAGAATCCAACGACCGCTACCATGCGGCCGATCGCTTGAAGCCCATACGGTTCAAGCACTTTGATCACGAACCAACAAATCGAAAACACCACGACCCAGCGATAAATCACACTGGCGACCGTGAACATACCGAACCACAATTTGCCTCGCGTGGGCATGAACGGATCGTCTTGAAGCTCCAAACCAAGACAGGTTTCTTGGAACCATCGCTTCAACACTTCGGTGCTCTTTTGCCGAAGGTTGGGAATCTCGAGTGCATCCATCAGGATGTAATACCCGTCAAAACGCAGCAGCGGGTTCCCGTTGACCAACAGCGTGCTGACAACGTTCAAAAACATCATGTTCAAGCACAGGTCATTGATCGTGGTTCCTTGTTCAGAAAACCACCAGACAAAGGCAGCAATGGATGCCAAAATCATTTCGACGTAGATGCCGCCGGCACCAATCCAGACCCGCTTCCATTTGTTGGGCAGCATCCATGAATCGGAAACATTGCAATACAAGCAAGGCGTGAAGACCAGCAACATGAAGCCGATCTCGTGGCACTCGCCACCAAATTTCTTGCAACTCAGCCCGTGCCCGAATTCATGCAGCACCTTCACGATCGCCATCGTCACCGCCAAGATCAACCAGCGATCGGCTGCAAAGAATTGTTGGAACGTGGGTAGTTTCGCATAGACCGTATCGTATTGGCTGGCAAGCAGCAGCGAAGCCGAGATGCACAGCCCAATGAAGAACAACAAGGCCGGTATGGTAAACAACCATCCGAACCAAGGCAAAATCGCGTTGAGGACCTTTTCGGGGTCAACGCCACGCATCCGCAGGGCGAAAACATTGGACACCTTGCCCAACATCTCCTTGTTCTTCTTCGTCCGGCCACGTTCGCGAAGCGCTTTGCCTTGGCCTGGCGAGTTGCTGATCACTAAACCGCTACGGTGCAGCATGCCAATGAATTGTTGCAAGTCACCGAACGTAATCTTCTGGGGTGCAAACCGTTGTTCGAATCCGTCTTTGATCTGCTGCAGACTGACGTGCCCATCGAGCATGTTGAGAATGTAGTACTCCTCGTCATGAAAACGAAAATACTGCAGCCCGACCGGTTCCTTGACGACCCAGTAACCGGTGCCTTGATAGCGATGCCGGCTGGCCGTTAGGTCCGGTCGTTTGCGCACCGTCAGCGCACGCGATGAACTGCTAACGAGTGATTCAGCAAGACTAGGCATAAAACAGAGGAAGACGTTAGAGTACAGCCTTGCGGCTGCTACGGGAAAGTAAACGTTCAGCCTCGCGGCTGCGAGGGTTTTCAAATCATCGAATGATTCGCTGACAACTTAAAGCTGGAACCACAACGTTCGATTACCGGTTTGGCTTGACGATGATCTCGGCTCGCATTCCGGGTTTGACGATCCAATCTTCGCCCTGTTGTTGGTTCTCAATCTCGACCCAAACGCGGTACTGATGCCGCAAATCCATCTCGCTACTAACAAAATCAATGGTGCCTTGGAACGACAGAGCTTTCTTGGTGTCCGTTTCCGCACTGACAAACACCTCTACGGGCATCCCCCTTCGGACTTCGGGGTAACGCAATCCGTTGATCACGCCTTGAACCCGCAACTTGTCGAGTTGGACCAAGGTCGCGATCGGGGTGCCCGCTTGCACCCAGCTGCCGAGTTGGGCGATTCGTGTTTCGATAAAGCCCCCGAACGGCGCGGTAATTTGACGTTTCTTCAGTTCCGCTTCCGCCATCTCCCGCTCGGTTTTCTTGACGAGGTATTGGACTTTCGCAATGTCCATATCCTGTTGAGAAAGCTCGATCTTCAACTTGCCACGGTTGGCTTCCAACCGTTTCTTTTCGAGTTCCCAGTAGGGAATCGCTCCCTCGGCTCGCAAATTCTCAAACGCTTTCAATTCGGCGCTCGCCAATTTCTCGCTGTTGCGGGCGTCCCGCATCTGAACATCGTTCAACGCTTTGATCTCGGCCTCTTTCTCTTCCGCTTTCTTCAGCTCAACGGCTAATCGTGCCTGGGAATCGTCAATGACCGCCATCAGATCCCCCGCCGCAACGGTCGCTCCTTCCTTGAACTTCAACTCCATCAATTTGCCATCCACCTCCGCAGGGACATTGACGGTATTGATGACGATGACGATGCAGTTCTCTGCGCGGATTTCGCCCGGCTTGATCGGCTCGGCCGAGAGGTCAGCAGACGGAACGCTTGAGAGACCAGGGGAAGGCTGGATCTGCTGAGCCATCGCAAGCGAAGTCATGACGACCATCGCCAGCGTGCTGAGAGCAAATGATTTCATCGAAAAGGACTCCGGTATTTTGGAAATGATGTGCTTGGAAGTAGAGAAGTGGAGGAGGAAACTCAGTGCGTCCATCAGAAAAAGAACTTGCAGCACCATTCATAGATCTCGTGGAAGAACACAAACCCACTGGCTCGGCGTCCGCAATAAACTTTGGCGATCACCTTGGCACCGGGGCGAGGCAGCAATTCGCGAAGCTCCGCCTGTTCCGGATACGCTTCCATCAAAATCACCGCACCATGCTCTTCGTTCGGTTCGGCTCGAGCGGAAATATCCGCTACCGGCAATTTCGCGGCCAATGTCACATCGGGGTCGGTCTTCAGAATGTAACTGACATCCAACTCCGTCGCTTTCTGTTGGATCACGTACTCGTCAAGGTGCCCTTCACGTTTCTCAGGAAGTTCCAACTTCAAATACAAGGGTTCGCTCAAATCGGCCACCTCGAGCAAGACTTGCCCCGTAGAAATCGGGCGACTGCGAAGCATCTTTTCTACATCCCACGAGGTGACGACCCCATCGATGGGAGACCTCACAATGAGTTGTTGCTCGCGTTCCCGCAACAGTTCTCGTTTGGCCTTCAATACCGTCTGTTTGGTTTCAAGTTCATTGAGTTCTCCCTGCAATGCTCGCATGTCAGCCGGCTCAAGCTTTCGCGACTGTGTCAATTGGCCAAGCACCCGGGCTTTCTCTGCAAGCGTCGTTTGAGCCTGACCCTCCAGATCTGCGACTTGAATCTCCAAGTCTCGGTTGCGTAGCACCAGCAGGGTTTCGCCAGCTTTGACGGGACGGTTGTGATCCGCAATCACTTCGATCACCTCGCCATCGATCGGAGCAAAAATTTCGCGGCGAACCACGGGCGTCAATGTACCATCGGCCTCCAAGTTGAAATCTTTCTTGAAAAAGATCAGCCCGAGAACCACCGCGGTGATCAGGCCCAGAACTCCAATCGTCTTCGGCAACGTTCTCGCTCGGAGCACCCATGTCGCTCGACCCAAGGCGCGCCAAACGGGCATCAGGAATAGATTGCTGTGAGTCATTGAATTCGCGATCGCCCGGGTACCATGTTCGTACACCAAGTCACAGCGAGCATGAAAAACATCTGCAGGAAGGTTGCTCTCGATCTGCTCCACGATCAATGCACCGATGACTTCGCCGCGATGAGCGTTGTCGCGGTCAATCTCTCCCGCAGCTCCGGTGTCTTGTTCTGCACCCAATTTCCGCTGTGGCTCGCGAAGCGGCAACACGGCAATGTTTCGACCATACGATTGATCGACGTAGTCTTCGAGCGCCTCTTCGATTTGCGGCGGCAAATCCTCCGTCGACCCATCGTGCCAAAGCGGTTCACCTGCCGCACAGACCCGCGTCGCTAACTTGTTCAGTGCCGTCACGATGTTCGATCGGTTTTCGATCGTGTCTTGGCCACTGATCGCCTTGACCGTGCATTTGCGGCCCTTCTTGATCGCAACGCTCACTCGGTCGCAACCGATCAAGCGCCGGCCCTCATTGGCAACGATGTGAGCCGTTTCCATTAAATCGAGCGATTCGTGTGAGGCACGAGCGAAGGAGTCTGCCTGTTGCCAGAGCGTCTGTCGGTCGCCCAGCTTTTGCAGTTTTTGGCCCCGCAGCCAATCCGCGGCCAGTTCACACATCTGCTGCAAGAAACGCAGGTAACCTCGCTGGGTGTCCGGCGCCGTGTCGGGCCGCTGGAACACTTCGATCAATCCGTCTTGCTGCTCGTCGTGCTTGAGAGCCCCGAGGACCAACAAGTAACGTGTCGGATTGCCTTCGGCTTCGCCGTCGGTCGTTCCGGAATAGGGGGGGACGATTAATGATTGGCCGGTATTTGCGACCCGTTGGATCAACCGAGTGTGGCGGGTCGCATCATCACTGTCGTCCGCCAAAATCGAAGGCTCGGCGTTGATTTGGTACTGCAGTCGCAGTTGACGATCTTCGTCCAACAGCCAAATCGCACCACCGGCAGCGGCCAAAGCGGTGATGATCCGCGACAAAAGCTCGGGATAAAACTCATCCGCCGTGGCACCCGATTTGGCGAGTGCAGCGATTTCGTTGACCAAAGCTCGGATTTGTGCCTTGGTATCTTCAACGGTTTGCTGGTTGACCGACATTGGCGTTCTTTGAAGCTAACGAGGGGATGTTGGGTGACGACAGGTTGTTCGACAGTAGTAAATCCTGCCTCTCGCCGCCATGTTGACTCGGGCGGTTCAGAGAGAAACATCGCATCCTTCGCTGGACTTTACCGCTTAAACCGAATGGCCGGTTGTGCTGTTCGGGGGGGAAGCGGCCGCAAACTGTGCTTTCCTGTCTGGACAGTTTATACAATTTGTATAAACTCGTCTAGAGAGCTGAGAAAATTCGCTCCGCAAATTCCCAGATGTGGACATCGTTCCACCTCGCCATGTCAATGCAGGGCCTTCCTGGGCGTCGCGTCACCGACGGCAACTCAGCAAGGCCAACGCACTCGAAAAGGTTTTGATGATTGATCCCGGTTCCACTCGCCCGAAGCCCACTCGCGCCGAACAGGAGTGCGAACCGGCAGAGCCAGGTGGCTTGGCGATCGTTGAATTGGAGCGAGAGCTTCACCGACTTCAGCGGTCGATCCGATTGACAATCCAAAGCCATCTGCAGACGCTGGCGGGCCAATCGTTCGGGTCGCTCTCGCAAAACCAGCAAATGGTCGCATCGATCCATTCGCTATTGGATAGCCATGGGTTTCGCGTGCAGTGCAGTGAGTGTGGCCACCCAGCGATCTTGCGTGTCTCGCCCAGAACGGGGATCGAACAGGGAGCATTCGTGTTCGATCACACGATTGAGCGCCGCCGCACGTTTCACGGCGGGCGAGCGGTGATGCCGGAAATCCGCTTGGTGGCCAAGCCGACGCGAAAAAAAGCACGCGACGGTAAGAAAGCGGCGGGCTGATGGATCGGTGGACTGTTTTCGTGCTATGATCCCCGCATGAATAGTCCCCCCCCCGAACCGGCCGCAAATCCTCAGGCAAGCGCTCCGTCGATCGCAGACGCAGCGATCATGCTCCGCAGTGCAATTGGGCAGATTCGATTCGCTCGCGACTACACCCTCGAACTTCTCGAAAACACACCACGCGAGTTTTGGTACACGATTCCCGCGGGACTGCCCACCCATGTCGCCTGGCAAGTTGGCCATTTAACCGTCAGCCAATATGGACTGCTGATGTTTCGAATGCGTGGCCGCGACCCCGACGACTTGGATTTGATTCCTGGAAAATTCCGTAAGGCCTATGGCCGTGAGTCGACACCGAATCCCAACCCTTCGGCCCAGAGTACACCCGACGAATTGTTGGAGCGATTGGCGAAGGTCCATCAGCAGTCGCTGCAGGTACTCGCAGGACTCGATCCCGCCGTGCTGCTTCAACCGGTGGACATGCCCTATGCCGCATTTCCCTTCAAGCTCGGAGCGATTCTGTTTTGCCCCATCCACGAAGGAATTCACGCAGGCCAACTCGGTGTCCTGCGTCGAGCCCATGGTCTGCCGCCGGTTCGTTAAGGCGAGCAAAATGGGCTGGGAGATGAAGATGCATTCCGCAGTTTTCCATTCCGTTTTTTGAATCCAAACGAAAGCGAGCTGCCCAGGTGATATGACCTGTGCTTTTTTCGTCCGCCCAGGGGCTGAACTGAAGCCCCCCTTTTTTTGCAAGCAATACCGAATCGGAGACCACTGTGTCGCAGCCGCCTGATGTCGAAACCATCAATGAATCCATTTACGACCATCCCAAGTACTACGACTTGGTCTTCGGCGCGGACTGCGCCGCCGAGGTCAGCTTCATTCAAGCGTGTGGCGAGCAGTGGATGGACCGCCCACCCAAGCGACTGTTTGAGCCGGCCTGTGGAACGGGGCGTTTGATCCATTCGCTTGCGAAGAAGGGATACCAAGTCGACGGTTTGGACTTGAATCCGAAAGCGGTGACATTTTGCAACGATCGGTTGCGTCGCCACGGGTTTCATGAGTCCGCATTTGTTGGTGACATGGCCGATTTCAGCGTGCCGTGGAAATG